>NZ_KV819914.1:2996-130962 GCF_001815235.1 Pseudomonas sp. HMSC065H01 | reverse complement strand
ACCCTTCACTCTCGAAGTGGGGCGCATTCTACGGAGCGATTCGCCCCCTGGCAAGCCCCTCGATGAAAAAAATTTTCTGCCGTTCCAAGGAGTTAGCGACGGACCGGGGTTGGCCTGAGCCGCCAGCGGCGGAATAATGGGTCCTTTGTGCCCGGAGAGAACGACCCCATGTGGTTCCGCAATCTGCTCGTCTACCGCCTCACCCAGGATCTGCAACTGGATGCCGATTCCCTCGAGAAAGCCCTCGGCGAAAAACCCGCCCGCCCCTGCGCCAGCCAGGAGCTGACCACCTACGGCTTCACTGCGCCGTTCGGCAAAGGCCCGGACGCACCGCTGGTACACGTCAGCCAGGACTTCTTCCTGATCTCGGCACGCAAGGAAGAGCGCATCCTGCCGGGCAGCGTCGTGCGTGACGCACTGAAGGAAAAGGTCGACGAGATCGAAGCCCAGCAGATGCGCAAGGTCTACAAGAAGGAACGCGACCAGTTGAAGGACGAGATCGTCCAGACCCTGCTGCCGCGCGCCTTCATCCGCCGCTCCAGCACCTTCGCCGCGATCGCGCCGAGCCTCGGCCTGATCCTGGTCGACTCGGCCAGCGCGAAGAAGGCCGAAGACCTGCTCTCGACGCTGCGCGAAGCGCTCGGCTCCCTGCCGGTACGCCCGCTGAGCGTGAAGGTCGCGCCGACCGCGACCCTCACCGACTGGGTCAAGACCCAGGAAGCCGCCGGCGACTTCCACGTGCTCGACGAATGCGAGCTGCGCGACACCCACGAGGATGGCGGCGTGGTCCGCTGCAAGCGCCAGGACCTGACCAGCGAGGAAATCCAGCTGCATCTCACCGCCGGCAAGCTGGTCACCCAGTTGTCCCTGGCCTGGTCGGACAAGCTGTCCTTCGTCCTCGACGACAAGTTGGCGGTCAAGCGCCTGCGCTTCGAAGACCTGCTGCAGGAGCAGGCGGAAAAGGACGGCGGCGAAGACGCCCTCGGCCAGCTCGATGCCAGCTTCACCCTGATGATGCTGACCTTCGCCGAATTCCTTCCGGCGCTCTTCGAGGCCCTCGGCGGCGAAGAAATCCCCCAGGGCGTCTGACGCCCCGCTCTCCCGGCGGCGCCCGCCGCTGGGAGAGTCGCGCCCGGCATGGCAGACTGGCGGCCGTCCAATAACAAGGAAAGCCCATGCGTGCCCTGACCGCCCTGAGCCGCTTCGTCAGCGCCAGCTTCCCGTTCTGGGTCCTGCTGTTCGCCATCCTCGCCTTCTTCCGACCTGCCTGGTTCCTCCCGCTCACCGCAGCCATCGCGCCACTGCTCGGCCTGGTGATGTTCGGCATGGGCCTGACGCTCAAGGGCGAAGACTTCCGCGAGGTCGCCCGGCACCCCATACGGGTGCTGATCGGCGTGCTGGCCCAGTTCGTCATCATGCCCGGCCTGGCCTGGTTGCTCTGCCGCCTGTTGCAGTTGCCGGCGGAGATCGCGGTGGGCGTGATCCTGGTCGGCTGCTGCCCCGGCGGCACCGCTTCCAACGTGATGACCTGGCTGTCCCGTGGCGATGTCGCCCTGTCGGTGGCGATCACCTCGGTGACCACCCTGCTCGCCCCGCTGGTCACGCCGGCGCTGGTCTGGCTGCTGGCTTCGGCCTGGCTGCCGGTGTCGTTCGCGGCAATGTTCCTGTCGATCCTCCAGGTGGTGCTGGTGCCCATCGCCCTCGGCCTGCTGGCACAGCGCCTGCTCGGCGAGCGCACCCGGCAGGTGGCGGAGGTGCTGCCGCTGGTCTCGGTATTCAGCATCGTGGTGATCATCGCCGCGGTGGTGGCCGCCAGCCAGGCGCGGATCGCCGAGTCCGGCCTGCTGATCATGGCCGTGGTGATGCTGCACAACGGCTTCGGCCTGTTGCTCGGCTATCTCACCGGCAAGCTGACCGGCATGCCGCTGGCGCAGCGCAAGGCCCTGGCCATCGAAGTCGGCATGCAGAACTCGGGGCTCGGCGCGGCGCTGGCCAACGCCCATTTCTCGCCCCTGGCAGCGGTGCCCAGCGCGCTGTTCAGCGTCTGGCACAATCTCTCCGGTTCGCTGCTGGCCGCCCTGTTCCGGCGCCTGGATGATACGCCGCGTTGAACTGGGTCCCGGTCGGGAAGCCTTGTCCCGACCGATGAACCATGCAAAATACCGCACGCAGTGAGGACGACCTCACCACCCGCCTCCGGCCGGTGATCGAATGGGGACGGCCCCGCCACCCGTTGCCCTGGAGATCGCCATGTCCTGGATCATCCTGTTTTTCGCCGGCCTGTTCGAAGTGGGCTGGGCCGTTGGTCTGAAATACACCGAAGGCTTCAGCAAGCCGCTTCCCACGGTCCTCACGGCGCTCGCCATGCTGGTCAGCCTGGGCCTGCTCGGCCTGGCCATGAAGCACCTGCCGCTGGGCACCGCCTATGCCGTCTGGACCGGGGTCGGCGCGGTCGGCACGGTAATCGCCGGGATCATCCTGTTCGGCGAATCCATGGCATTGCTGCGCCTGGCCAGCGTCGCGCTGATCGTCTGCGGACTGGTCGGCCTCAAGCTGAGCCATTAGACATCCATCGAATATGCTCCGAGGGGTATCGCTTTCCGCAGTTTTATCGCGTACTCTGCGACCACTGTGCTTGCTTGGGTCACAGTGAATCGTGACCTGGTGTGGTAGATCTCGGTCCGCTCATCGCCTCGGCTCCTCGTACTCTTTGCAACTCAGTACCTACCGGCTCGGATATTTCCGTCGCCGCAATCAACTTTGTTTCAGGAGTTACACCATGTCGAATCGTCAGAACGGCACCGTAAAATGGTTCAACGACGCCAAAGGCTTCGGTTTCATCACCCCGGAAAGCGGTAACGACCTGTTCGTTCACTTCCGTTCCATCCAGGGCACCGGCTTCAAGAGCCTGCAGGAAGGCCAGAAGGTTTCCTTCGTGGTCGTCAACGGCCAGAAAGGCCTGCAAGCCGACGAAGTACAAGTTGTCTAACTTGTAGTTCGCCAAAAAAAGCCCCGGCATCGCCGGGGCTTTTTCGTTTCTGCGGATCGATCAGCGAGCTTCGCCGCGCAAGCTCGTCACCCGCGCCTGCAGGTCGAGGCGCTCCACCGCCTCCGGCGCCACCGATTCGCCGGCCACCAGGCTTACCCGCGACCACAGTCGGCGGAAGAAGCCCTTGTTCGGGTCGCGGCTGAAGAAGCTGCCCCACAGCCCCTGCAGCGCCATGGGGATCACCGGAACCGGGGTTTCCTCGATGATCCGCTCGATCCCGGCGCGGAACTCGTTCATCTCGCCGTCGGCGGTCAGCTTGCCTTCAGGGAAGATGCACACCAGCTCCCCGTCCCTCAGGTAGTCGGCGATGCGCTGGAAGGCGCGTTCGTAGATCCCTTCGTCCTCGTGGCGCGCCGCTATGGGCACCGCGCCGGCGGTGCGGAAGACGAAGTTGAGCACCGGCAGCGAGAAGATCCTGTAGTACATGACGAAGCGCACCGGCCGCCGGATCGAGCCGGCGATCAGCAGCGCGTCCACGTACGAGACGTGGTTGCACACCAGCACCGCCGCTCCCTCGTCCGGGATCGCCTCCAGGTTCACATGCCGGACCCGGTACATGGTGTGGCTGAGCAGCCAGACCAGGAAGCGCATGGTGAATTCCGGGACGATCTTGAAGATGTACACGTTCACCGCGACGTTCATCAGCGACAGGGCGAGGAACAGCTGCGGGATCGACAGCTTGGCGACGCTGAGGAAGAGGATCGAGACCAGCGCAGCGGCGACCATGAACAGGGCGTTGAGGATGTTGTTGGCGGCGATCACCCGGGCCCGCTTGTCCTCGTCGGTGCGCGCCTGGATCAGGGCGTACAGCGGTACGATATAGAAGCCGCCGAAAATGCCGATGAACAGGATGTCGGCCAGCACCGCCCAGGTCTCATGGTGGCGCAGCACCGCCAGCCAGTCGTAGGGCGCCTCGCCTGGGGGAATGCCGCCGGCGTGCCACCAGAGGAGGATGCCGAAGACGGTCAGGCCGATCGAGCCGAACGGCACCAGGCCGATCTCCACCTTGCGACCGGAAAGCTTCTCGCACAGCATCGAGCCCAGCGCGATGCCCACCGAGAACACGGTGAGGATCAGGGTCACCACGCTTTCGTCGCCGTGCAGCCATTCCTTGGCGAAGGTCGGGATCTGCGTCAGGTAGACCGCGCCGAGGAACCAGAACCAGGAGTTGCCCACCAGCGAGCGCGAGACCGCCGGGCGCTGGCCGAGCCCCAGGCGGAGGATGCTCCAGGACTGGGCGAAGATGTTCCAGTCGAGCTTCAACCCCGGCAGCGCCGCCGCCGCTCGCGGAATGCCGCGGCTGGCCAGGTAGCCGCAGGCGGCCACCAGCACCACCGCGGTGGCCACCGCCGCCGCGTAATGCGCATGGGACATCAGCACGCCGGCGCCGATGGTGCCGGCCAGGATCGCCAGGAAGGTGCCCATCTCCACCAGCGCGTTGCCGCCGACCAGTTCGTCCTCGTGCAGGTGCTGGGGCAGGATCGAATACTTCACCGGGCCAAATAGCGCCGAGTGGGTGCCCATGGCGAACAGCGCGACGAACATCAGCGGCAGGCTGCCGAAGACGAAGCCGGCAGCGCCGACCAGCATGATGCCTACCTCGGCCAGCTTCAGCGCGCGCATCAGCGCGTCCTTGTTGTACTTCTCGCCGAACTGTCCGCCCAGTGCCGAGAACAGGAAGAACGGCAGGATGAACAGCAGTGCGCAGAGGTTGACCAGCAGGCTGCGGTCGCCGCTGACGCTGAGGTGATAGAGGATGGCGAGGATCAGCGACTGCTTGAAGATGTTGTCGTTGAAGGCGCCGAGCAGCTGGGTGATGAAGAACGGCAGGAAACGCCGCTTGCCCAGCAGGGCGAATTGCGAATGTTGGGTCATCGTCCTTGTTACCTTGCGTGGCCGCCGAAAGGAAGCCCGTCATCGATTGGACTGCATGGACCGCGGATCAGGCCACAGCGTTCCGATGGAAATTCCGCGCCCATCATAGAACAGGCGTCCGCGTTACCGCAGGACGCCTGTCGTCGGACGATGCGCCAAGTCGCATCCGAATATTCAGAAACCGACGCTGGCCTGCATGAACAGCGTTCGCGGCTGACCCACGTAGATTCCCGAATTGTTGTCGCTGGAGCGGGTGAAATACTGCTTGTCGAACAGGTTCTTCACCCCGAGTCCGAGCTTCAGGTTCGACGCCTGCGGGCCGAAGTCGTAGCCGACGCGGGCATTCCAGGTCACGTAGCCGGGAATGTCGCCGTACTGGCCGTCGGCGCTGGGCTCGGTGATGTAGTTGTGGGTGAAGTTGCCCTGGCTGTCGGTGCTCAGCCCTGGCGCGCGCTGCATGGACTGGGCGAAGGCGTCGAGGTTGTAGGTCCAGCGGTCGACCTCGTAGCGCACCCCGGCGGTGGCCACCTGGCGCGAGTAGAGCGGCAGGTCGCGCCCCTTGAAGGAGGGAATGTCGCCTTCGTAGGTGGCACGGGTATAGGTGAGGCTGCCGTAGACCGACAGGCCGTCCAGGCGCGGATCGAGAGCGGCGAAGTCATAGTGGCCGGAAGTCTCGATGCCCTGGTGCTTGGTGGCGCCGAGGTTGGTCCAGCCGACGTCGTTGCTGACGTACTGCAGCTCGTCGTCGAAGTCGATGTAGAACAGCGTGATCTCGCCACCCCAACTGCCGTTGTCGTAGCGCGTGCCCAGTTCGTAGGTCTTGGCCTTCTCCGGCTCCAGGCCGGCGGCGGTATCGTTGCCGCTGCCGCCCTGGCCGAGCTGGAAGTACTGCAGGCTGCCGAACGATTCGGAGTAGTTGGCGAACAGCTTCCACTCGTCGCTCAAGTGATACATCAGGCTCAGCGCCGGCAGCGGTTCGTTGTAGTCCTTGCTGCGCTTCTTCTCCTGCACCGGCTTGCCGTTCAGGCCGAGCACCGGGCGGTCGCGCCAGTCGCTGTCGATCTTCTCGAAGCGGATGCCGGGGGTGATGGTCCAGTTGCCGACATCGATCTTGTCGTCGATGTAGAAGGCGCTGGCCTCGGTACCGCCGGTACGGTCCTGGTAGGTATGGCCGTCCGAGCCGGGACGCACGGTCGGCACATTGTCGACCAGGGCCAGCTGGCTGGCGCGCTCGTTCATCGCTTCCTTCAGGTAGCGGTAGCCGATGCCGACCTCCTGGGTGGTCGGGCCGGCGAAGAAGATCCGCGAGACCCGCGGCTCCACCGCGAACACATGGTAGTCGCGCGGGTACGAGGTGATGGTCCTGAGGTTGCGCGCGGCGATGCTGCTGCCGCGGAAACTGTCGCTGTAGTAGGTGAGCACCTCGAACTGGGTGAGGTCGTCGACCTGGCGGGTGTACTTCAGCGAGAAGTCCTTGCGCCGACCACGGAAATTGTCCCAGTCGCGTACCGACTGGAAGGGATCGTCGTCGTACTGCGCCTGGGTCAGGCCGCCCGGCATATCGGCGTAGGCGTCGTAGTAGTGGAAGTTGGCCGCCAACTGGTCGCTGTCGGTGAGCTGCCAATGGGTCTTGAGCAGCACGTCGTCGATATCATTGTCGTTGTTGCCGTCGCGGTAGTCGGCGCCCTTCACCCCGGAATACAGCAGCGCCACGCCCAGGCCGTTGTCGGCGGTCCCGCCGAGGAACGCCTGGTTGAGCTTCTTCCAGCCGCCGTGGCCGGCATGCTCGATGGTGGTGCCGATTTCGCCGGAGAACTTCTCCGGAATCGCCCGGGTCACGAAGTTGATCACCCCGCCGACGTTCTGCGGGCCGTAGCGCACCGAGCCGGCGCCGCGCACGACGTCGATGCTCTCCAGGTTGCCGATGGACAGCGGCATCATCGACAGCTGCGGCTGGCCGTAGGGCGCCACCGCCGCCGGCACGCCGTCGATCATCACCGTCGAGCGCGGCGACAGGCGTGAAGTCAGGCCACGCACCCCGACGTTCAGGGAGATGTCGCTGCCGCCGGTACCGTTGTTGTCCTGCACTTGCACGCCGGGCACCTTGCGCAGCACGTCGCGGACGTTCTGCGCACCGCTCTCGAGCATTTCCCGACGACGCACCACGCTGCGCGCACCGGGATGGTTCTGCACCACCGCCTGGTCGGCTTCGCCCAGCCAGTCGCCGACCACGGTGACCGTGCCCAGCTCCTTGGCTTCCTCTTCGGCCTGCGCCGCCTGCATGGACACACCCAGCGCGATGGCGACGGCCAGGCGCGACAACGAACTCACGGACGACATCGAGGCTCCCCCAGGGACGCAGGAAAAAGTGGGGCGCAAAATTACGGCAAATCGTAAAGAACGTAAATACAAATGATTTGCAAATGTGAGCTTGACTTATTCGTATGTCGTCAAGGACGAGCGCGCGCAGGCCGAGCGGTATTCACCCGGTGCCACCCCGTAGGCCTGCTTGAACTGGCGACCGAGGTGGCTCTGGTCGGCGAAGCCCAGCTCCAGGGCCACCTCCAGCGGCGCCCGGCCGCTCTTGAGCAGTGCCCTGGCCTGCTCCAGGCGGCGCTGTCTGAGCCAGGCGTGGGGCGGCATGCCGGTGGCGCGACGGAAGACCCGGGCAAAATGGAACGGGGACAGATTGACCGCCGCCGCCAGTTCCTCCAGCGAAGGCGGATCGAGCAACCGCGCCGCCAGCAGTTCGCGGGCGCGGGCCACCGCCAACGGCTCCTGCCCGGCCTTCGGCGCTTCTGGCAGGCGGGCGTGGCGACGGAACAGGGCGAGCATCGTCTCGCGCCAGCGGGTCTGGGTTTCCAGGCTGCCGGCATGCTCGGCCAGCAGGCGGTGCAAGTGGACGAAGGCGCGTGCCAGGGGCTGGTCGTGGATCACGCTGTCGGCGAAACGCGGCACGCCGCTATGATGGATTTCCAGCTCGTCGAGAATCCCGTCGATCTGTTCCATTTCCGGGTAGTAGCCGCGATAGAGCCAACCGGCATCATGGGCCTTGGAGCCGGTGTGCACTTCGTCGGGGTTGATCAGCACCATGCTGCCCAGCGGGGCTAGGTGCTCGCCGCCACGATGGCGGAAGCGCTGCGCGCCCTGCTCGATGATGACTAGGGCGAAGCTGCTGTGCACGTGCGGCGCGAAGCGCTGCTCCACATAGCGCGCGTGCAGCAGTTCGACGCCGCCCAGTTCGGCGGCGCGCCAGAAATGCGTGTGTTCTCCGCTCGTCTCGTCCGGCACTGCCGTCTCCTCGTTCGCCCGTCCGGACGGGCCGCCCAGCATACCGCAGGAGCGACGGAACCGGCTTCAGCCGGTGAAGCTGGCTTCCAGCGCCGCCTTGACCTGCGGCCATTCGTGGTCGGTGATGCTGTAGACGAAGGTGTCGTCTAGCCGCCCGCCGGCCAGCCGCCGGTGGTTGCGCAGCACGCCCTCGCGCTGCGCGCCGAGCTTGTCGATGGCGCCCTGGGCGCGCAGGTTGCTCGCCGCCGTGCTGAGCTGCACGCGGACCATGCGCAGGTTGTCGAAGGCATGCTTGAGCATCAGGTACTTGATCATGCGGTTCAGGCCGCTGCCGTGCTGGGCCTGGTCGAGCCAGGTCCAGCCGATCTCGCAGGCCGGCAAGGCGGGAAGGAATTCGGCGAAGCGCGTGGTCCCGACCAGTTGCACGCCGAGGCGGACGGCGAGCGGCAACGCCCTGCCCTCGCGCTGCTCGGCGAGGCTCTGGCGGTACCAGTCCGGCCGCGTCGGTCCGTCCATGTACTGCAGCGCCTCGCGGTTGGCTTCGGCGAGGCTCACCAGCTCGGGAATGTCCGCTTCCACCAGCGGCTCGAGACGCAAGGCTCCGCGCTGCAGGGTGATCGGTAGCGGCTTGAACATGGGCGCCCTCCTCGACATCGACGCAAAACTCCGCTCCCATCAGAGCGTAGCGGCCGCGTTTAGTGCCGCAGCCGAAACCGGCTACGATGAACGGACAGCCGGCCGCCGGGGCCGTCCGCGCTCACGCAGCCCGGCACGCTACCAACTCCGCGCGTCCGGCTCAAGCATGCGTGCGACCTTGGTCGCAGGCGGCCTGACGCGCGGGCCGACAAGTGCGAAACTGGCGCGAAAGCAAGACCCCCGCCTCACGCCAGCTTCACGCGGGGACATCATCGGAGTTCGCATGTCGCTGTCCATCGGGCTGATCGCCGTGGTCGCCCTGGTCTACATGGCCATCCTGTTCGCCATCGCCTTCTATGGCGACCGTCGCCGCACCCCGCTCTCACCCCGCCTGCGCGCCTGGGTCTACAGCCTCTCCCTGGCAGTGTACTGCACCAGCTGGACCTTCTTCGGCGCGGTCGGCCAGGCCACCGACCAGCTCTGGTCGTTCCTGCCGATCTACCTCGGACCGGTGTTGCTGATGCTGTTCGCGCCCTGGGTGCTGCAGAAGATGATCATGATCAGCAAGCAGGAGAACATCACCTCCATCGCCGACTTCATCGCCGCCCGCTACGGCAAGTCGCAGGCGCTGGCGGTGGTGGTGGCGCTGATCTGCATGGTCGGCGTGCTGCCCTATATCGCCCTGCAACTGAAAGGCATCGTCCTCGGGGTGAACCTGCTGATCGGCTCCGGCGCCGACTCCACCGGTACCCGCGCCCAGGACACGGCGCTGATCGTGTCGCTGGTGCTGGCGCTGTTCACCATCGTCTTCGGTACCCGCAGCCTGGATGTCACCGAACACCACCGCGGCATGGTCCTGGCCATCGCCTTCGAGTCGCTGGTCAAGCTCACCGCCTTCCTCGCCGTGGGCATCTTCGTCACCTTCGGCCTCTACGACGGCTTCGCCGATCTCTTCTCCCAGGCCCGCGCCGCGCCGCAGTTGGCCGACTACTGGGAAGAGACCGTGCACTGGCCGGCGATGCTGCTGCAGACCGGCGTGGCGATGACCGCGATCATGTGCCTGCCGCGGCAATTCCACGTCACCGTGGTGGAGAACATCGAGCCGCGCGACCTCAACCTGGCGCGCTGGGTGTTCCCCATCTACCTGGTGCTGGCCGCGTTGTTCGTGGTGCCGATCGCCCTCGCCGGCCAATTGCACCTGCCCGCCGGGGTAATGCCGGACTCCTTCGTCATCAGCCTGCCGCTGGCCGAGGCGCACCCGGCGCTGGCCCTGCTGGCATTCATTGGCGGCGCCTCGGCCGCCACCGGAATGGTCATCGTCGCCAGCGTCGCGCTGTCGACCATGGTCTCCAACGACATGCTCCTGCCGTGGCTGCTGCGACGCCGGGAAAAGGACACCGAACGGCCCTTCGAGGCCTTCCGTCACTGGCTGCTGACCGTACGCCGGGTGAGCATCGCGGTGATCCTGCTGCTCGCCTACGTGGCCTACCGCCTGCTCGGCTCCAGCGCCAGCCTGGCGACCATCGGCCAGATCGCCTTCGCCGCCATCGCCCAGCTCGGCCCGGCGATGATCGGCGCGCTGTACTGGAAACAGGCCAACCGCCGCGGGGTCTTCGCCGGCCTCGCCGCCGGCTCGCTGCTGTGGGCCTATACGCTGGTCCTGCCGGTGGTGGCCAAGGGCCTCGGCTGGCCGCTGGAGCGCATCCCCGGCCTGACCTGGCTGGCAAGCAATCCCTTCGGCCTGCCGATCGAGCCGCTGACCCAGGGCGTGCTGATCTCGCTGGTCGGCAACTTCGCCCTGTTCGGCCTGGTCTCGGTGCTCTCGCGCACCCGCGTGTCCGAGCACTGGCAGGCCAGCCGCTTCATCGGCCAGGAGATCTCCCAGCGGCAGAACTCGCGCTTCATGCTCGCGGTGCAGGTGGAAGACCTGCTGATGCTCGCCGCGCGTTTCGTCGGCGAGGAACGCGCGCGGCAAAGCTTCATCCGCTTCGCCTACCGCCAGGGCAAGGGCTTCACCCCGAACCAGACCGCCAACAACGAGTGGATCGCGCACACCGAGCGCCTGCTCGCCGGGGTCCTCGGCGCGTCCTCGGCGCGGGCGGTGGTGAAGGCCGCCATCGAAGGGCGCGAGATGCAGGTGGAGGACGTGGTGCGGATCGCCGACGAAGCCTCCGAGGTGCTGCAATTCAACCGCGCCCTGCTGCAGGGCGCGATCGAGAACATCACCCAGGGCATCAGCGTGGTCGACCAGTCGCTGCGCCTGGTGGCCTGGAACCACCGCTACCTGGAGCTGTTCGAGTACCCGGACGGGCTGATCTACGTCGGCCGGCCGATCGCCGACATCATCCGCTACAACGCCGATCGCGGCCTGTGCGGGCCCGGCGATCCGGACATGCACGTGGCCAAGCGCCTGTACTGGATGCGCCAGGGCACTCCACACACCTCCGAGCGGCTGTTCCCCAACGGCCGGGTCATCGAGCTGATCGGCAACCCGATGCCCGGCGGCGGCTTCGTCATGAGCTTCACCGATATCACCGCCTACCGCGAGGCCGAACAGGGCCTCAAGGGCGCCAACGAGTCGCTGGAACAGCGGGTCCAGGAGCGTACCCAGGAACTCTCGCAGTTGAACCAGGAACTCAGCGAGGCGAAGAGCAACGCCGAGGCCGCCAACCAGTCGAAGACCCGCTTCCTCGCCGCCGTCAGCCACGACCTGATGCAGCCGCTGAACGCCGCGCGGCTGTTCTCCGCCGCCCTCGCCCACCAGGACGCGCTGCCCGGCGAGGTCCGCGACCTGGTGCAGCACCTCGACTCGTCGCTGCGTTCCGCCGAGGACCTGATCACCGACCTGCTGGACATCTCGCGCCTGGAAAGCGGCCGGGTCAGCGCCGAACGCAACCCGTTCCCGCTGAACAACCTCTACGATGCCCTCGGCGTCGAGTTCAAGGCGCTGGCCCAGGAACAGGGCCTGCATTTCCGCCTGCGCGGCAGCCAGCTGCGGGTGGACAGCGACATCAAGCTGCTGCGGCGCATCCTACAGAACTTCCTGACCAACGCTTTCCGCTACGCCAAGGGCCACGTGCTGCTCGGCGTGCGCCGCGAGGACGGCTACCTGCGCCTGGAAGTCTGGGATCAGGGGCCGGGCATCCCCCCGGACAAGCAGAAAGTCATCTTCGAAGAGTTCAAGCGCCTGGACAGCCACCAGACCCGCGCGGAGAAAGGCCTCGGTCTCGGCCTGGCGATCGCCGACCGGCTCTGCAAGGTCCTCGGCCATCCGCTGGAGGTACGTTCCTGGCCGGGCAAGGGCAGCGTCTTCAGCGTCCGCGTACCGCTGGCGCGGCAGGCGCCGCCGGCCCTGGCCAACGGCCACAAGGCCGAACCGGCGCAAGCGCTGAACGGCGCCCAGGTGCTCTGCGTGGACAACGAAGACAGCATCCTCGCCGGCATGAACAGCCTGCTCAGCCGCTGGGGCTGCCAGGTCTGGACCGCGCGCAGCCGCGAGGAATGCGCCACGCTGCTGGACAGCGAGATGCGCCCGCAACTGGCGTTGATCGACTATCACCTGGACGACGGCGAGACCGGTACGCAATTGATGGCCTGGCTGCGTACGCGCCTGGGCGAGCCGGTGCCGGGCGTGGTGATCAGCGCCGACGCGCGGCCGGAACTGGTGGCGGAGATCCACGCCGCCGGCCTCGACTACCTGTCCAAGCCGGTCAAGCCGGCCGCGTTGCGGGCCCTGCTCAGCCGCCATCTGAGCCTGCGCTGAGCGGGCCTCAGTGACGGCGGATCAGCAGCGCACGGATCTGCTGCGCGGTCTCGCCGTCGACTTCCGCGAGCATCCGCACCTTGCCGGCTACCAGCGCCGCCAGCGGCGCTCCGTCTCGATAGAGCAGGCGGTTGCCGGTCACCGCCGGCACCCGTTCGCCGGGTAGCAGGCCGCCGACCAGGTTCAACGGATCGACTGCCGACACCACCAGCATCGCCCCATCCGGCGGTCGCTTGCGCACCTCGCGCAACAGGCCGACCGCTTCCGCCAAGGCGAACTGCTCGCCGGCCAGGCCGGCGATGAAGCGCCCGCCGCGAATCTCGCCGCGCGCTTCCAGGCGATGGTAGACGCGCAGCAACTCGCGCCACGGCGGCAGCCAGTCGGCTTCGCGCTCCAGCAGGCGCCAGGCGACCACCCCATAGCGCCGCAGCAAGGTCCGGGCGACATGTTCGAGAACCTCCGCCGGCAAACGCTGCCCCGCCTCTTCCGCCTTCGCCCGGCGCAGCGGCGCCCAGCGCCCGGCGTCCTGCATGCCGCCCGGCAGGCCGCGCGAGCGGCGCTCCTGGCGGCTGCGCTTGTCCGCCGGCATCAGCAGGGTGCGCAGCCCGGCGAAGCTGTCGGCGTTGACCCGGCCGACCGAGACCAGCTCGCCGAGGGCGTTCTCCAGCTCGCTGCGCAGCAGGTGGGCATCCTGGCTCAGTTCGTCGAAGAACGATGCACCCTGCTCGCGCAGCACCTCCAGTACCCTGGCCGCGCGCGGCGACAGTTCCGGCTCCGGCGCGTCGCGCTGCAGGACGCTCCAGAGCCCCAGCTCGCGGCGCGGCAGGAGCACGATCGGCGCGCTGCGCAGCGGACCGCCGGCGGCCTTGCTGCGTCCGGCCAGGCGCGCCCAGACGATGCGTCCGGAACGGCACAGCTGGTCCAGCCAATGGCTGGCGTAGTCGGCCACCCGCGCTGCCAGCAGTTCGCTTTCCCAGGCGGCCGCCGCGGCCTGGAAGCCTTCCAGCTGCTCGACCACCGTAGCCAGGGACTCCGCACCCCGGCCACGGGTGCCCGGCGCCAGGCGCTGCCAGTCGAACAGGAAACGCATGAAATCGGCGCGCTCCACCGGCTCGATTTCCCGGCGCAGGCGCTTCACCGTATAGCGATGGATGCGCGCCAGCAGATGGCGTTCGCACCACTCCTCTTCCGTCGCGCCAGGACTGAAGCGGCCACGCAGCACATAGCCTTCGCGCTCCAGGGCGGCCAACGCGTACTGCTGGTCGGCCAGGCCGATGCCCAGGTCGGCCGCCAACTGCCCGGCCGTGCGTGGCCCGAAGCCACCCAGGCGGGCGCGGGTCAGCTCCACGGTCGCCGCTTCCGCCGAGTCCGGCGGCGGATAGCCGCGAGGCGCCTGGAAAGCGTCGGGCACCTTCGCCGCGGGATGCACCAGGCGCATCGCCGGCAGGCGCTCCGCCGCCAGCCAGAGAGTGCTGCCTGCGCAGTCCAGGCGTCCGGCGCGGCGTTGCTCCGACAGTTGCGCAAGCCATTCCCCCCAGCCCGGATTGGCCTCGGCCTCGCCCGAGGTGAGGAAGCCCAGGCTGTTCAGCGCCTCATGCATCTCGTCGGCGTTGCGCGCTTCCGGCCAGGCCTCGCCACGCACCGCCTCGATCGCCTCAAGGTCCAGGGCGCCGAGGTCGTCGGCGGACTCGGGATCGCTCCAGCGGCGATTCTGTACCGCCTGGGTACGCCGCTCCTCCAGCGGCGCATCGTCGAGATAGGCGTAGGGACGCGCGGTCAGTATCTCCGCCGCCAACGCCGAAGGCGCCGGCAGGTCGCGCGCCAGCAAGTCCACCGCGCCGCTCTCCATGTCGCGCAGCAGGGCCAGCCAGCCCTCGCAATCCATCGCCTCGTGCAGGCAGTCGTCGAGGGTCTGCGCCACCAGCGGGTGATCGGGCACCTCGCGCTCGCCGACGATATTCTCCAGGCACGCCACCTGGTCGGGGAACACGCTGGCCAGCAGATCCTCGCTCTTCATCCGCAGCAGTTGCGGCGGCACCTTGCGACCGCCGGCATAGCGCGGCAAACCGAGCGAGGTGGTCAGGTTCCAGCGCCAGCGCACGCCGAACAGCGGCGCGTCGAGCACGGCCTGTACCAACAGGTGCTCGGCGCTCGCCGAATGCAGGTAGCGCCAGACCTCGTCGAGGGGAAAGCTGTGGCTGGTGGACAGCGAGAGGATGATCGCGTCCTCGGTGGCCGCCGCCTGCAGCTCGAAGTTGAAGCTGCGGCAGAAACGCTTGCGCAGCGCCAGGCCCCAGGCGCGGTTGAGGCGGCTGCCGTGGGGACTGTGGATGATCAGTTGCATGCCGCCGGATTCGTCGAAGAAGCGTTCCATCACCAGCCGCCGGCTCCCGGGCAGGCCACCCAGGGCCTGGCGGGCGCGGGCCAGGTACTCGACGATCTGCCGCGCGGCGCCATCGTCCAGCCCGAGGGTGGCGCCGAGCCAGGCGATGGCTGGCTCCAGCCGCCGCCCTTCCGGCAATGCCTGGCCTTCGCCGAGCAGCTCGTCGAGGGTGTCGCGCAGGCGCGCCACGCTGGCCGACAGCTCGTCGCTGCGCCCCGGCGCCTCACCCAGCCAGAACGGAATGTTCGGCGGCTGGCCCTGGGCGTCCTCGACCCGTACCCGTCCCGGCTCGATGCGGATGATCCGGTACGAGGTGTTGCCCAGCTGGAACACGTCGCCGGCCAGGCTCTCCACCGCGAAGTCCTCGTTGACCGTTCCCACCAGCAGGCCCTGCGGCTCCAGCAGCACGCTGTAGTCGCCGGTATCGGGAATGGTCCCGCCCGAGGTCAGCGCGGTCAGCCGCGCGCCACGGCGGCCACGGAGCAGGCCGTTGAGCGCATCGCGATGGAGATAGGCGCCGCGCACGCCGAGGCGTGAGTGGTAGCCCTCGGCGAGCATCCGCAGGACTTCGTCGAAGCGCTCGCGCTCCAGCCCGGCGTAGGGCTCGGCGCGGATCACCAGGCGATAGAGGTCGTCCTCGCGCCACTCCTGGCAGGCCACTTCGGCGACGATCTGCTGCGCCAGCACGTCCAGCGGCTGGCGTGGCAGCACCAGGCTGTCCAGCTCGCCACGGCGCACGCTGTCGAGCAGCGCCGCGCATTCCACCAGGTCGTCGCGGGAGGTCGGGAACAACCGGCCCTTGGGGGTGCCGCCGACGCTGTGCCCGGAACGCCCGACCCGTTGCAGGAAGGCGGCGATGGAGCGCGGCGACGACAACTGGCAGACCAGCTCGACGTCGCCGATATCGATGCCCAGCTCCAGCGAGGCGGTCGCCACCAGTACCTTCAATTGCCCGGCCTTGAGGCGCTGCTCGGCATCCAGGCGCAGCTCCTTGGCCAGGCTGCCGTGGTGGGCCGCCACCTGGCGGCTGCCGAGGCGTTCGGCGAGGAAGCGGGTGACCCGCTCGGCCATGCGCCGGGTGTTGACGAACACCAGGGTGGTGCGGTGCTCGCCGGCCAGGTGCGCCAGGCGGTCGTAGACCAGCTCCCAGGTGTCGTTGGACATCACCGCTTCCAGCGCCACCGGCGGTACCTCGATGCCCAGGTCGCGGGGGCGCGTATAGCCGATGTCGACGATCCGGCAGGCCGGATCGCGCGGATTGCCGCTGGCGCCTACGAGGAAGCGCGCGACCTTCTCGATCGGTTTCTGCGTGGCGGACAGCCCGATCCGCAGCAGCGGTCGCGGACACAGCGCCTGCAGGCGCTCCAGCGACAGCGCCAGGTGGCTGCCGCGCTTGCTGCCGGCCAGGGCATGGATCTCGTCGACGATCACGCTGCGCACCCCGGCAAGCATCTGCCGGCCCGACTCCGAGCCGAGCAGGATGTACAGCGATTCGGGCGTGGTGACCAGGATGTGCGGCGGGCGCTTGCGCATCGCTCCGCGTTCGACCTGCGGCGTATCGCCGGTGCGCACCGCGCTACGGATATCGACGTCGGGCAGGCCGAGACGCGCCAGTTCCTCGCGGATGCCAGCCAGCGGTTGCTCCAGGTTGATGCGGATGTCGTTGGACAGCGCTTTCAGCGGCGAGACATAGACCACCTGGGTAGCATCCGCCAACTCGCCGCCGGCGGCCAGCCCCTCCACCACCAGGGCATCGATGGCGGCGAGGAAGGCGGTCAGGGTCTTGCCCGAACCGGTGGGCGCGGCGACCAGGGTCGAAAGCCCCTCGCGGATCGCCGGCCAGGCCTCGACCTGGGCCGGCGTGGGCGCGGCGAAGTGGCGTTCGAACCACTGGCGGACGGCGGGATGGAACTCCGCCAGGGGCCGCGGAGCCGGCTCGGCGCGGCGGGCGGAAGAGGATGAAATAGGCATCATGCTCCGCACTATGGTGGCGCCGCGGGCGACTCACAAGCCCCGCCGATCGCCCGTCGGGCGCAGTTTCAGAGCCCGGCGACGAAACGGTCGAAGCGCTCGGCGTGCAGCGCTTCGCTGCCGTTCTCCTCGAGCAGCCGGCGAGCCTCGGCGGCCTTCGGCGTCTCGCCGCCGATCAGGCCGAGCAGGCGCTCGCCGCGCGGCGTGAGGACGAAGTTCTCGCCATTGCCGCCCTGCTCTTCCGGACGCGGCTCGATGAAGCCGCCCTCCAGCAGGATCGCCTCGTAGTCGGCGGCCTTCTGCTTCAACGCATCCATGTCGCCGACCCGCTGCCCGGCCTGGGAGCGTTCCTCGGCCAGGCGTTCGGCATGGGCGCGCGGGGCGAAGTTCTCATGGGCGGACTGCCGGACCTCCAGCAGCAACCGTTCGACCAGATCCCAATCGTGAGTCATGGCATACCTCCTGCGGCATAAGCAACGAGGGTCCTTCGCACCCTCTCTATGCGTGCGACCCGCAACCCGCCGCGAGGGTTCGAATCGGTCGCCGTCCGGCGTTGCGGCTGAACTTTGTCGGCTCGACCGGGCTCCACCGCTCAGTACCACCCCATAGGAGTACGCCATGAAACCGCTTTTCGCCCTCGCCAGCGCCTGCGCCTTGCTGGTCGCCACGCCGGTCTTCGCCTGTTCCGAAGCGGAGGCGGAAAAGATGGGCAAGGAAGTCGCCACCAAGGTCGCCTCGATCACCCAGAAGAACCCGCAACGGGCCAGGGAACTCAACGAGCAGTTGCGCCAGCGCCAGGAAGCCCGCTCGGAACAGAACCGGCCGAGCGATTGCGATGCCTACGCGCAGATGCTCAAGGAACTGGATCAGGAAAAAGGTGACGTACAGCGCAACACTTCGCAGTGATCCGCCGGTTCGGGGTCCGGCGCCCGTGACGGGCGCGCCACCCACCCCGCCTGAGTCACTGAGACAGGCGCGGGCCGAACAGCACGACGCTGGCACCGACCACGCACAAGGCCACGCCCAGCCAGTCGCTCCATAGCGGCCGCGAGCGCTCGACAAAAGCCAGCCAGAACAGCGACGCGGCGACGTAGATGCCGCCATAGGCGGCATAGGCGCGGCCGGCGTAGCTGGCCTCCACGCGGGTCAGCAGCAAGGCGAACAGGGTCAGGCTGAGCAGGCCGGGCAGCACCCACAGGGCGCTCTTGCCCAGCCGCAGCCAGAGATAGAAAGCGTAGCAGCCGGCGATCTCGCAGAACGCCGCGAGGACGAACCAGAGGTAGTTGATCACCGCCGCCCGCCCTCCCGCTCCCAGGCGCAGCGGACCTGCAGGTCGCTCTCCTGGGGGGTATGGAAGCCACGCTCGGACTCCCAGCGAAAGGTATGGCTGCCGTTCACTTCGGTCTCCAGGTGGACCACCGCGCTGGCCCAGTAGAGGCGCCTGAGCAACGCCTCGAACTGCTCGACCCACAGGCTCCACTCGTATTCGATGGCCTGGTAGCTGGCACCGAAGTGGATGATCTGGGTCTGGTAGAGCCCGGCCCCGGACTGCTCGCAGCGGCTGAACATCTCGCGTCCGAGGAACGGCCAGGCCTCGCCGCCCGGCAGGCTGTCCAGCACGCGGCGGTTGGCGGCACGACGCATGCGCCGCTCCATCGAATCGCCCGGCCAGTCGCGGATGCAGCCATAGACGATGGATTCAGACTCCACAGGGGTACTCCAGAACAGAACGGACTCGCAGAGGCAGCCTTCTAGCACAGGGCGCGAGGGCGGAAAAGCAAAAAGCCTCGCAAATGAGCGAGGCTTCTTGTGGGGTCCAACGTACTTCGGCAGGCAGGCCGGTGACTCAAGCTACTCGATCGCACCGCCTTGGGCAAGCATTATCTGCGCCGCACCGCAATGGTGCAAAGCCGCGCCCCTGCTGGCCTGCAGCCATTTCCACTCAGGCCTGGCGCTGACGCTTGGCCTGCATCTTGCCGGCCATCGCGGTCATCTCGTCATAGATCGCCTGGGGATTCTGCTGCTTGATCCTCCAGGCCATCCGCGCCTGCTCGTGGGGCAGGATCAGGAAACTGCCCTTGGCCACTTCGGCGTGGATGTAGTCGGCGATGTCGGCGGCGCTGATCGGCGAACTCTCCAGCAACTTGCCGACCTGGTGCTTCATCTCGGGGCTCGGGCCGCGGAAAGAGTCCAGCAGGTTGGTCTGGAAGAACGAAGGACAGACCACATGGACGCCGACCTCGACCAGCGCCAGCTCTACCAGCAGGCTTTCCGAAAGCGCCACCACCCCGGCCTTGGCCACGTTGTAGTTGCTCATCGCCGGGCCCTGCATCAACGCCGCCATCGAGGCGATGTTGACGATCTTGCCCTTGCTTCGCTCCAGCAACGGCAGGAAGGCCTTGCAGCCCTTGACCACGCCCATCAGGTTGATCGCGATCTGCCAGTCCCAGTCCTCCAGGGACAACTCGCCGAAGAAGCCGCCGGAGGCCACCCCGGCGTTGTTGACGATGACGTCGATGCCGCCGAACTTCTCCTCGCAGCTCTGCGCCAGCGCGGTCAGTTGACTGTAGTCGCGTACGTCGCAACGCTGGGTGAAGCCATCGCCACCCGCCTCGCGCACCAGTTTCAGGCTTTCCGCCAGGCCGGCCTCGTTGACGTCGGCCAGCGCCAGGCGCCAGCCGTCACGCGCCCAGCGCAGGGCGATTTCGCGCCCCAGCCCGGAGCCGGCACCGGTGATCATCATGCGGTTTTGCATAGGGGGTCCTGCCTTCCTGTTCGTGTGATGAAGGCCAGTGTAACCAAGGGTTTCAGCGCCCTCCGGCTAAATCAGGAAGCTGAATGCCTCGGGCAAACCCGGACATGCCGGGCCGCGCGAGGGGCTCAGGCGAGCAGCAGGACGCAGAGCTTGCCCAGGACCAGGGCGATGCCGCAGGAAACCAGCAGGTAGGAGGCGCCATCGAGACGCCGGCGGTACAACTGGGCGAAGGAACCCACGTGATGCTGCAGGACGAACATTCCCAGTGCCACCAGGATCGCCGGGATCAGGAAGACGAATTGCCAGAAGTGTTCGACCGCCAGCGTCGCTTCGCCGTCGTCCGCGAGCAGCAGGGCGCCCCCCAGCAACTGGCCCAGCAACAGCAGCCCCCCGACGCCAATACAGGCACGTCCCCAGCCGATCATCAGTCCCTCCCAGAGCGTTTCCGAGGGACCAGCATAGCCAGATGCCGCCATGCGATCTGTGCCCTGGGTCAAGCTGGGCGGCCCGCCCGGACATCCACCAGGCAATTTCATGACGCGGGTAACATCCTGCGGAAACGAGCCCCGCCCGCCGGACGGGGCCCGAGCGCCTCAGAACACGTACTGCAGGCGCATCACCAGGCCATCGCCGCTATCGTCGCCGTTGGCATTGCTGATCTTGTCGGTCTTCGCCTTGACGTAGTTGGCGGAAACCTTCACCGCCTCGTTGGCGTACCAGTTGACGCCCAGGGTATGGGTCTTGCCCTTGGCGTCGCCGACCTCGCGGGTGGCGCTGTCGACGACGATGTTGTCATCCTCGACCTTGATCGAGTCGTAGCGGTAGAACAGCTCCCAGGCGCCGATTTCCTTGTTCTCCGGCTTGATGGTGTCGAACTTGGCGCCGTCCAGCTTGTAGAGGCGCGGCTCGCCGGTGAGGGTGTAGGCCAGTTGCGCGTAATAGCCGGAGGCCTTGAGATCCTCGCGGTCGCGCTCGGCCTTGACCGTGCGCCGCAGGTACTCGGCCTGGGCCGAGAAGGCACCCAGCGCCCAGGCGCCTTCCAGGCCCCAGACCGAGTCGTCCTTCCACAGCCCCTCGACTGCCGAACTGCCGCCGAACAGGCCACGGTTGCCATTGCTGCCGGCATCGTTACCGCCATTGGTGGAGACGCCGCGCATGCCCATGCGCGGACGGATCCGGGTATCCACCGCGCTGTCCTCCAGGTCGCGATAGGCGTATTGCAGGCCCAGGTGCACCACGTTGCCCGGCTCGTGCAGCGGCGCGAACACGCCGCGCAGGTTGTAGCGCTTGACGCTGTCGCCGTCGGTATCGTTGTTGTTCTCGCTGAACACGCTGCCCGAGAGGAAAGCCATGCCGCCCACCACCGAGCTGGCCTGGATACCGGTACCGACGTTGTCGTTGACCCAGTCGGCGATGTCGTAGGTGAGGTTGCGCTCCAGCGCGGTGACCCATTTGGAGCTGGTGGCCTTTTCCAGGCCGAAGTCGGTGTAGAAGCGGCCGAACTTCAGGTTGACCGGGTTGAAGCCGGTATAGGTGACCGAGGCCTCGTCGAAGTAGCCGGCGCTGTCGTTGCCGACGTTGCGCGACAGGTCGTAGTTGATCTGGTACTTCCAGTCCCGGTAGGCGGTGCCGCCGAACTCCAGGTAGGCGCGGCGGAAGTAGGCGGCATCGGCGGTATTGCCGTTGTTCGTGTAGTAGCCGTCGAAGCGGCCGTAGTCGGCCTGCAGGCGGCCGCCGAGCTTGAAGCTGAATTCCTTGTCGGTGGTGGCGACTTCGAGGCCGCCCTTGGTCTTGATCACGATGTCGGCACCGTCGGTGGTCACGGTCCCGGCCAGGCTCTGCGCGGAAATCGCCAGGCCCAGCAAACTCCAGGCAACACTGCTCCCCACCCCTTTGCACGAGTGTCTGCGAATCATCAGGTAAGTCCCCTGTTCGGATTTCGAATGGTCTTGAGCAGCGCGGAAACGGCCGGTTCTATCGCCGGCCGGCGCTGCTGGAGGGGGATCATCTGGATGGGTTGTGACAGCGAGACTGCAAAGCGCGAAAGCTTTTGTGACAGGCAGCCGGATAGCGCCTGGATGAGGCCGTCGGATAAGGGCGCAGGCCTAGAGGCATCAGGTCCGGGCGACAGATGTAACAGCTTGTTTCATATATTGCGACAACCTTGCGAAGATTGCATGACTGCAATAAAAACCAAGAGTTTCTGCCGATAACCGTCTGGCTTTCGGATATTCCTGCCAGTACCTGCGGGTAGACCTGTAACGAAAGAAAGACCCGGTTGCAGGCTGCCAACATCGCCACAACCGGGTAAGGAAGCGATTAAAAAGACCTCGCCGGAGCGAGGCCGAAAACAGGAGCAGATCGTTGTCGCTTCTTAGAACACGTACTGCAAGCGGGTCACGAAGCCGTCGCCGTCATCGTCGCCATTGTTGTTGGTGATCTTGTCGGTCTTCGCCTTGACGTAGGCCGCGCTGATCTTCACCGCATCGTTGACGTACCAGTTCACGCCCAGGTTGTGGGCCTTGGCCTTGGTGTCGCCGACTTCGCGAGTGGCGGTATCGGCGACCACGTTGTCGTCTTCCACCTTGATGTTGTCGTAGCGGTAGAACACTTCCCAGGCGCCGATTTCCTTGTTTTCCGGCTTGACGGAGTCGAACTTGGCACCTTCCAGCTTGTACTGGCGGGACTCGCCGGTCAGGGTGTAGGCCAGTTGCGCGTAGTAACCCTTGGCCTTGATGTCCTTGTAGGCGTTGTCATCGGCCTTCAGCTTGCGTGCCAGGTATTCGGCCTGGGCCGAGAACGGGCCCATCGCCCAGGCGCCTTCCAGGCCCCAGACGCTGTCGTCCTTGTAGGAACCGGCCGGCGAGTTGGAGACGCCGCCGAAGGTCGCGCGGTTGCCGTTGTCACCGGCGTCGTTGCCGCCGCTGGTGGCGATGCCGCGCATGCCCAGGCGCGGACGGATGCGCGAGTCGAAGGCGGTGTCGTCGAGGTCGCGGTAGGCATAGTTCACGCCGACATGGAGAACATTGCCGGCTTCGTGCATCGGCGCGAACACGCCGCGGAAGTTGAACTGCTTGACGCTGTCGCCGTCGCTGTCGTCGGCGTCCTTGGCGGATACGCCGGCGGACAGGTAGGCCATGTCGGCGAGGGTCGAGTTGACCTGGGCGCCCATGCCGTCCTGGTGGGTGTTGATCCAGTCGGCCAGTTCGTAGGCGGCGTTACGCTCGGGAGCGGTCACCCACTTGGAGCTGGTGGCCTTTTCCAGGCCGAAGTCGGGGTCGAAGCGACCGAACTTCAGGTTGACCGGGTTGAAGCCGGTGTAGGTGACCGAAGCTTCGTCGAAATAGCCGTTGTCGGAGCTGCCGGTGTTGTGCGACAGGTCGAAGTTGATCTGGTATTTCCAGTCCTTGTATGCGGTTCCGCCGAGTTCGATGAAGGCGCGGCGGAAGTAGGCGGCGTCGGCGGTGTTGCCATTCTTGGTATAGAAACCGTCGAAACGGCTGTAGTCGGCCTGCAGGCGACCGCCCAGCTTGAAGCTGAATTCCTTGTCGGTGGTGGCGACTTCGAGGCCGCCCTTGGTCTTGATCACGATATCGGCGCCGTCGGTGGTCACGGTGCCGGCGAACGCCTGGGCAGATACGGCCAGAGCCAGAGCGCTGGCAACGAAGCCGAGCGAGTGCTTACGGATCATCGAAGATTTCCCCTTAATGGTGTGTGCATTGGCAACACGCGAGTGCCTGGCTACAGCGCGCCCCTTGTTCCGCGCTGGCCGTAAGGCGGCCCCTTTGTGTTGGGGGGAATCTTGGCGATGGCAGATTGCAGCCAAATTGCATGGAGATAAATGTTTCATTACATAGGAACTTTTTATCTCCAATGCGAATAACGCGAAAAGCCCTCTACTACGAGCCTTTCGGGTTATTCGATATGGGTAGAAATCTCAGCGCAATTTTCGCGCAATCCAGAAGTCAGCAGAAAGCCACTTGCCGGCGCCGCCGAAGAACAGCGCGAGCAACATCACCAGGTAGGTCGCGGCGAACTCGATGCCGTTGTTGACGATGGCGAAGCTTCCGCTCGACGTCAGCCAGTCGTAGTTGCCGTATTCGCGCAGGATTTCCCGGGCTCGCGCCAGCTTCTCGCCAGCCTCCAGCACCTGGGCGTTGGCGAACGGCGCGGACGGATCGGCGATCGCCTGCCAGCCGTTCGGCCAGTGCACGGCGAAGATCGCTACCAGCATGGTCACCATCAGCGGCAGGCTGATCCAGCGCACGGCCAGGCCGCACAACAGCAACACGGCGCCACCGGCCTCGCTCAGCGCGGCGAGCCAGGCCAGCAGTTCGGGAAACGGCAGGCCGAGTCCCCAGTCGGGATTGCCGAACCACTCGATGGTGGCCGGCATGTCCGCCAGCTTCTGGCAGCCGGCCATCCAGAACACCGGCGCCAGGTACAGGCGTAGCGCCAGCGGGGCGAGGAAATCCGCTCGACGGGTGACGTCGAGGGCATGCTGTAAACGCAGGAAGACAGTCTTCATCATCACTCCAGAGCGCCCTCGCCCATGAGGATGCCCTGGGCGTGCCAGTCCTCCAGCAAGGCGAAGGCATTTTCGAAATACTCCACGTCGGCGCTCAGGCCGCAGCTTCCGGCCAACTCGCGCAACAACGGCAGCAGCGCCACCGGCGCCTCGCCCTCCTCGCTCAGGCGCTGCGCGAGGCGATAGGCGAATGGCGACAGGTGCAGGAAGCGCACCCGCTCCGCCGGATCGCGCCAGACCAGCAGGCAGGTCGGCTCGGCCGGCGGCTCCACCGGCCGATGGCTCGGCCCCAGGCGATGGACCGGCCAGCGATAGGCCAGCGGCCAGGCCAGTGGCGACCACGACCAGGCCTGCGGCAGCGTCTCGACAGGCGCCTCGGCCAGCGACAGGGCCAGCTCGACCCACTCGTAGTGAGCCAGCTCCAGCAGGAAGGGCGGATCGCCCTCCTCCGCGCGGTAGCCGTCCTGCAGCCAGCCGATGAACTCCTCGCCCAATTGGCTGAAGTACGGTGTGCGGCAGCGATGCTCGCGCATGAAGGCACGCACCAGGCGATGCCAGCGCGGCTCGTCGAACAACCGGCGCAGGACCGGGAAACCGCTGCTGATGAAACCGTCCAGGTTGTTGAAGAACAGTTCCTCGTAGATCGCCATGCGCTCCGTCGCGATGCCGGGCGGCAAGGCCTGCTGCGGATCGCGGATACGTGCGGCGAAACGCCGTTGCAAGGTCGTGTGGTTCATGTGCCGTACCCCAGGCTGCGCAGTTGCGCTTCACCGCTGCGCCGCTGCAGCTCGCGGATGCGATCGGTTTCGGCATACAGCTCGCTCAGTGGCGGGAGGTTGAAATCGCGCTCCAGCAGCGTCGGGCGTTCGCCATGGCAGGCATAGGCATGTGCCAGCAGTTCCCAGACCGGATCGCAGACCGGCGCGCCATGGGTGTCGATCTTCAGGCTGGCGCCCTGTTCGTCGTGCCCGGCCATGTGCAGGTAGGCGATCCTCCGGCTGGGCATCGCGGCGATGTAGGCGTGTGCGTCGAAACCGAAGTTGCAGGCGTTGACGTAGACGTTGTTGACGTCCAGCAGCAATTGGCAATCGGCTTCCTCCAGTACCGCGCGGACGAAATCGACCTCTTCCAGCTCGCCCGGCAAGCGCGCATACGCCGAGACGTTCTCGACGATCAACGGCCGCTCGAGGACGTCCTGTACCACCCGGACCCGTTCGGCGACCCGGCGCACCGATTCGTCGCTGAACGGTAGCGGCATCAGGTCGTAGAGCTGGCCGTCGTCGGCGCAGGCCGACAGGTGCTCGCTGTAGGCACGGATGTCATGCTGCTCGATGAAACCCTTGATCGCGCGCAGCAACGACATGTCCAGCGGGGCGTAGCCGCCGAGGTTGAGAGACAGACCATGGCAGAGGAACGGCAGGCGCTCGGTCAGCTCGCGGAACTGGCGGCCGAGACGGCCGCCGATGCCGATCCAGTTCTCCGGGGCGACCTCGAGGAAGTCGACCCGGACCTCATCGCCGGCGCCGAGCGGCTCCAGCAGCGCGCGACGCAGGCCTAGCCCGGCGCCGCTGACGAATTCCCGTTGCATGGTCCGTCTCCTCAGGCCTTACGACTTCTTCTTGTCGGCGCCGCAGTTGCCTTCGCCGGCCTTCTTCTCGCCACCGCAGGAACCTTCCTTGGCCTTGCGATCCGCACCGCAGCTGCCTTCATGACCTGCCTTGGAGGCTTCGCGCTTGCCCTTGTCGGCACCGCACTTGGCCTCGCCGCAGGAACCTTCCTTGGCTTTCTCGGCGGCAGCCACGCTGTAGCCGCTGCTCAGCTCCTGCACGGCGAAGGGATTCTGCGCGGCATGCGCGCCGACACTGGCTACGCCGAGCAGAGCAGCGCCGACGACGGAAGAAGCGAGGGAAATCTTTTTCATGGGTAACTCCTGAAGTTGGTAGCGGGCGCCGGTATGGCGTCCTCGCTCCAATGGACGGAGCACCCCTGGCGGCGTTACAGCGGAGTCGAAAAAAATTTCCCGTCCCTTTGCCTGAACTCAGGGATTGCCCCTGCTGGAGAAATATCGGTCGGCGATATTCGCCAGGTCCCAGGCGTTCTCCTCAACTTCGGATGCTCGCCCAGCGAAACGGATTGCCGCCCCTCCGTAGGGTGCATATCGCGCAGCGATATCCGCCAAGCCCAGCCACACTCCTCGACCTCGTCACGCGGAAGGGAGAGCCACCCATGCCAGGCCGGGTTCGGTTCTCCCACGCCGGATAGCGGAAACGAAAAAGCCGCCGCCCACGAATCGCGGGCGGCGGCTTGGTGTCGAGGGTACCCCGGCTCAGCGCCGCGCGGCGTCCTTGCGCAATTCGGAGAGATGCGCGGCCAGGCGGTCGAGTTCCGGCCCCTGCCCTTCCGGCAGATGGCGCACGGTCGCCTGGGTCAGGCGCATCTGGCGGATGAAGCGCCGGCAATGCCGGCACATGAGCAGGTGGCTGCGCACCGCCAGTTGTCCGCGGAAGTCCAGTTGCCCATCGAGAAAGTCGCTGGACCGGGCGACCAGTTCCTTGCAACTCAGCATTGGCCGGTCTCCTCGAAATGCTCCAGGGTGGCGAAGACCTTCAGGCGGGCGCGATGCAGCAGCACCCGGACATTGGAAAGCGTGATATCCAGGAGATCACGGATTTCCTCCAGCTCCAAGCCCTGGCGTTCGCGCAGGGTCAGCACGCTGCGCTGCAGCTCGGACAGACCGTTGAGGGTCTTGTCCAGGCAATCGCGCAGTTCGCCCTCAGCGAGCAGGGCTTCCGGCGAATCCTCGTGCCAGGCGTGCGGCGGCTGGCTCCAGTGACCGTCGGCGGCAAAGCGCTGGTCATCCACCGTACCATGGGGCCCCGGCAGGTCGTCGAGGAAAACTTCCCGGCGAACCTGGCGCAAGCGGCTCTTGGCGGTATTGGCGGTAATGGTCAGCAGCCAGGTCTTCAGGCTCGAACGCCCCTGGAACCCGTCCAGCCCGCGAACCGCCGCGAGCCAGGCGTCCTGCACCACTTCCTCGGTATGCGATCTGCCGATGATCGCCCAGGCCACGGCCCGCATGGCGCCCTGGTAGGCGCCAACCAGCTCGCGGAAGGCTCGCTGCTCGCCGGCCAGCAGGCGCGGCAGCAGCTCGGCGTCGGTAGGCGCCGCCACGATCAGTGTTTACGCAGGATCACGCTACCGATCGAGTAACCGGCGCCGAACGAGCTGAGCACCCCGATGGCGCCGCTGGGCAGGTCGTCCTGGTGCTTGTGCAGGGCGATCACCGAGCCGGCGGAACTGGTATTCGCGTAGCTGTCGAGGATCACCGGCGCCTCGTGCGCCTCGGCGTCGCGGCCGAGCAGCTTGCGGGTGATCAGCAGGTTCATGTTCAGGTTGGCCTGGTGCAGCCAGAAGCGCTTGACCTCGGCGACCTGGATTTCATTGGCCGCCAGGTGCTCGCCGATCAGCTCGGCGACCATCGGGCAGACATCCTTGAACACCTTGCGGCCTTCCTGGACGAACAGCTTGTCGCGCTTGCCGATACCGCTCTCGTCGGCGCGGTTGAGGAAGCCGAAGTTGTTGCGGATGTTGTTGGAGAACTGGGTCAGCAGCCTGGTGCTGACGATGTCGAACTGGTGCTTCGACACGGCCAGGTCGGCGCGCTCGACGATCACCGCGGTGCAGGCGTCGCCGAAGATGAAGTGGCTGTCGCGGTCGCGGAAGTTCAGGTGGCCGGTGCAGATCTCCGGGTTGACCATCAGGATCGCCCGCGCCTGGCCGGTCTGGATCGCGGTGGTGGCGGCCTGGATACCGAAGGTGGCCGAGGAGCAGGCCACGTTCATGTCGTAGCCGTAGCCCTGGATGCCCAGCGCGGCCTGCACCTCCACCGCGATCGCCGGGTAGGCGCGCTGCAGGTTGGAGCAGGCGACGATCACCCCGTCGATGTCGGCGGCGCTGCGGCCGGCACGCTGCAGCGCCTCCCTGGCGGCGGCCACGGCCATCTCGCAGAGGATCGACCACTCGTCGTTGCTGCGCTCGGGAAGGTACGGAACCATGCGCTGCGGGTCGAGGATGCCTTCCTTGTTCATCACGAAGCGGCTCTTGATGCCGGACGCCTTCTCGATGAACGCCGAGCTGGACTCGGCCAGCGCCTCCAGTTCGCCCTTGGCGATGGCCTCGGCGTGCTGGTCGTTGTAATGGCGCACGAAGGTATTGAAGCTCTCCACCAGCTCATCGTTGGAGATGCTGTAGGGCGGAGTATAAAGACCGGTTCCGCTGATGACGGCTTTATGCACAGTTGTTCCTCTTCTCTCGCTGGGCCGCCGTCGAACGGGGCCGATTAGGCATAGCGGTGCCCGCCTGGGGCCGGCACCGGAAACGGGTTCGCTCGCGGCGATGCCGGGCGCTCTACGAAAAGACGTTGGCGACGCGCTTTCGTACAGGGCCCGGGCAAGGTCGGCCATTGCGCAGTGTGCCACCGCCTCGCTTCGGCAAGCGCGCGCACCGCTCAGTGGTATCGAAGGCGCCAAGGATATTCCAGAGTGCACGCCGGGCACAGCCGATAGGCGCACGATCGGTTTATTTTCCCCGTTTTCGCCACCGATATCCGTATCGAACTGTAAAGACGACGCAACCAGGCCGGCTTCCGGTCACAGCAGGCTGGCACCTTCCCACCCCAACCATCGATTGAATTTGCCAACCCGCCCCATAGGCAATGCTCAACAGCCCACCTCGGCAAGGCCGCCTATCATTCGGCAAACCCGGTATTCACAAGGAAGCAGCCCCATGACCGATAGCCCTCGTCCAGAACTGGATATGGAAACCCAGGAGTTCGTCCACCAGCTGTTCGACCTGGCCCGCCAGGGCAACAGCCAGCGCCTCGAGCAACTGCTGCAACAGGGCCTGCCGCCGAACCTGCGCAACCACAAGGGCGACAGCCTGCTGATGCTGGCCAGCTACCATGGCCACGCCGACACGGTACGCCTGCTGCTGGCCTACAAGGCCGACCCGGACCTGCGCAACCTGGCCGGGCAGACACCGCTGGCCGGCGCTGCGTTCAAGGGCGACCTGGCGATGGTCGAACTGCTCCTCGCCGGCGGCGCCGACGTCGAGGGCGCCTCGGCCGACGGCAAGACCGCACTGATGATGGCGGCCATGTTCAACCAGGCCGAGGTCGCCGCCAGCCTGCTGGCCCACGGCGCCCGTCGTGACGCCCAGGACGCCGCCGGGCTGACGCCGCTGGCGGCAGCGCGGATGATGAATGCCGAGGCCACGGTCGCGCTGCTCAGCCGGCCCCACTGAGCCTCAATCCGCCAGCACCTCGGCCAGGCTGACGACCTGGCCGAAATGATGCTTCCACAGGCGCACACCCAGCTCCCCCGAGCGATCCAGCGAGGAGCCGAGCACCAGGTCGCCGATCAGGGTCGGTTGCAGGCCGGCGTCGAACAGGGCGAAGCCGGCGGCGAGCACGCAGGTGTCGGCCTGGATGCCGCATACCAGCACCCGTTCCGCTCGCAGCGCACGCAGATGGTCGACGAGTTCCGCCGTCGGCAGGTAGCCATGCTTGACGAAGACCCGGTCGGCCGCCACCAGGCAGGCATCGTCGAGCGGCGGTCGCCAGCCGAGCTGGCGCTGGAACGGCGTACGGGATTCGTCATGGCGCTCGACGCTGGCCACCGAGGGCATCCGCCCGAGCAGTTGGCCGATGCCTTCCAGCAGCCAGTCCGGCGGGGCGAAACAGGGTTGCACGTCGACGATCAGCAGGGCCTGGCGCATCGGTAGTCGGCTCCGGAAGAACAGGCCAGGCATTCTAGCCCACTCCGCCCCGTCGCTCCGCGCTCCAGCGAAACTGGGCTAGCCTGAGGGAACCTTTCGACGGAGAGCCTTCATGCGCCCGATGTACGCCGTAGCGATCCTTTTCCTCCTGGCCGGCTGTTCCTCGGTTCCCGCCGAGAAGACCCGGGCGATCCCCGCCGAACGCCTGCTCGGCTACCAGCAACCGGTGAGCGGTGGCGGCCGGCTGGAAGTCCACCGCGACTATGGCTACCTGGGCGGCGGCTGCTACGTGGCGTTCCTTATCGACCGCCAGGTCGCCGCGCGCATCGGCGTCGGCGAGGAAGCCAGCTTCCAGGTGCCGGCGGGCGAGCATGTGGTCGGTATCGGCATCGATACCCAGGACGACACTCTCTGCGGCAAGGGCCTGCTGAACCGCGAGCTGAGAACCCGGATCGCCGCGGACGGCAACGCGCGCTTCCGCATCGTCAGCGAGGCCAGCAGCGGGTTCGACATCCGCGCCGAATGATCCGGGGCGACAGGTCGGCCGCGTTCGCCGGTCGAGGTTCAAAGCGATTCCATCAGGTCCTTGCCGCGCTTTAGCCAGCCCGGCGCCGAGCCGGGGCCCGGCGGTTGCGCCTGCTCCGTGCCCATGTCCTGCAAGGCCTGCTTCGCCTCGGCGAGCCAGGCCGGGGTCGCCGCCGCGGGCGCCTGGGTGAGTTCGGCCTTGGCCACCAGCCCGGCCAGGCTGCCCAGGTCGCGCGCCTTGAGCGCCTCCACGGTCTGCTGAGCCAGCAGCACCTGCTGCAATGCGGGCGATTGCACCGCCGCGACCGCCAGCGGCGGCGGTGGCGGCAACTGGCCGATCTGCTCGACCTTGTCGCCAGGCTCGCAGGTGAAGGCCCGCAGGTTGTCCAGCGCCGCCCCGCCGACCATCGGCAAGGCGATCCCGGTCAGCGGGTCGAAGGCGCTGATCTCCGGCAGGCCGACCTTGCCGCTCAGCAGCGGACGCGCCAGCGATGGCAGGAACAGCCCGAGCAGCATCCGCGGATCGCGACGCTTGACGCTGAGGCCGACGCTGGCCAGCATCACCCCTACGCCTACCACCCGCCCGGCGGTGGCCAGTACCGAGAGCCGCTTGTTCGACTCGTTGTCGAAATGCACCAGGCGATAGCGGAAGTAGTCGGTGAAGGGTTCTCGCGGGCCTATCGCCGAAGTGTTCATGAACCAGGCGCGGGAGTCGTGCACCTGTTCGTCGAACAGCGCCACCAGCTTTTCCTGGCCCGGCGCCACCCGGTCGGGAGCGCTGAACAACTGGTGGTAGCGCGCGCTGCCGTCGCGGTGGATCTGGCTGTATTCCTCGGCTTCGTCTTCCTCGTTGATCAGGAATACGGTGCCGCCGAGCAGCAGGTCGATCACTCCGCCCACCGTCATGCCGTCGTCGAGCACGCCCCAGTCGCCCTTGTAGTCATGGGCGAACTCGGCGGCGGCGCCGAGTAGTTGGCGCTGGTCCAGCGGCGGATCGAACTGCTTCTCCACCCGCAGGTCGCGCAGTTTGTCCTCGCCGCCGATCAGCGCCACGTTGCGATCCCACTCCGCCTGTTCGGCGGCGCTCATCGGCGGGAGCGGCTCGCCCTGCTGGGCGGCCGCGTACTCCCGGCTACGCCGCTTGTGCAGGGCCTCCCAGGCCTTCTGCTGGGCTTCCGGCATGTCCGGCGGGACATTGGCGAAGAACGCCTTGTTGCGCAGCCCGCCGGCATAGCGGTCGATGCGCCAGGCGGTGATCAACGCGGTCTCGCGACGGATCACCTCTTCCAGGGGGCCGGCCTTGGCCTGGGCCTGCCAGGCGTTGAAACGGGTGGCAAGTTCTTCGGAGACGCTGAACTCCGCTTCGGTTTCAGGCGTCATCTCCCGCCAGACTTCATGAAAGTCCGGATGAACGGCTGATTTGGGAACCTGCAAAGGAGCACCGGCATCAAAAGCTTCCGCATACATATGCTGCAGCGCTATCTGGGATAGCAGGAATTCCGAACCTCCCACCGCCTTACCCTGGTTGCCAACGCCATAACCCCCTCCAACATCCGAGTGAACACCAGGGTATGCATATTCCACCGTACCCTGCCGATAGCAGGAAGGCCCCGTACGACGTCCGTTGGCATCCAGGTCGCGACGGCGGATCGAATCCAGCGGAAAACTGGCACGCTGCTCATGGCATGAGATCAAATGCACGCAACGTTTCAGAAAAGCGCAGTCTTCCGGCAATGTGGTCGGTAGGCACTGAACCTGGGCTTCGTCGGGCAGCCGCATGGTGCCGTCGGCCCAATCCATATGTCCGGCGGCGAACGGCGCGCTATCCGCCAGTCCAACTGCCGCCACGGTATCGAAAAGGCCGAGGAACTCGATGGAGATCGGCAGGCCGGCGAAGCGATATTCCACCCGGCCATCGGCACCGCTGGCCCGAGTCAGCTCCTGCAGCCAGTTGGCGAAGGCTCGTGCCTCCGCCGCCCCACGGGAGAATCCATAGATATACAAACGCATGGCCAGGATATGCGGTTTCTGCCCTGAGTCCTGACGCTGGCGAAGCTTTTCCTCCAGTTCCTTGAGTTTTGGCTCCAAGGCAGCTCGGCGTTTTTTCTCGCCGTTCTCCAACAACCCACCGGTTAGAACCTTGGCAATTCCATTGGTTGCCATGTTCTTAATCATTGTTTGAGACTCATCTAGCAGAAGAGGACTTTCTGGGGTAAGCGTTCCTTGCAAAACATCAACCAAGCGGGTTATTCCCCAGTTTACTCTGTTCTCCCCACCTGCCGCCGCAATCAAACCGAGACTCGACGGAGTATATTCCCGAATATCTGGAAATACCGTACCAACCCCAGGGCAGTAATATCGAAAGAAACCCAACCCTTCCTGCACGGAGCCTTCTCCGACAGAAGCATGAAATAGCTTTGCCACATTACTTCTAGAAGGCGGCAATGATGCACCATCAGCCCGATCATTATTATTAGTACCATCATAGCCTATGCTCACATGCAGAGTTTTACAACAAGGTATTCCACTGCTTTCTCCGCCACCCTCCCTATCCCGCTTGATTTTTTCCTCATTATACTTCCGCTCTTCTTTTACCTGCCGACTTATATTCTTAGAGAGAACACTTGGCTCAAGCGGAAGAAGCCTTTCCTTCGGAAATTCAGGAGCAACACTGACAGTCACACGAATATCTTCTCGCAAGACATTTATTTCTTCGGACATTCTGCCACTCTCTCCATAACCATCGGATAGTTATAAGGATATCCAGGGTACCCCGGAGAAGTGGCCGCAGCAGTTACACGAACCTGATTGCAAGGCAGAAAGTGAACTCTTATCGGCCCAGGCCTTTCATACCTAGGTATTTCAACAACCGCCTTGTGATGCGTGTAATTTTTAGCATGTCGTCGATAGTCCTGCATATCCAGACTCCCGTACCGATCTCGCTTTAGTTCAGCCTTAGGATTAGGATCAATTTCCCACTCTACAATCGCCTCCAAACCCGGCACCCAGTACTTTGGAATCACGCCACAACATACTTGCCCACCTCCGCCCTGATGAGGGCCCAGGTTTGGCCCCCCGGCACCATTCACCGTAAATTCGTTAATCGCCGCCGGAGTATGGTTGTAACCCATGATAGGTGCAGACAGCACTTCAGGCCCAGCCTGGCATGCCACCAGCCCAAAGAAGGTGCTGAGAAAAACCACCAGCCCAATGGAATTTTTATTTCCCACACAGATCAAGTTCATCAACTTCTGCATGACATACCCCTCATATCAAAGTACCCTTTATTCGGATATTCAGGATGAAACGGCGTATAACAGGCAACTGAAGTAGTAACCTTATCACATGGAAGAAAGTGCATTTTTAGCGAACAAATCTCCTTACTATCACAAGAAGATATATCGACAGTTTCCTTATGACGAACATACAAGACCCCATGCTCTCTCATACGTTTTCTCCAGCCATCTAAAAATATCTTTCCGGCCAGTCTTTATAAGCCCCTGACTCAGGATCTACCTCCCACTCTACGGTTGCCTTCAAGCCCGGCTTCCAAACTCTAGGAACGACACCACAACATACCTGCCCTGCTCCCCCTGAAATGGACCAAGGTTTAATCCGCCAGCACCATTTACACTGAATCTGTTAATAGCCGCCGAAGTATGCTTGTATCCTCCGATAGGAGTAGACACCATATCAGGGCCTGCCTGGCACGCTTGTAAAAACAAAAAACCTATCAGTAAAGCAATCAGCCAAACAGGTGTCCTTAACCCCTTTGCATTCAAGATGCTTTTGCATGAAGGCTCTCTCTTCTGAAAATACTTTCTATCTGGATACTCTGGATGCCCCTGGCTGTAATAGGTTGTTGAGACCACGACCTGGTCGCACGGGAGGAAATGCACCTGCAACAGGCATATTTTTTCACTATATCTAGGTATATCCACGATCATCTTATGTCGGGTGTAGCTTGAGGCATGTCTCAAGTAATCATCTTTATCCAGCCGTCCATATTTATCTCGCCTTATAGCGGCGTGCGGTTTGGGATCTTTCTCCCATTCCACGACAGCTTTCAAATTTGGATTCCACTTCTTTGGAATCACTCCGCAACAAACCTGGCTACCATCCCCCTGATAAGGGTCTAAACGCGGTCCACCCGCCCCATTCACCGAAAACCAATTGATCGCCGCGGACGTATGGTTGTAACCCATCACCGGCGCCGCCAGCATGTCCGCCCGCTCTGGCAGCCCGCGGCCAGCAGGGGCCCCGGAAGCAGGGCGGGAAGGCCGATGCCGCGCCCGTTCATGCGCGACTCGTTCCCGCCGGGGAAAAGCCGGGGCCGGGGGTCTGTTCGCGTAGCCATTGGGCGACGAAGGCATCGCGCTGGTCGAAGTCCTGCAAGCCCTGGCGGTCGGCGGCCAGGTGCGCCTGGACCAGATGCTGGAGCAGGCTTTCCTGGCTGCCCAGGCCATGCTCGCGGGGCAGCACGAAGTATTCGCGGCGGTAGGCTTCGGCCTCGCTCCAGGCGCGCAAGGCAGCGACCTGGTGCGCTTCCAGGCGGAGGGCCGCTTGCAGCGGCGGCGTCTCGTGGGCCTGGTAATGACCGGCCAGCGCCCTCGGCCGGCCGTCGCGGTCCAGCCAGTGCCAGCTGGAAACCGGGGCATGCAGGTAACGGCTCTGCCGGGGATCGAGCATGTCGCTGACGGCCATGAACAGGCCCGGCTCGTAGAAACGCAGTACGCCGCTGGAACGACCCTGGTTCCACTCGGCCTGGGTGCAGCTGCGCAGGTGCTCGCCCAGGCGCGGCAACGGCCAGGGGCTGAACAGGAGCATCAGATGGCGGCGGCAGTCGATGCGTTCGAGCAGTTCGTCCAGCCAGGCCGCGTGGCCGTCTTCCAGGCGCAGCAGCAGCGGGCCCTCGTCGGCCAGGGCGGCCTCCGGGGTTTGCTCCAGCAATTTGAACAGCGCCGGAGGATCGCTTTGCCGCGCATGCTCGGCGAGCAAGGGATAGTCGTCCAGCCCGGTGGCATCGACCAATACATCGATGTGGGTCTGCAAGCCGCGATCGCGGGAGCGCTGCCACAGCTCGCGGGCCCAATGGCGGGGGTTCGGCGTCATCGCGGTTCCTCAGCGCTCGGCGAGCGCCTGGCCTCTTTTCTTCGCCTGTAGCAGGCACTCTTCGCAGACCGGTTGCCGCGGCGGCAGGTTGGCCGCGACCGCCTCGGGTGGCGCGCCGGAGCTGTCCTGGTCGGCCATGCCCGGCACCCGCGGCATCTTGATCGCGATCCCCGAGCCGCTTCCCGGCGCGCCGCCTGCATTGATCCGTGCCAGCGGGCCGCTGATGGCGATGCCACTTGCGTCGAGCCGGATGAAGCTGCCGCCGGCCTTCACCGTCAGTTCGCTGTCAGCCTCGATCACCATCTTCTGCCCGGCCTTCAGGTGGATCTCGCGCCCGGCCCTGGCCAGGTAGGCACGACCGAGCTTCACGTGCTGGCTGTCGCCGACCGTCAGGTGGTCATCGGCCTTCAGCTCGACCTTGCGCTCTCCGTGCACGGTGTGATGCTCCTCGGCCTTGAACTCGCTGTAGCTGTTCGCCTCCACGGTGTCGTGGCGTTCGTGGCCGACGCGGATCTTCTGGTCATGCTCGATGTTCTCGTCCCAGTCGCGCTGGGCATGGACGAAGATCTGTTCCTGGCCCTTGCGATCCTCGATGCGCAGCTCGTTGTAGCCACCGCCGCCAGGGCTGCTGAGACTCTTGAAGACGCTGCGGGTCTGGTTCGCCGGCAACTCGTAGGGCACCGGGTGGGCGGCGTGGTAGACGCAGCCGCTGACCAGCGGCTGGTCGGGATCGCCTTCGAGGAAGTCCACCAGCACTTCCATGCCGACCCGCGGAATGACGATGCCGCCATAGCCGTTGCCGGCCCAACCGCTGGCTACGCGCAGCCAGCAACTGCTCTTGTCGTCGCCCTGGCCCTCGCGGTCCCAGTGGAACTGTACCCTGACCCGGCCGTAGCGGTCGCAGTGGATTTCCTCGCCTGGCGGGCCGGTCACCACCGCGGTCTGGCTGCCCAGCACGCGCGGCTTCGGGTGTTCCAGCGGCGGGCGGAAGAACACCTCCCAGGGCGTCGCGAGGAAGCGGTTGCGGTAGCCCTGCTGGAAGTCGTCCGTGCTGGCCGACGTGTCGGAGGTAACGTTCTCTTCCAGCACCTGCGGCTGCTTGCCTTCGTGGAAGACTTCGCTGAGCAGCCACAGGTCGTTCCACTCCGCGCGCGGGTGCTCGGCGATCTCCAGGAAGTGCCCGCTGACCAGCAGCGGCTGGTCGCTGACCCCTTCGCCCAGGCGCCGGTCGGCGCGGTGCCGCTCCAGGGCGCGCTGGCTGAGCAGCTTGCCGCGCTGGCGATCGACGAAGCGACCGGGGTAGTCGTAGTCCTCCAGGTCCGGCTCGGCCGGGGCGTCGGCAGCGGGGCGATTGCCGGCCTCCAGCAGCAGCCGCGGCTTCTCGAAGTCGTAGTCGCGGCGAGTGGTGCGCGTGGTGCGGCTGGCCAGGCGCAGGCTGAAGCGCTTGATCACCGGTTCGTCGGCGACCAGCCCGCTGTCGTGCACGTAGGCGGTGGGACGGCCCAGGCGGGGGAACACCGTCTGGTCGTCGCCGAACACCAGCAGGTGCGCCTCGGCGCTGTGCCGGAAATGGAAATGGATGCCCTCTTCGGCACAGAGGCGCTGGACGAAATGCAGGTCGCTTTCGTCGTACTGCACGCAGTATTCGCGTTCGGGATACCGGGTGCCGAGCTGGAAGCGGTAGGCGTCGGCGAGGATGCCGTGCTCCTCGAGGATCAGGGCGACGATCTGCGGCACCGTGAGGTGCTGGAAGATCCGCTGGTTGCTGCGCTGCGCGAGGTAGGCCAGTTGCGGCACGAGGGTGAGGCGATAGCGGGTCAGGCGCTTGCCGGCATCGCCTTGGGCAGCGCCGTAGACCAGGCCGTGGACACCCTGGCCCTGCGGGGTGAAGGCGAGGAAGGCGGGCCGGTGCATGAGCGCTTCGAGGTCGAGGCCGGCGCGCTCGCTGACCAGTTCGAGTTCGAAGCGGTAGGGCCGGCTGATGCCTTCGTGGCCGTTGAAGGCGAGGACCTGCAGGTCGTGACGGAGGCCGTCGAGGCTGAGGCTGAAGTGGGTCTGGTTGGCCGGGTTGAACATCCGCTGTCCCCTGTTTCTCGAAAAACCTGCACGGCTGGCGTCCCTGTTCGCCGTGCTCGATCCGAAGTGCGTGATCGCGCGGATGCTACGTCAAAAAAACTGTGCAAATTGTTGCGCACATCGCCGGAAAACCGCGGCGCGCCTGACCCTCGACAGTATGTAACAAAATATTTCAGAAAAATCCGACGAGCGAAGGACCGCCCCCGAACCGGGCCGGCCCATGCGCAATCAGCCTTGCAGACGCTGCGCCAAACGCTCCTGAAGTTGTGCGAGCACTTCCGGGTCGCCCTGCTTCGCCGCATGGATGCCGAGATTCTCGCCGCTGAAGCGCGGGATGACGTGGAAATGGATGTGGAAGACCGTCTGCCCGGCAGGGGCGCCGTTGAACTGGGCGACCTGCACGCCGTCCGGCTGCACCTCCTCGACCAGGGCGCGGGTCAGGCGCTGGACCACGGCCATGACCTTGGCCAGGTTCTGCGCATCGATCTCGAGCAGGTTGCGCGCCTCGGCGTGCTTGGGAATCACCAGGGTATGCCCGTAGGACTGCGGGAACAGATCGAGGAAAGCGAGCACGTCCTCGTCTTCGTAGACCTTGTAGCAGGGAGCTTCGCCGCGAATGATCTTGGCGAAGATGTTCTGGGAATCGTAAACGCCGTGCAAACTCATGGAGGCTTTCCTTGAACGAACCGGAATAGACCTGCGCACCATACCGGCTCGCTCCCCGCTCGTCACGACGTGATGCGTCGCGCGCTCCACACACTTCGAAAGAAATTGTCACAAGCCCGTCATCACCCTTCCCTACTTTCGTAGCACTCGCCGGATGGCCCTGCCGTCTCGCACAGCCACCTCCTCAACATAGGGAAATGCGTCATGACCCCAGGTTATCCCCTCGCCCTCTCTCTTGCCGTCTCCATGGCCGTGCTCGGCAGCGCCTTGCCGGCCCAGGCGCGCCAGGACGATCCGTCGCTGTTCAACCGCCAGGCCCGTGGCGAACTCAGCGAGTACGGCGGCGCACGGCGCGTCGAGCAGGACCTGACCCAGGCCCTGAAGCAGTCGCTGTCGAAGAAGAAGGCGAAGAACGTGATCCTGCTGATCGGCGACGGCATGGGCGACTCCGAGATCACCGTGGCGCGCAACTACGCGCGCGGCGCGGGCGGCTACTTCAAGGGTATCGATGCGCTGCCGCTGACCGGCCAGTACACCCACTACTCCCTGCACAAGGACAGCGGCCTGCCGGACTACGTGACCGATTCCGCCGCCTCCGCCACCGCCTGGACCACCGGGGTCAAGTCGTACAACGGCGCAATCGGCGTGGATATCCACGAACAGCCGCACCGCAACCTGCTGGAGCTGGCCAAGCTCAACGGCAAGGCCACCGGCAACGTCTCCACCGCCGAGCTGCAGGACGCCACCCCGGCCGCCCTGCTCGCCCACGTCACCGCTCGCAAGTGCTACGGCCCCGAGGCAACCAGCAAGCAGTGCCCGAGCAATGCCTTGGAGAACGGCGGCGCCGGCTCGATCACCGAGCAGTGGCTGAAGACCCGCCCTGACGTGGTTCTCGGCGGCGGCGCCGCGACCTTCGCGGAAACCGCCAAGGCTGGCCGCTATGCCGGCAAGACCCTCCGCGCCCAGGCCGAAGCCCGCGGCTACCGGATCGTCGAGAACCTCGACGAGCTGAAAGCCGTGCGCCGCGCCAACCAGAAGCAGCCGCTGATCGGCCTGTTCGCGCCGGGCAACATGCCAGTGCGCTGGCTCGGTCCGACCGCCACCTACCACGGCAACCTGAACCAGCCGGCGGTGAGCTGCGAGGCGAACCCGAAGCGCACCGCCGACATCCCGACCCTGGCGCAAATGACCAGCAAGGCCATCGAGCTGCTGAAGGACAATCCGAACGGCTTCTTCCTGCAGGTCGAGGGCGCGTCCATCGACAAGCAGGACCACGCCGCGAATCCGTGCGGCCAGATCGGCGAGACCGTCGACCTCGACGAAGCCGTGCAGAAGGCCCTGGCCTTCGCCAAGGCCGATGGCGAGACCCTGGTGATCGTCACCGCCGACCACGCCCACTCCAGCCAGATCATCCCGCCGGAAACCGCCGCGCCGGGGCTGACCCAACTGCTCACGACCAAGGACGGCGCGCCGCTGGCGATCAGCTACGGCAACTCCGAGGAAGGCTCCCAGGAGCACACCGGCACCCAGTTGCGCATCGCCGCCTACGGCCCGCAGGCCGCCAATGTCACCGGCCTGACCGACCAGACCGACCTGTTCTTCACCATCCGTCGCGCACTGAACCTGCGCGACTGATCGGACCAGAACGAAAAAGGCGCGCCGGTTTCGACCGGCGCGCCTTTTTCGTTTCGCGCGGTATCCCTGGAACTAGCCCTCGACCTGGCTCCACTGCTTGGCCAGGCGCTTGTCCGAGACCGGCAGCCGGGTTCCCAGTTGCTGGGCGAACAGCGAGACCCGGTACTCCTCCAGCATCCAGCGATACACCTGCAACTCGGCGTCGCGCTTGCCTTCCTGGGCGTGCTTGGCGAGGCGCGCCTGGTATTGCGCCCAGAGTTCGCCCAGCTCGCCGCTCCACACCCGGTCGCGCTGGACCTGGCCGGCGACCTTGTCCAGGCGCTGCTCGATGGCCTTGAGGTAACGCGGATACTCCTTCAACCACTCCAGCGGGGTGGCGCGGACGAACCCCGGATACACCAGGTTGGCCAGTTGGCCCTTGACGTCGTTCAGCGGCACGGTCATGGCCAGCTCGACCTTGCCCTTGAAGCGCTTCTGCAGGCCGTGCCAGAGCTTGAGGATATCCAGCACCAGGCGTGCCAGGCGCTCGGCGTGCTCGTTCCAGGCAGCGCGCTTGCGCTCGGCCAGCGCGGCCAGGGCGGCGCCGTCGCGCGGCAGGCTTTCGCCCTGCAACACGCAACTGTCGAGACTGGCCAGGAGGATGTCCTCGACCAGCGCCTCGACCCGTCCCAGCTCGCGGTACAGCAGGCCCATCTCGGTCTGCCCCGGCAGCTTGGCGCGCAGGTACTTGGCCGGCTCGGCCAGTTGCTGCAACAGCAGTCGTTGCAGGGCGCGGCGGTGTTGGTAGTCGGCCTCGGCCTGGGTCGGGAAGCGCCCTTCCTTGACCTCGCCCTGCTCCTCCACCAGCGCCGGGTATACCGTCATCGACAATCCGGCGACCTTCTGCTGGGCCTTCTCGGCGACGCTGGCGAAGGCCTTGGCCTCCACCGGACGCTGCTGTTCCTTGTCGGCCTGGGGTATCGCCAGCGCCGCCTGGCTGGCTTCGGCGAAACGCGCGATGAGTTCGGCCAGGTCGCGGCCCTCGCCGAGGAACTTGCCCTGGGCGTCGACCACCTCGATGTTCATCCGCAGGTGATCGTCCAACTGCGTCGCCGCCTCGGCCCAGGCCTCGTCGGCTACCCGCACGCCGGTCATGCGCTGAAGCTCGCGGCCCAGCGCCTGCGGCAGCGAACCTTCGCCGAAGGTGATGCGCTCCAGGGCGGCGCGGACGAAGTCCGGTACCGGCACGAAGCTCTTGCGGATCGCCTTCGGCAGGTTGCGCACCAGCGCCACCGCCTTGTCGTAGAGCAGGCCGGGCACCAGCCAGTCGATGCGTTCGGCCGGCAATTGCGGCAGCAGCGGCGCCGGTACCCGCACGGTGACGCCGTCGCGCGCGGTGCCGGGCTCGAACTGGTAGCTCAGCGACAGGTGCAGGTCGCCCAGGCGCAGGCGATCCGGGTACTGCGCCGCAGTGACTTCGCTGGCTTCACGGGCCAGCACGTCTTCCTCGCGCATCAGCAGCAGGTCCGGCTGGTTCTGCCGCTCGCGGGCGTACCATTTCTCGAAACTGGCGGTCTGGTAGATATCCGCCGGCAGGCGCGCGTCGTAATAGGCGAACAGGGTTTCCTCGTCGGCCAGGATGTCGCGCCGGCGCGCCTTGGCTTCCAGCTCGTCGAGCTTTTCCAGCAACTGCCGGTTGGCGCTCAGGCACTTGGCGCGGCTGTTGATCTCACCGCGCACCAGGCCTTCGCGGATGAACAGCTCGCGCGCCACCGGCGGGTCGATCGGACCGTAGTGCACCGGACGTCGACCGATGACGATGAGGCCGTAGAGGGTGACCTGCTCGAACGCCACCACCTGGCCGCGACGCTTCTCCCAGTGCGGCTCGAAGTGGTTGGTCTTGATCAGGTGCCCAGCCAGCGGCTCCAGCCAGTCCGGCTCGATCTTCGCGACCATTCGGGCGAACAGCTTGGTGGTCTCCACCAGTTCCGCGGCCATGATCCATTGCGGGCGCTTGCGAGCGATGCCGCTGGACGGATGGATCCAGAAACGTCGCTGGCGAGCGCCGAGGTAGTCGCCTTCCTCGGCCTTCTGCCCGATCTGGCTGAGCAGGCCGGACAGGATCGCTTTGTGGACCGCCGCGTAATCGATCCCCGGTACCTCGCGTTCGTTGTCGGCCGACGCGCCTTTCTTCGCCTCCGGCTTGCGCGCCTCGGCCTTGGCCGGACGCCCGAACGGCAGCTTCAGTTCGCGGCAGATCAGGGTCAGTTGGCGGTGGGCGTCGCGCCACTCACGCAGGCGCAGGTAGTTGAGGAAGTTCTTCCGGCACCAGCTGCGCAGGGCATTGGAACCCAGCGCCTGGCGCTGCTCCTCGAAGCCACGCCAGAGATTGATCAGCGCGGCGAAGTCGGAATCCGGGTCCTTCCATTGCGCGTGCGCCTGGTCGGCGGCCTGCTGCCGCTCCACCGGACGCTCGCGCGGGTCCTGCACGGACAGCGCGCTGGCCACCGTCAACACTTCCTCGAGGCTACCCTGCTGGGCCGCCTCCAGCAGCATGCGGCCCAGCCTCGGGTCGATCGGCAGGCGCGCCAGTTGGCGCCCCAGCGGGGTCAGCTGGCCTTCGCGGTTGACCGCCGACAGTTCCTGCAGAAGGGTGAAGCCGTCCTTGATCGCCTTGCCGTCCGGCGGCTCGATGAAGGGGAACGCCTCGATGTCGCCGAGGCGCAGGTGCAGCATCTGCAGGATCACCGCGGCCAGGTTGGTGCGGAGGATTTCCGGGTCGGTGAAGGCCGGACGCGCGTTGAAGTCCTCCTCGCTGTAGAGACGCACGCATATGCCCGGCTCGACCCGTCCGCAACGGCCCTTGCGCTGGTTGGCGCTGGCCTGCGACACCGCCTCGATGGGCAGCCGCTGGACCTTGGCGCGGTAGCTGTAGCGGCTGATCCGCGCGGTGCCGCTGTCGATCACGTAACGGATGCCCGGCACCGTCAGCGAGGTTTCCGCGACGTTGGTGGACAGCACGATCTTGCGTCCCGGGCGCGGCTGGAAGATCTTCTGCTGCTCGGCCGGGGTCAGTCGCGCGTACAGCGGCAGCACCTCGGTGTGGCGCAGGTTGGCCTTGCGCAGCATCTCCGCGGCGTCGCGGATCTCCCGCTCGCCGGGGAGGAACACCAGCACGTCGCCGGGCCGCTTGCCGACCTCGCGTTCGTGGGCGGCGATCTCGTCGAGGGCGGCGAGGATGCCCTGGTCCACCGACAGGTCGTCCTCGACCCGGTTGCCCTCCTCGTCGGTTTCCGCCGCCAGCGGCCGGTACCAGGTCTCCACCGGATAGGTGCGGCCGGAAACCTCGATCACCGGGGCGCCGTCGAAATGCCGGGAGAAACGCTCCAGGTCGATGGTCGCCGAGGTGATGATCAGCTTCAGGTCCGGACGCCGGTGCAACAGGGTCTTCAGGTAGCCGAGGAGGAAGTCGATGTTCAGGCTGCGCTCGTGGGCTTCGTCGACGATCAGCGTGTCGTAGCGCTCCAGGTAGCGGTCATGCTGGGTCTCGGCCAGGAGGATGCCGTCGGTCATCAGCTTGACCAGGGTGCTGTCGTCGCTCTGGTCCTCGAAGCGCACCTGGTAGCCGACCAGCGCGCCCAGCGGCGTGCCGATCTCTTCCGCGACCCGCGTCGCCACGCTGCGCGCCGCCAGCCGACGCGGCTGGGTATGGCCGATCAGGCCGTGGATGCCGCGACCCAGCTCCAGACAGATCTTCGGCAACTGGGTGGTCTTGCCCGAGCCGGTCTCGCCGGCGATCACCACCACCTGGTGGGCGGCGATAGCGGCCTTGATCTCGTCGCGCTTGGCGGCGATCGGCAGGCTGTCGTCGTAGCGGATCGCCGGCACGCTGGCGCGCCGCGCCTCGACCTTGGCGCAGGAGGCCTGGAAGCGCTCGACCCACTGCGCCAGGCGCGCGTCGTCGGGCTGCTTGCGCAGTTCGTGGAGCTGCCGGCGCAAGCGGTGGCGGTCGCTGATCTGGGCCTGGTCGAGGCGCCGGACGAGTTGGTCAAGGGAAGGAGTCTGGTCGGTCATCTAGGCTTTTCGAATGCTGTGAGCGTGCCGCAGTCGCGGAGGACGGGAGAAGCTCCGGCCACTGCCGAGGCGAAAAATATTCGGAATTGTCGCAGATTTGAGCGGAAGAGGACGAATCCCGGTTAACGCTCGCTGCCGCGATACGGCCGACGCTGCTGGTGGGCGATGGCCCTCTCCGCGCCCCAGTCGCTTGAGCATCTCGGCCAGCGGCAGCGCATCGGCGGTGCCCGCCCGGCAGTCGGCGAGGCGATCCTCGGCCACTGGCGGCCATTGGCGCTCCACCTCGGGGCCGGCGCGATGCAGCAATGCCTGGGTCAGTTCCAGACGCCGGCTGATCGGCAGACGGCGTATTTCTTCGGCCAGGGCAGGATCGAGGCGGGCCATGGGGGGGCCTCCGGCAGGTGATGCGCTGCCGGCACGTCCGCACAGGCCCGCTCACCCCGCAACCGACTGCCTGCAACGAAGAAGCCCCGCATCGGCGGGGCTTCTTCAGGCAACGGCGGACTTACTTCTGGCCCGCTTTCTTCAGCTCTTCGTCGCGCAGTTCGCGGCGCAGGATCTTGCCGACGTTGGTGGTCGGCAGGCTGTCGCGGAACTCCACGGCCTTCGGCCGCTTGTAGCCGGTCAGGTTGTCATGCATGTGCTGCATGACCTGTTCCTTGGTCAGGGTCGCCCCCGGCTTGACCACCACGAAGACCTTGATCGACTCGCCGGACTTCTCGTCGGGGATGCCGATCGCGGCGCACTGCAGGACGCCCGGCAGGGTCGCCAGCACGTCTTCCAGTTCGTTCGGATACACATTGAAGCCGGAGACCAGGATCATGTCCTTCTTCCGGTCGACGATGCGCATGTAGCCGTCTTCCTGGATGATGGCGATATCGCCGGTCTTCAGCCAACCATCGGCGTCGAGGATCTCGTCGGTGGCTTCCTGGCGCTGCCAGTAGCCCTTCATCACCTGCGGACCCTTCACGCAGAGTTCGCCGCGCTCGCCCAGGGGCACTTCCTGGCCGTCGTCGCCAATCACCTTGCACAGGGTCGAGGGCACCGGGATACCGATGGTGCCGACCTGGATGTTCTGGAACGGGTTGACCGATACCACCGGCGCGGTCTCGGTCATGCCGTAGCCTTCGCAGATGGCGCAGCCGGTGACTTCCTTCCAGCGCTCCGCGGTGGCCAGTTGCAGCGCCATGCCGCCGGAGAGGGTCAGCTTCAGCGCGGAGAAGTCCAGCTTGCGGAAGGTTTCGTTGTTGCACAGGGCGACGAACAGGGTGTTCAGGCCGACGAAGCCGGTGAACTTCCACTGGCCGAGGTCCTTGAGCATCGACGGCAGGTCGCGCGGGTTGGTGATCAGGATGTTGTGGTTGCCGGTGAGCATCATCGCCATGCAATGGAAGGTGAAGGCATAGATGTGGTACAGCGGCAGCGGCGCGATGAGGATCTCGCAGCCCTCGTTGAGGTTGGCGCCCATCAGCGCCTTGCACTGCAACATGTTGGCCACCAGGTTGCGGTGGGTCAGCATGGCGCCCTTGGCGACCCCGGTGGTGCCGCCGGTGTATTGCAGCACGGCGACGTCGTCGGCCTGCGGCGCGGCTTCCTGGAACGACTTGCCGGCGCCCCTGGCCAGCGCGTCGGTCAGCTTGGTGGCTTGCGGCAGGCTGTAGGCCGGCACCATCTTCTTGATGTGCTTGACCACGAAGTTGACGATGAAGCGCTTCAGCGGCGGCAGGATGTCGCCGACTTCGGTGACGATCACCTGCTTGACGCCGGTCTTCGGCAGTACGCCCTCGACCAGGTGGGCCATGTTGGCCAGGCAGACCACCGCCTTGGCGCCGGAGTCGTTGAACTGGTGTTCCAGTTCGCGCGCGGTGTACAGCGGGTTGGTGTTGACCACGATGAGGCCGGCGCGCATGGCGCCGAAGACCACGATCGGGTATTGCAGGACGTTGGGCAACTGGACGGCGATGCGGTCGCCGGGCTTGAGATCGGTGTGCTGCTGCAGGTAGGCGGCGAAGTCGCCGGACAGCTTGTACAGCTCGCCGTAGGTCAGGGTCTTGCCCAGGTTGGTGAACGCGGGCTTGGTGGCAAAACGTTGGCAGGACTCCTTCAGTACCGACAGGATGTTCGGGTACTGGTCGGGATTGATCTCGGCAGCAATACCCGCTGGGTACTTGTCCTTCCAGAAGTTTTCGATCATGGAAGCCCACTCCTAAGCAACAGCTAATCTTCACCGCTCATGGCGGCATCTTGTTGTGATCTGCTCGCTAACCCTGGACCCAGGGCTATTAGGCGCGCCGAGATTATCAGCTTTGCCAGAGGCAGACCAGCACCAAACATGACCTATTCGGTCAAAAAAATGACCGAGACATTAGTCTCGGTCACGGTCTTTCCTGTCCCCGGCAAATGCCCGTTTCAGAGCCTTGTAAGGCTATCAGGCGATTTCGCGCAGCTCACGACGGAGGATTTTACCCACAGGCGTCATCGGTAATGCATCCTTGAGCACAATCTGTCGCGGAATTTTGTATCCGGTGAGGTTTTCCTTGCAGTAGGCCTTGAGTTCCTCGACCGACAGGCTGGGGTCGCGGGCCACCACGAACAGCTTCACCGCCTCGCCGGACTTCTCGTCGGGAATGCCCACTGCCGCGCAACTGGCCACCTTCGGATGGGCCATCACCACGTCTTCGATCTCGTTGGGGTAGACATTGAAGCCGGAGACCAGGATCAGGTCCTTCTTGCGATCGACGATGCGCACGAAGCCGTCCTCGTCGATCACCGCGATGTCGCCGGTCTTCAGCCAGCCTTCGGCATCGAGAATCTCCTCGGTGGCCTCGGGACGCTGCCAGTACCCCTTCATCACTTGCGGACCTTTCACACAGAGTTCGCCACGTTCGCCGACAGGCAGCTCGTTGCCCTGCTCGTCGATCACCTTGAGCGCCGTGCCCACGACCGGTATCCCCACCGTACCCAGGCGTGCCTGCTCGCCGTAGGGGTTGGTGGTCACCACCGGCGAGCATTCGGTGAGGCCATAGCCTTCCACCACGGTGCAGCCGGTGACGCCCTTCCAGCGCTCGGCGGTGGCGCTGACCAGTGCGGTGCCGCCGGAGTTGGTGAGCTTCAGGTTGGAGAAATCGACGTCCTTGAACCCGGGGTGCTCCATCAGCGCGACGAACAGGGTGTTGAGGCCGAGCAGCGCGGAGAAACGCCACTTCTTCAGTTCCTTGATGAAACCGGGGATGTCGCGCGGGTTGGTGATCAGCACGTTATGGTTGCCGCTGACCATCATGCACATGCAGTTCGCGGTGAAGGCATAGATGTGGTAGAGCGGCAGCGGCGCGATCATCACCTCCTGCGCCTCCTTCATCAGCGGCAGGCCATCCTTGCCGAGCTGGGAAAGCTGGGCGTGGACCTGCAGCATGTTCGCCACCAGGTTGCCGTGGGTGAGCATCGCCCCCTTCGAGACCCCGGTGGTGCCGCCGGTGTACTGCAACACGGCGACATCCTCCAGGCCGACCCTGACCGGCTGCAGGGCATGGCCCTGGCCTTGCTTCAAGGCCTGCCTGAACGGCAGCGCCTGGGGCAAGCGATAATCGGGGACCATCTTCTTCACCGACTTCACCACGCTGTTCACCAGCCAACCCTTCAGCGCCGGCAACAGGTCGCCCATGCGCGCCTCGATCAGGTACTCGATCCGCGTATCCGGGAGCACTTCCTCGACCAGCTTGCCGAACACGTTCAGGTAGACCAGCGCACGCACGCCGGCGTCCTTGAACTGGTGGCGCATTTCGCGGGCGGTGTACAGCGGATTGGTGTTGACCACCACCAGCCCCGCGCGCAAGGCGCCGAACACCGCGATGGGATATTGCAGGACATTGGGCATCTGCACCGCGATGCGGTCGCCGGGCTGGAGATCGGTCTGTTTCTGCAGGTAGGCGGCGAAGGCGGCGGACAGACGATCGAGTTCGGCGTAGCTGAGCGTCACGCCGAGATTGCTGAAGGCCGGGCGGTCGGCGAATTTCTTGCAGGAGCGCTCGAAGACCTCGACTACGGAACGGTAGGCGGCGAAGTCGAGACTGTCGGGTACGCCGGCCGGGCGTTTGTCGTTCCAGAATTCAGGTTGCATTTATTCTTGTCCTCTTACCTGAGCGGGTCTGGCCCGCATGTGCGGGGCATCGGGCAACTTAGCAGTTGCGTCGGACAGCGCAAATACTCCTCCTGCCCTTATTGATAGTGTGAATCTCCAGCCTGTCGCTCTTCGCCGCCCGCCATTCCAGAGCGGCCCGTGCCCAAGGGTGGCGCTTTTCCGGGACGAAGCCGCGTACGCTGCTAGAATGCGCCGGAACGCGTCCGCCCGGCACAAGGAACGAACATGCCCGCCGCTGCCTACTGGCTCCCCGCCAGCGACGAAACCCCGCTGTACACCCGCCACTGGCCGAGCGCAACGGCCGTCGGCGCGGTGATGCTGTCCCACGGCATGGCCGAGCACGCCGGTCGCTACGAGCGTCTCGCCGCCGCGCTGAACGCTGCCGGCTACCACTTCTATGCGATCGACCAGCGCGGCCACGGCCGGACCGCCGAAGCCGACGAGCTGGGCCACTTCGCCGACCAGGGCGGCTGGGGCAAGGTGGTCGGCGACCTGGCCAGCCTGAACCACCATATCCGCCAGCAGCACCCGGAACTGCCGATCTTCCTGCTGGGCCACAGCATGGGCAGCTACATCTCCATGGCCTACCTGCTGCACCACAGCTGCAGCCTGCAAGGGGCGATCCTTTCCGGTTCCAACTACCAGCCGCAAGCGCTCTACCGGATCGCCCGCCTGATCGCCCGCTTCGAGCGCTGGCGCCAGGGGCCGCTGGGCAAGAGCGCGCTGATCGACTTCCTCTCGTTCGGCTCGTTCAACAAGGCGTTCAAGCCCAATCGCACGGCCTTCGACTGGCTCAGTCGCGATCCGCAGGAAGTCGACAGGTACGTGGCCGACCCGCTGTGCGGCTTCCGCTGCAGCAACCAGTTGTGGGTGGACCTGCTCGGCGGCCTGGCCGATATCACCCCGCCCACCCACCTGCGGCAGATCGATGCCGACCTGCCGCTGCTGATCATCGGCGGCGAACGCGACCCGGTCAGCCAGGGCAAGCGCCTGGGCGACCTGGCCGACGCCCTGCGCGGTGCCGGGCTGCGCCAGGTGACCCTGAAGACCTATCCCGAGGCCCGTCACGAGCTGTTCAACGAGAGCAACCGCGACGCGGTCACCCAAGACCTGATCGACTGGCTGGAACAGGCCCTGCGCCACCGCCGGGATCATTCGACAAAGGAGAGAACATGAGCCAGGTCCAGAACATTCCCTACGCCGAGCTAGAGGTCGGGCAAAAGGCCGAGTACACCAGCAGCATCGCCGAGCGCGACCTGCAGTTGTTCGCCGCAGTCTCCGGCGACCGCAACCCGGTGCACCTGGACGCCGCCTACGCGGCCACCACCCAGTTCAAGGAACGCATCGCCCACGGCATGCTCAGCGGCGCCCTGATCAGCGCGGCGATCGCCACCGTGCTGCCCGGCCCAGGCACCATCTATCTCGGCCAGACCCTGCGCTTCACCCGTCCGGTCAAGCTCGGCGACGACCTGAAGGTCGAACTGGAAGTCCTCGAGAAGCTGCCGAAGAACCGCGTGCGCATAGCCACGCGGGTGTTCAACCAGGCAGGCAAGCAGGTGGTCGACGGCGAAGCGGAGATCATGGCGCCGGAAGAGAAGCTCAGCGTCGAGCTGGCCGAACTGCCGCCGATCAGCATCGGCTGAGCGGCTTTCCCTATCGTCGGGCCATCCGGCCCGGCGGACTTGCCGGGCCGCCGCGCGCTGCTCTACCCTGTCCGCTGTCTTACCTCAATCACCAGGGATAACCGAAGGCACTCCACCGCCCGAAACCCCTTACCGGGAATCGGAGCCGCCATGGACCTTCGCTTGCTGTTGCTATCCCTGACCACCTTCGCCGCCGGCCTGGCGGAAAGCATCCTGATCGGCATCCTGCCGCCCCTGGCCGAAGACCTGCGGGTCTCCATCAGCCTGGCCGGCCAGCTCACCACCCTGTTCTCCCTCGGCTTCGCCCTCGCCGCACCGCTGCTCGGCTGGCTGACCCGGCGCATCGAACGCCGCCGCCTGCTGCTGGCGACCCTGCTGCTGTTCGCCCTCAGCAACGCGCTCGCCGCCCTCGCTCCGGGCTATCTCGGCCTGCTCCTGGCTCGCCTGGGAATGTCGGCCTGTTGCGGGCTGCTGATCGTCCTCGCCAGCCTGCTCGCCGCCGAGCTGGCCGCCCCGGCCCAGCGCGGCCGGGCGATCGGCCTGATCTTCATGGGCATCAGCGGTTCGCTGGTGTTCGGCGTGCCACTGGGCGTACAGATCAGCGACTGGTTCGGCTGGCGCTGGATCTTCGCCGGCATCGCGGTCTATTCGCTGCCCTTGTGCCTGCTGCTCTGGCGCTACCTGCCGCAACGCCAGGCCGGCGACCTGCCCGGCCGCGAAGGCTACCTGCGGCAGTTGCGCCAGCCCGCGCTGTGGCTCGCGCAACTGGTATCGATCCTGTTGCTCGGCGGGCACTTCACCCTGTTCGCCTATTTCACCCCGTACCTGGCGAGCATGGCCGGTATTCGCTCGCCCGGCGAGATCAGCCTGATCCTCCTGCTGATCGGCCTGGCAGCGCTGAGCGGCGGCTATATCGGCGGCTGGCTGGCCGACCGCCTCGGCCACCGGCGCGCCCTGCGTCTGGTGCCGGCGGCCTTCGCCCTGGCGCTGGCGGCGGTGCCGCTGAGCCTGGGCAGCATCGGGTTCCTGCCGGTACTGATGGTCTGGAGCGCGATCAGCTGGATGATCTCGCCGGTGGTGCAGAGCTTCCTGCTGCGCAGCGATCCGGCCAGCGGTTCCGCCGGCGTCGCCCTGAACACCTCGGCCATGCACCTGGGCGTGGGCCTCGGCGCGGCGCTGGGCGGCCTGGTGGTGGCGGCACTGGGAGTCGCCGCGACGCCCTGGGTCGGCCTCGCCCTGGTGCTGGCGGCGCTGGCCTGCGCGCTTGGCGCCAGCACGCTGGATGGCGCCACGCAAGCGCTGCCGCTCAGTCCCCCTGCACGGTAACGCTGGCGGTCATCCCGGCGCTCAGGTGGACATCCGCCGGCACCTGGTCGAGGCGGATGCGCACCGGAATGCGCTGCGCCAGGCGCACCCAGTTGAAGGTCGGCTCGACATTGGCCAGCAACTGGCCGTCCGGCGTCGAGTTGCGGTCGGTGATACCGCTGCTGATGCTCTCCACCGTGCCGTCGATCGGCTGATCGCCGCTCATCAGGCGGACCTGGGCGCGCATGCCGACGCGGATGCCGGGCAGCTTGGTTTCCTCGAAGTAGGCGACCACATAGAAGGACTGCTGGTCGACCAGCGCCATCACCGCCTGGCCCGCCGTGGCGTAGTTGCCCTGGGCCAGGCGCAGGTTGGTCACCTGGCCGTTGCGCGCAGCGCGCAGTTCGCTGCGCTTGAGGTTGAGTTCGGCGATCTTCACCTGGGCCAGCGCTTCCTGGTACTCGCTGCGAGCGATGGCGGCATTGATCTGGGCGTTTTCCTTGTCCTCGGCGCTGATCGCGCCGATGCCCAGGCGGCTGCGCCGGGCCGCCTCGTTCTGGCGCAACAGGTATTGCTGGTGACGGGTCTCGGCGACGGCGCGGGCCTGCTCCAGGTTGGCCTGGTAGCGTTCCTGGTCGATGCGCATCAGCACGTCGCCGACCTTGACCACCTGGTTGTCCTTGACCTCCAGGTCGGTCACCCAGCCGGACACGTCCGGCGCCACCACCACCACGTCGGCCCGCACCCGGGCATCGCGGGTCCAGGGCGAGAGCATGTAGTAGCGCCAGAGCCAGATGCCGGCGAGAACAGCGGCAGCGACCACCAGCAGGGTGACGACGACGCGAAGCGATGCACGCATGCGAATCTCCTTCTCGGGGCGACGGATTCAGGTCGTGGCCGCCCAGGTAATGCCACTCAACATCAAAATGAACAGGGCGCAGTCGAACAGCGCCTCGTGCCAGACCCAGCGACGCAACGGCGTTTTCTGGATCAGCACCCGCAGCGCGGCGGTGGCCGCCAGCGCCAGCAGGGCATAGACGAACAGCGGGCTGAGGTAGACGCCGCCCCAGGCCGACTCATGCAGACTCATGGCTTTCCTCCTGATGGCACCACTGCTGCCAGGTGAACAGCAGTTGCGCCAGGGCCGCGCGCGCCAGGCGGCTGGCTTCGTCGTCGTGGCGAGCGTCGCGCTCCAGGGCTTCGCGCAACGGCAGGCTGATCCGTTCCAGGCGGTCGCTGCGCGGCCCCGCGGGACCGGCCTCAAGCAGCTCGCCCAGTTCCCCGAGGAAGCGGTCGCGCGCCTTGCGCAGGACGCCACGGGCGCCTTCCAGGCAGGCCCGCAGGTGGATCAGTTCGTTACCCAGGTCGAGCGCCAGGAGGCCATCGTCCCAACGCCGCCGCTCCTGCTCCGGCAACAGGTTGGCGTGCCGCGCCAGGCGCAACAGGCGGTCGGCCATGCGCCCGCCGAACCAGTTCTCCGCCTGCGCCAGCGGGCGCCGGGTGAGGCGGCCGAGGTCGACGCAGGTGGCATCCAGCAGGCGTCGGGTCAGCCAGCCCGGACGCAAGGTCAGCAAGCGGAAGATCACCACCGCGAAGCCGACTCCGATCAGTACGCCTTGGGCGGAATTCAGCAGGGTCGCGAGGTCGTAGTCCATCTGGTTGCGCGGCGCGACCAGGACGATGAAGTGGATCGCGAACGAGGTGGCGGTGCCGGCGGTGACCGGTACGGCCATGCCCAGGGTGGCGAAGAACAGCGGCACGCCCATCGCCAGGCAGAGCAGCGGGAAGCCATTCCACTGCGGCAGCAGCCACTGGCTGACCAGCATCGCCGCCGGGATCGCGTAGACGATGCCGCGCAGGAAGCTCAGGCCGATGGCCACCGCGTTGTCGCGGTTGGCGAACAGGCTGCACACCACCGCCGCCAGCAGCATCGCGCCGGACGCCGCCGGCCAGGCGGTATAGATCCAGTAGATCGACAGCCCGAGCAACGCCAGGGCGCTACGCGCGCCGTAGAACAGCGCCATCTGCAGGTCGCGGTGCCAGGACAGGGTGCCGGCGCTGCCCACCCGCCCCTCGACCTCGCCGCTGGCCACCGCGCGCATACCCTTCTCGGCATTCACCGCCTTGAGCAGCAGCACCGAGCAGCGGGTCAGCAGGTAACGCTGGTCGTTGCTCCACTGCGGCTCGACCGCGACCTGCGCCAACTCCTCGCGCAGCGCCTGCATCGACGCCGGATCGGTTCCTTCCAGGGCGCTGGCCAGCGCGGCCAGCCAGCGCTCCACCTGGCGCTCTTCCTCTTCGCTCAGCCGCGCCCGTTGCCGGGCCACGCCGCGCGCGGTGCGCAACAGGCTGAGCAGGTCGCGCGAGAGCAACGCCAGGGCGCCGGCCCGGCGCCGCCCGCGCTCGCCTTCGAACCAGGCATGGTCGCGCTGCGCATCGACCTCGACGATCTTGCTCAGCGCGTTGAGCAGCCCCTGCGGCTGCCGCTGGCGCGGGTCGATCTCGCCGCGCGCGGCCTGCATGCCCAGCAGCCAGGTGGCGTGGGCCTGCTTATCGAGGTTCTGCTCGACCCGCTGCGGCCAGAGGATCGCACTGACCGCCGAGGCGCAGATGATCCCCAGGCAGATCTCGGTACAACGCGCCACCGCCTGCTCGAAGACCAGCAGCGGCTGGTCCACCGCCGGCAGGCCAATGATCGCCACCGTATAGCCGGAAAGTACGAAGGCATAGGAAACGTGGTTGCGCAGGGAGGTCGAGGCCGCCGTGCAGAGCCCCAGCCAGAGCGAGATGGCCAGCAGGAACAACCAGGGCGCCTGGGCGAACAGCGCGATCATCAGCACCGACATCGCGGTGCCGACCAGGGTGCCGAGCAGGCGGAACAAGCCCTTCGCCACCACCATGCCGGACAACGGCTGGGACACGATCAGCACGGTCATCAGCGCCCATTGCGGCTGCTCCAGGTCGAAGCGAAAGGCGCACCACAACGCCAGGCCGCCGGCCAGGAGCGTCTTGATGGCGAACTTGAGCGCCAGCGTCGAGGGTGCCAGGAACGGCTTCCAGTGAATGGGCACAGGGTCTTCCGAAACGGGGTCTACATCAGCATAGATAGCCGGCGAACGCCGAGGCGATATGTGCAGCCTATATTATTAGGCTGCTAACAATATCGTCCAGCGACATTCGTAGTATCCCGATCGCTGCGCCGGTGTTTTTCCAGGCGCAAAAAAAACGGGCGACCGAAGTCGCCCTAAGTGCCTTGCGTGCTCTGTGTATCCGGGAGGATCAGCCTTTGCGGCTATGGGAATCCTTCCAGATGAAGTAACCGACCCCACCGAAGAAAGCGACCATGAGGCCTACTGTAAGAATCCCTGCGAGAACCACTTCGTCGATGAACATGTTGATGGCCTCCAGTTGCCGGTTGGGTGTTGCTCGATGGGCTCAGATTAGCGAGGCGCGGCGGCGCAATATTGACCTGGATCAATCGCCCGGACGGGCTTTTTCGGCCAGGTGCATGACACTGACCCAGGTCAAGTTTCGCAGGAGGGAGAATGCGGTCGGACGCCGCAGATAACCGGGAAAAACCTGCCCGATCGCCGCACGTTGCCCGCAGGAATGCGCCGCCGGCGAACGCGGCGGCGGAGGCTTCAGCGCTTCTTCGGCTTGCCTTTCGGCTTCTTCCGCGGCTTGCCCAGCGGCAACACCTGTTCGAAGGCCTTGCGGACCTCCTGCAGGCGCTTCTCGTGCACGTCGTGGATGCGCTTGTCGCGCTCGGCGCTGAGGTCGATCACCTTGTCGTCGTCGTTCATGGCTGGGGGTACACCAGGCGGAAGGTCAGGTTCAAACGGGGCATGCAGGAGCGGCGGGTCTTCGCCACCTGATGTTGCCAATGATGCTGGGTTGCGCCGCGCATGACCAGCAGGCTGCCATGGGTCAGTTCCAGAGAGTGGGCGATGCGGGTCTGGCCCTTGCGCCGCAGGTCGAAGCGGCGGCTGCCGCCGAGACTGAGCGAGGCGACCAGCGGATCGCGGCGCAGCTCTGGCTCGTCGTCGCTGTGCCAGCCCATGGAGTCCTGGCCGTCGCGGTAGTAGTTCAGCAGCACGCCGTTGACCCGCTGGCCGACCTCGCGCTCCACGCGCTCGCGGATCTCGCCGAGCAACGCGGTCCATGGCAGCGGCCGGTGGACCTGGCCGGAATAACGGTAGGCGGCGTCAGGGTCGCCGTACCAGGCCACCAGGCGCGGGGTCGGATGCTCCTCGCCATGGATGCGCAGGATCGGCTGTTCCCAGGGCGTTTCCTGTTCCAGGCGCAACAGCCAGGCGCTCGCCAGCGGCGCATCCAGCCAATGCGGGAGATAGCGGAGGTCGGCGTCCGGCAGGGTCAGGGGTGCGTCGGCGAACAGGTCCATGGGCCGCAGGTTACTACGCCGCAAGGCCGCTGCTGAAGCCTGGAAAACCAGGGTTACACTTCGATGTCGATCAATTGTCCCTTGCGCGGCAGCTCGTCCGCCGGGGCGCTCTCCCCCGCCTCGTCAGCCGGCGCCTCGTCCCCCTCGTCGCTCCGCGCGTGCGCCTCGCCGCCCTGGCGGCGCTGGCGACGGCGGTATTCCTCTTCCAGCCAGCTTTCCTCGTCGCGCTCCTGGCGCAAGGCGACGCCATCGCTGCCCGCGCCAGCCTGGGTCGGCGCGACCGGCGGCGTGGCCGGACGGGGCTTGGGCGGGTCCTGCTGGACGGTGACCGGGATCAGGCCCTGGGGGATCGGCGGAAGCATGCAGGCAACCTCTCTGGGTAGTGCCGCGTCATGGGTTCTCGCAGCGTGCCGGTTTGCGGCGTTCTTCTACAAGGGTTATCGGTCGACCCGCCGCTCGACTTGAGAACCAGCCGCCAGGCGGTCGCTCCCGTACCGACGGACGGCTCTCCGACGAAGCCGTGGCGCAACACGCAATCCATCGCCAAGCGTCGCTCAACGCCACGCGTTGCGGTACCATACCCGGCTTTTTTGGGAGGTGGACATGGCGCAGTATCAACCGGGGCAACGCTGGATCAGCGACAGTGAAGCGGAATTGGGCCTGGGGACCATCCTGGCCCAGGATGGCCGCCTGCTCACCGTGCTCTATCCGGCGACCGGCGATACCCGCCAATACGCCTTGCGCAATGCGCCGCTGACCCGCGTGCGCTTCGCCCCCGGCGATGAAGTGACGCACTTCGAAGGCTGGAAGATGACCGTTCGCGAGGTCGAGGAAAGCGAGGGCCTATTGGTGTACCACGGCCTCACCGCGCAGAACGAGCAGCGCACCCTGCCGGAAACCCAGCTCTCCAACTTCATCCAGTTCCGCCTCGCCAGCGACCGTCTGTTCGCCGGACAGATCGATCCCCTGCCCTGGTTCTCCCTGCGCTACCACACTCTCGAACGCCGCAGCCAACTGCTCCAGTCCTCGCTCTGGGGCCTCGGCGGCGCCCGCGCCCAGCCGATCGCCCACCAGTTGCACATCGCCCGCGAAGTCGCCGACCGCATGGCGCCGCGCGTCCTGCTGGCCGACGAAGTGGGCCTGGGCAAGACCATCGAGGCCGGCCTGATCATCCATCGCCAGTTGCTCTCCGGCCGCGCCGGGCGGGTGCTGATCCTGGTCCCGGAAAACCTCCAGCACCAGTGGCTGGTGGAGATGCGCCGGCGCTTCAACCTGCAGGTGGCCCTGTTCGACAAGGAGCGCTTCGCCGAAAGCGATGCCAGCAATCCCTTCGAGGACACCCAGTTGGCCCTGGTCGCCCTGGAGTGGCTGAAGGAAGACGAACGCGCCCAGGACGCCCTGTTCGCCGCCGGCTGGGACCTGCTGGTGGTCGACGAAGCCCACCACCTGGTCTGGCACCAGGACCAGGTCAGCGCCGAATACGCGCTGGTCGAGCAACTGGCGGAGATCATTCCCGGCGTCCTGTTGCTCACCGCGACCCCGGAGCAACTCGGCCAGGACAGCCACTTCGCGCGCCTGCGCCTGCTCGATCCGAATCGTTTCCACGACCTCGAAGCGTTCCGCCGGGAGAGCGAGCAATATCGCCCGGTCGCCGAAGCGGTGCAGGAACTGCTCGACCACGGCAGTCTTTCCGCCGGCGCGCGCAAGGCCATCCACGGCTTCCTCGGCAGCGAGGGCGACGAGCTGCTGGCCAGCGTCGAGGGCGGCGATGAAGAAGCTCGCTCGCGCCTGGTCCGCGAGCTGCTCGACCGCCACGGCACCGGTCGCGTGCTGTTCCGCAACACCCGTGCCGCCGTGCAGGGCTTCCCCCAGCGCGAACTGCACGCCTATCCGTTGCCGATGCCGAGCCAGTACGAGGAATTGCCGGCCGGCGAACACCCGGACCTGTATCCGGAAGTGAATTTCCAGCAGCAGTGGGAAGACGGCGACGACAACAACCGCTGGTGGCGCTTCGACCCGCGCGTCGAGTGGCTGATCGATACCCTGAAGATGCTCAAGCAGTTCAAGGTCCTGGTCATCTGTGCCCACGCCGAGACGGCCCTCGACCTGGAAGACGCCCTGCGCCTGCGTTCGGGCATCTCCGCCACGGTGTTCCACGAAGGCATGAGCATTCTCGAGCGCGACCGCGCCGCCGCCTACTTCGCCGACGAAGAGTTCGGCGCCCAGGTGCTGATCTGCTCGGAAATCGGCAGCGAAGGCCGCAACTTCCAGTTCGCCCACCATCTGGTGCTGTTCGACCTGCCGGCCCACCCGGACCTGCTCGAGCAGCGCATCGGCCGCCTCGACCGGATCGGCCAGCGACACACCATCCAGTTGCACGTACCGCACCTGGAGAACAGCGCCCAGCAGCGCCTGTTCCAGTGGTACCACCAGGCGCTGAACGCCTTCCTCAATACCTGCCCCACCGGCAACGCCCTGCAACACGAGTTCGGCCCGCGCCTGCTGCCGCTGCTCGACGGCGGCGAGGACAAGGCCTGGGACGCGCTGCTCGCCGAAGGCCGCGCCCGTCGCGAAGCCCTCGAAGCGGAGCTGCACAGCGGTCGCGACCGCCTGCTCGAGCTGAACTCCGGCGGCGCCGGCGAAGGCGAGGCGCTGGTGGAGGCCATCGAGGAACAGGACGACGACTTCGCCCTGCCGATCTACATGGAGCGCCTGTTCGACGCCTACGGCATCCACAGCGAAGACCATTCGGAAAATGCCCTGATCCTCAAGCCAAGCGAGAAGATGCTCGACGCCGGCTTCCCCCTCGGCGACGACGAAGGCGTGACCATCACCTACGACCGTGCCCAGGCGCTGGCCCGCGAGGACATGCAGTTCCTCACCTGGGAACATCCGATGGTTCAGGGCGGCATGGACCTGGTGCTGTCCGGCTCGATGGGCAACACCTCGGTGGCGCTGATCAAGAACAAGGCGCTAAAGCCCGGCACCGTGCTGCTCGAACTCCTGTTCGTCAGCGAAGCCGTGGCACCGCGCGCCCTCCAGCTCGGCCGCTGGCTGCCGCCGCAGGCCCTGCGCTGCCTGCTCGACGCCAACGGCAACGACCTGGCCGGCCGGGTGTCCCTGGAAACCCTCAACGACCAGCTGGAAAGCGTGCCACGGGTCAGCGCCAACAAGTTCGTCCAGGCCCAGCGCGATGTGCTGGCCAAGCAGTTCGACGTGGCCGAGGGCAAGATCGTCCCGCGCCACGAGGAACGCGTGGCCAGGGCCAAGCAGCAGTTCGCCGCCGCCATGGACGAGGAACTGGCGCGCCTGACCGCGCTCAAGGCGGTCAACCCGAGCGTCCGCGACAGCGAGCTGGACAGCCTGCGCACCCAGCGCGAGGAAGGCCTGGCCCTGCTCGACAAGGCCTCCCTGCGCCTCGAGGCGATCCGCATCCTGGTCGCCGGCTGACGCCCGGCAACGGCTGCGCGAAACGAGAAGCCATGGGCATCCCCCATGGCTTCTTTCATTTCATTTCCAGCGAAGGCCGCAACGGCGGATGGCCGCGCGGCGACCGTTCGCCCCGTTCCCCGGCCCCCGCCGGGCCGCGAGCCGGGCGTCGCAGCGGAATCGCGACGGTCGCCCTGCGACTTATTGACCTCCGGCAAAGGTCCGCCGGCCGCGAGGGTCTACAGTGTCCTGGAAGTTTCAAGAACGCCCGGCGGGCGGACACTCACTCTGGAGGGACACCTTATGTACGATCGCATTCTGGTAGCCGTGGACGGCAGCCCGGTCTCCGACCGCGCCCTGGAAGAGGCCATCAAGCTGGCCGGCCTCAGCGGCGGCAAGCTGCGCGTCATCACCATCGTCGACAGCCCGCTGCGCCACCTTCCCGACTACGCGGTGTACTACAACCCCGAGCCGCTGCGCGAAGCCGCGCTGAAAGCCGCCGATGACGTCCTGGCCAAGGCCCGCGAGAAGGTCGAGGCGAGCAACGTCGAAGGCGCCACCTTCGATCGCGTCTGCCAGGAGCGCGCCAGCGAGGAAATCGCCGAGCGCATCGAGCTCGAGGCCCAGGCCAGCGATGCCGACGTGGTGGTCATGGGCACCCATGGTCGTCGCGGCATGCGCCGCCTGATGCTCGGCAGCGTGGCGGAAGGCCTGATCCGCGTGGCTTCGCGTCCGGTCCTGCTGGTCCGCGACAAATAAGGCGAAAGCCGACGAAAAAGGCCGTGGGGGGAATCCTCCACGGCCTTTTTTCTTTCAGCCCCCGTCGCTCACTGGGCTGCCCTGGGCGCGCGGCAACTGGCGAAGATGTCCAGCGCCGGCTGGTACAACGAAGTCTGTACGTCCAGCAGGCCGAGCACCGAGTGGAACAGGTTGTCGTGGCTCAGGTCCTTGTCGTCGCGCTTGCCGTCCAGGCAACTGCGCTGGATGCCCCAGTTGCCCAGCGCCTGCGGGGCGAACCACATGACCATCGGCACGTGGATCTGCGCCTGGGGCGCGATCGAATAGGGCGCCGCGTGCAGGTAGACGCCATTCTCGCCCAGCGACTCGCCGTGGTCGGACACGTAGATCATCGCCGTATCGCGCTTGTCGGCATTCCGCTTGAGCAATTCGATCACCTTCGTCAGGAAGTGGTCGGTATAGAGGATGGTGTTGTCGTAGACGTTCACCAGCTCTTCCTTGCTGCAACTGCCGAGCTGGTTGGTCCGGCATACCGGCTGGAAGCGCTCCATCTCCTTCGGGTAGCGCTCGTAGTACTCGGGACCGTGGCTGCCATCGGAGTGCAGGACGATGATGGCGTCGTCCTGCAGCCCGTCGATGTACTCCTGCAGGCCTACCAGCAGCGACTCGTCCAGGCAGTTCTTGCCGTCGCAGAACGGACTCGGCTGGGTCTTCGGGATGTCCCGGTTGGGCACCCGCAGGCAGGTGCCCTTGCAGTCGCTGTTGTTCTCCAGCCACAACACCTGCACGCCGGCACGCTGGAGAATGTCCAGCAGGCCTTCGTGGGTCTTGGCCTTCTTGTCGCTGTAGTCCTCGCGCGGGTACTGGGAGAACATGCAGGGCACCGAGACCGCGGTGGAAGTGCCGCAGGAACGGACCTGGGTGAAGTTGACGATGTCCTGCTTGCTCAGCTCCGGGTTGGTCTCGCGGGCGTAGCCGTTCAGCGAGAAATGATCGGCACGGGCGGTCTCGCCGACCACGAACACCAGCAGCGATTTCTTCTGTCGCTGCAGCGCAGCCGGCGCCTGACGGGCGTCCAGGCCGATCGGCTCGACCACCAGGTGTTCCTTGATCACCAGGCGCTGCTTGGCGTACTTGCCCACCGCGTAGATGTAGTTGGTCGGGTTGATGAAGTGGGTCAGCTTGTCTTCCTCGCGGAAGATCGGGGCGTAGGTGGAATAGAAGCTGCCTACCATTACCGCGACGATCAGCAGGCAGCCGAGCAGCGTCAGGATCTTGTTCAGCAGGCCGCGGAAGAACGGCCGGTAGCGTACCGGCCAGAGCCAGATCAGCAGCGAAGGCAGGACACCGAGCAACAGCAGATAGCCGAGCAGGGTCGGGTTGACCAGGTCGCCGGCCTCGGTGGCGTTGGTCTCGAAGACGTTCTGCACCATCACCGTGTCGATGCTGATGCCGTAGCTGCCCATGAAGTAGGTCGCGCCGGCCGAGCACAGGGCGACCAGGGTCAAGGCCGGCTTGAGCAGCGGGCGGAAGGAAACCAGGGTCAGCAGGAGCGTGAAGGCGGCCCACAGGAACGCCGCGAACGAGGCGAAGAACGCGAAGCCCTTCAAGCCTTGCAGCGGCACCAGGCCATGCAGGGCCTTCCAGGTCGCCGCGTTGTAGAACACCACCAGAACCAGCGCGAACAGCATCACCAGCCGGGTCGAACCGATAGCCGGCAAGAAACGCTTGATACCCCCACCCATTGAAGCAACTCCTGAAACGTAACGGACCGCCGCCACCCCCCGTGGCGGGGCGCCCGAACTCTATCGGGCGCCTGGTCAAAATTTCGTGAAGCCTCGCGAGCCCTCGCGGGCGCAGCGATCATGCCCGTGGCGATGGAGCCGGAACAAGCTCAGCTATGCCTTTTCTCCCCGGGAAAATGCCGAAACCGGCCGTATGTCGGCGGCCAGCGACTTCCTTCCATGCCGACCTTGCAGGTGGCTCCCGCTATCTATACTGGAAGCACAATGCCACCCCCAGCCCGCACCCGCGCCGTCCGCGGGTTTTCCGTGTCCAGGGAGACACCGCTATGGATTGGCAAGGCCTGCGCTTCCTCGGAGAGTCTCCCGTCGACGGCTACGTGCTGCAGAACTGCACCTATTCGCCGTCGCTGGTGGCGCTCGCCTTCCTCGTCGCCTGCCTCGCCGGGTACACGGCACTGGACATGGTCGAGCGGGTCGGCAACAGCCTGAGCCACCCGCGCCTCTGGCAATGGATCGGGGCGTTCTGCCTGGGCAGCGGCATCTGGGCCACGCATTTCGTCGCCATGCTCGCGTTCCACGCGCCGATCGCCCTGCGCTACGACCTGCCGATCACCGGCCTGTCGCTGCTGATCGCCGTCGCCGCCTCGTACCTGGCGATGTACATGACCGCCCGCCCGCGCTTCGGCCTGCTGCCCTGCCTGCTCGCCGCCTGCTGCATCGGCCTGGGCATCGCTGCCATGCACTACACCGGGATGGCGGCGATGCGCTCGGTGGCCACCCAGTACTACCAGCCATCGCTGTTCGCCCTTTCGGTACTGATCGCCATCGGCGCCGCCTTCACCGCCCTCGCCGCGGTCCCCTACCTGCGCGGCCGGCGCAGCGCGCGCTACCGCTACATGAAACTGATCGCCAGCCTGCTGCTGGCCGGCGCCATCGCCGCCATGCATTTCACCGGGATGGCCGCGCTGGTGCTCAGCGTACCCGCCGGCACGCCGCTGGAACTGCAAGCCAGCGCCGACTCGCTGCGCCTGGGCTGGCTCACCGGAGTGCTCGCCAGCGCCATCGCCGCCTGCGGCATCTGGGCCGCATGGTCGGAGAAACAACGGGAGCGCCGGCTCAGCGAAAACAGCCGGGTCAACGCCCTGCTCAACCAGCTCGACCACGCCCACGCCTCGCTGCGCCAGATGGCTCGCTACGACAGCCTGACCGGCCTGCAGAACCGCACGGCATTCAACGAAGTGTTCGTCCAGCACCTGGAGAATTGTCGCCTGAGAGGCAAGGGCCTGGCGGTGATGTTCCTCGACCTCGATCACTTCAAGCGGATCAACGATTCCCTCGGCCACGACTCTGGCGACCAACTGCTGAAGATCGTCTCCGAACGCATCCGCAGCGTGTTGCGCGATAGCGACGTGGTGGCGCGCTTCGCCGGCGACGAGTTCTGCGTGCTCGCCGACCTCACCCAGGACCACGAGGCGCACATCCTCTCGCAACGCCTGATGCAGAAGATGAAGGAACCCATCGCCCTGGACGGGCGCACCCTGGTGATGACCGCCAGCGTCGGCGTCAGCCTCTACCCGAACGACGGCGAGCAGTGCGAGGAGCTGCTGAAGAACGCCGGCCTGGCCCTGCACCAGTCCAAGGCCTGCGGGCGCAACAACGCGCAGTTCTTCAGCCGGCAACTGCTGGTGCGGGCGACCCAGGAACTGCAGATGGAGGAGGAACTGCGCCAGGCCCTGCGCGACGACCAACTGGAGCTGCACTACCAGCCGATCCTCGCCCTCGCCGACGGCGAGGTACACCAGTTGGAGGCATTGGTGCGCTGGCGCCATCCGACCCAGGGCCTGCTCGGTCCGGACCGCTTCATCGGCCTGGCCGAAGCCAACGGCATGATCGACCAGCTCGACGACTGGGTGCTGCGACGCGCCTGCCGCGACCTGCGCAGCCTGCACCTGGCCGGCCACGAACGGCTGCGGGTGGCGGTCAACTGCTGCGCCAGCAATCTCGGCCGGGCCAGCCTGGTCGACGAAGTCCGTCATGCGCTGGAGCAGGCCGGGCTGGCGGCGTGCTTCCTCGAACTGGAGGTGACCGAGGACGCGCTGATGTACAACATCGACCAGACCATCCCGCTGCTCGAACGCCTCCGCGAGCTGGGCGTCAGCCTGTCGATCGACGACTTCGGCACCGGCTATTCGTCGCTCGCCTACCTGCGGCGCCTGCCGCTGGACGCGCTGAAGGTGGATCGCTCGTTCATCATGGACATCCCCGCCTCGCAGCGGGACATGGAAATCGCCCAGGCGATCATCGCGATGGCCCAGAAGCTCCATCTGAAAGTCGTCGCCGAGGGCGTGGAGACCCCGCAGCAACTGGCGTTCCTGCGGGAGAACCATTGCGAGCTGGTGCAGGGCTACCTGTTCAGCCGGCCGCTGCCGCTGGCGGCCCTGGAAGAGTTCCTCCGCGCCTACCGCTTCGACGCCGCGCCGCCGCTGCGCAGCCTGAACCAGGCCTGAGGTTCACTCGACGGCGGTCCGGTATTGCTCCACCAGGGTCGCCGGATCGCGTTCGAGATAGCCCTGGCTGCCGTGCAGACGCATCAACTGCGCGGCCAACCCGCTCATCGGGGTGGCCGCGCCTTGCTCGCGGGACAGCTTCACCGCGGTATCGAGATCCTTGAGCAGGGTCCGTACGTGCCACTTGACCGGCTCGTAACGGCTCTCGGCCATTTGCGGGGCGAGGATCTGCAACGGCTTCGAGTCGGCGAAGCCGCCCGCCAGCGCCGGAGCGACCAGGCTGGCGTCGACCCCGGCCCGCTCCGCCAGCGCCACCACTTCGGCGATCACCAGGGCGTTGCAGGCAACGATCATCTGGTTGCAGACCTTGGTCACCTGCCCGGCGCCCACCTCGCCCATGCGCGTCAGGCGCTGGCCAAGCCGGGAGAGGACCGGCCGCAGGCGTTCGATATCCGCTGCGCGTCCGCCGGCCATGATCGCCAGGCTGCCGCTTTCCGCGCCCGGCGTGCCGCCGGAGACCGGCGCGTCGACCCAGCGCACGCCGCAGCGCGCCTCCAGCTCGGCGGCCATCTCGCGGGTGGCGGCCGGCTCGGCGCTGGAGAAATCCACCAGCAACTGCCCGGGCCTGGCGTTCTCGACGATGCCGCCGGCGCCGAACACCACTTCACGCACCGCCGCGGTATCGGCCAGGCAAAGCATCAGGATTTCCGCGTCGGCGGCCAGTTCGGCCGGGACCTCGACGGCTTTCGCGCCCTCGGCCGCGAGCAACTCGCGTTTGCCCGGCGAACGGTTCCACACCGCCAGCGGATAGCCGGCGGCCAGCAGCCGGCGGCACATGGGCACGCCCATCAGGCCGAGACCGGCGAAGGCAAGGGAAGGCAGGGAAGCGGACATGGCGAACTCCAATACGCAGCGAATGGGCACGGGGAGCGCCATATTACCCGCGAGGCGCCGGCGAGCAACGCCGCGACGGCTGCCCAAGCGGGCCGCGCACCACTATACTCCCCGGGTTTTTTCCGCCATTGAACCGGAGAACTCTCCCATGTTGAAACGCTCCCTGGCGCTCGCCGCCGGCATCGCCCTGTCCCTGTCCGCCGCGCTCGCCCACGCCGAAACCCTGAAAGAACTCAAGGTCTCGGCGATCCCCGACGAGGCGCCCACCGAGCTACTGCGCAAATTCAAGCCGCTCGGCGCCTATCTGGAGAAGCAACTCGGCATGCCGGTGAAGTTCGTCCCGGTGGCCGACTACGCCGGGGTGGTCGAGGCGCTGGCCGCCGACCGCCTGGACATGGCCTGGCTGGGCGGCTTCACCTTCGTCCAGGCGCGGCTGAAGACCGGCAACGCCATTCCCCTGGTGCAGCGCGAGCAGGACCAGCAGTTCACCAGCAAATTCATCACGGCCGATCCCCAGGTGAAATCCCTGCAGGACCTGAAGGGCAAGACCTTCGCCTTCGGCTCGGTCTCCTCCACCTCGGGCAGCCTGATGCCGCGCTACTTCATGCAGAAGGACGGCATCGTCCCCGAGCAGTTCTTCTCCCGCGTCGCCTACTCCGGCGCCCACGACGCCACCGTAGCCTGGGTCCAGGCCGGCAAGGTCGACGCCGGCGTGCTGAACGCCTCGGTCTGGCAGAAGCTGGTGGACAGCGGCAAGGTCGATACCGCCAAGGTCAAGGTCTTCGCCACCACGCCGACCTACTACGACTACAACTGGACCGTGCGCGGCAACCTCGACCCGGCCCTGGCCGAGAAGATCAAGCAGGCCTTCCTCGCCCTCGACCCGGCGAAACCGGCCGACAAGGAGATCCTCGACCTGCAGGCCGCCAGCCGCTTCATCGAGACCAATCCGGACAACTACAAGGGCATCGAGGAGTCCGCACGCGCCGCCGGCCTGCTGAAGTGAGCCTGAGCCTCGACGGCGTGGACCTGGTCCACGCCGACGGCCAACGCGCCCTTGCCGACATCCGCCTACGCCTGGCCGCTGGCGAACGGGTGGCCCTGATCGGACCTTCCGGCGCCGGCAAGACCAGCCTGCTGCGGGTGCTCGCCAGCCAATGGCGGCCCAGCGTCGGCCGTGTCGAACTGCTCGGCGAGGAGCCCTGGGCGCTATCCGCCGCCGCCCGCCAACGCCTGCGCGCGCGCATCGGCCTGGTCCACCAGGCACCGCCGCTGCCGCCACGGCAGCGGGTGGTCAGCGCGGTACTGGCCGGGCGCCTCGGCCAGTGGCCGCTATGGAAGAGCCTGGTCAGCCTGGTCTATCCGCTGGACCGCGCCGGCGCCCACGACGCACTGCAACGCCTGGATCTCGGCGACAAGCTGTTCCAGCGCTGCGACCAGCTTTCCGGCGGCCAGTTGCAGCGGGTCGGCATCGCCCGGGTGCTCTACCAGCGCGCCGAGCTGATCCTCGCCGACGAACCGGTCTCGGCCATGGACCCGGTGCTCGCCGGCCATACCCTGGCCCTGCTCAACCGCGAGGCCGCCGCGCGCGGCAGCACCCTGCTGGCCAGCCTGCACGCGGTGGACCTGGCGCTGCAACACTTCCCCCGGGTGATCGGACTGCGCGCCGGACGCATCGCCTTCGACCTGCCCGCCGGCGAAGTCGACCGCGCCGCGCTGGACGCCCTCTACGCCAACGAACAACTGCAGGCCGAGCGCGCCAGCCCGGCCGGCGAACCCGCCGTGGTGCACATCCCACGATGCTGAACGCCGCTTCTCCGCCGCGCGACCCCGCCGCCCTGCCGCGCCTGCTGCTGACCCTGGCCGCGTTGCTGCTGCTCTGGCCGGGGCTGCGCCTCAGCGAACTGGATATCCCCGGCCTGTTCAGCGGCGACAACGCGCGCACCATGGGCGGTTTCCTCGCCGGCTTCTGGCCGCCGGCACACGATCCCGGGTTCCTCGCCCTGCTCGGCCGCGCCACCCTGGAAACCCTCGCCATCGCCACCGCCGGCATGGCCCTGGCCTGGCTCCTGGCGTTTCCCGCCGCACTGCTGGCGACCCGCGCCCTGTCGCTCTCGGCACTGCCGCGCGGCGGCCTGCCGGCCTGGTGGGCACGGGCACTGCGCTGGCCGGTGCGCGGCCTGCTGATCCTCCTGCGCAGCGTGCCGGAAATCGTCTGGGCGCTGCTGTTCGTCCGCGCCGTGGGCCTGGGCCCCACCGCCGGGGTGTTGGCCATCGCCATCACCTATGCCGGCATGCTCGGCAAGGTCTACGCGGAAATCTTCGAGTCGGTGGATCCGCGCCCCACCCGCGCCCTGCTGCTGGGCGGCGGATCGCGGCTGGCGGCGTTCGCCTACGGGGTGCTGCCGAACGCCGCCGGGGAAATGATTTCCTACACTGTCTATCGCTGGGAGTGCGCGATCCGTGCTTCGGTGGTGATGGGCTTCGTCGGCGCCGGCGGCCTCGGCCAGCAGATCGACCTGTCGCTGCGGATGTTCGCCGGCGGCGAGGTTGCCAGCATCCTGCTGACCTTCCTCCTGCTGGTCCTCCTCGCCGACCTGCTGAGCCGCTTCCTGCGCGGGAGGCTGGCATGAGCCGGACCTGGCGCCTGCTGCTCTGGCCGCTGCTGGTGGTGGCCGCGGTGGGCGCCTCGTTCGCCTATCTGGACATGGACACCGCAGGTCTTTTCAGCGGCAAGGGACTGGGCCAGATGGCCGCCTACGCCAGCGAGTTCTTCCCGCCCGACCTGTCCGCTCCGCACCTGCGGGCGATTGGCCGGGGGCTGCTGGAAACCCTGGCCATGTCGGCCATCGGCACCCTGCTGGCGGCGCTGCTCGGCCTGCTCTTCGCGCTGCCGGCGGCAGGTCGCTTCGGCGTGCCGGCGCAGAGCCTGGCGCGACTCCTGCTCAATGCGCTGCGCGCGGTGCCGGAGCTGGTCTGGGGCGCGCTGATGGTGCTGGCGGCCGGGCTCGGGCCGAACGCCGGGACCCTCGCCCTGGCGCTGCACACCGGCGGCGTGCTCGGCCGGCTGTTCGCCGAAGCCCTGGAGAACACCCCGGCGCAGCCCGCCGAGGCCTTGCGCCTGGCCGGCAGCGGACGCCTCGCGGCATTCGCCTATGGCACCCTGCCGGGGGTCTGGCCGCAACTGGTGGCCTATACCCTGTACCGCTGGGAGAACAATATCCGCATGGCCAGCGTGCTCGGCTTCGTCGGTGCCGGCGGGCTCGGGCAGATGCTCTATTTCAGCCTGAGCCTGTTCCAGCAGGCCCAGGCCGCCACGGTGATCCTGGCCATGCTGGTCCTGGTGCTCGGGGTCGACAGCCTGAGCGCCTGGGCGCGGCAGCGCTGGGTCAGCCAATAGGAAAACGCGCCGCCGCGCCCGTTCGAGGAAATTTACGAAGCCCGCCGAAGATCGGGCATCATCGGTGCTCGGAGCCATCAGGGAGGCACCCCGCCTCCTGGTGTCCAGGGAGAGGAAGGAACCATGCGCAAACCACTGCTATCCGCATTACTGCTGGGCCTGCTGGCCCTCGGCGGCTGCAGCCTGCCCCAACAGCAGGCCGGCGCGCCGACCGAGCAGCGGCTCGGCACCCAATGGGGCGAAGGCGTCGCCTCGCCGGTCACCTCGGTGGCCCTGCGACGTCTATCGGAGCAACCGGTCGATCGCCGCCAGGTGTTCTACAGCGCGAGCCGCTTCGATGGACGTGCCATCAAGGAACTGCCCCTGGCCAAGGGCAGGGTGGGCTTCGCCGTACTCGACGAGGATGGCGGCAAGTTCGACCTCGTGCAGCACCGCAGCACCCTGCAATTGCAGGGTCGTGAAGGCCAGCGCTACCGACTGTGGCTGAACAACCTCGGCAGCGCGACCTACGAGGTGGTCTCCACGGTAGACGGCCTGGACGTGCTCAACGGCCAGCCGGGCAGCCTGAAGAACCGCGGCTATGTGCTGGAGCCGGGCGAGAGCCTGGTGATCGAGGGCTTCCGCAAGAACGAACGGGAAGTCGCGGCGTTCCGCTTCGCCAGCCCCGACGATGCCTACGCCAGCAACAGCGCGGCCGGCGACAGCCGCAACCTCGGCGTGATCGGCGTGGCCCTGTTCGAGCTGGACGCTCCGGCCAGCGGTCGCGCGGCGCCGGCCGACGGACCGCAGGCATTTCCCGCTGACGCCCGGAACGGCGGCGGCTACGCGCCGCCACCACGCTATCGCGACTGAGGCATCTTCACGAAAACTGCGCGGCGGCGTTCCTTCATAAGCAATCCATCTCACAGGAGCCGCCGATGAACCGCTTTTCACTGCCCCGCCCCGACGCACACCAGTGCGTCGCCGGCCTGGGTTTCTCCGCCCTTCTGCTGCTGGCCTCCTCGGCCAACGCCGCCGCCTGCCGCGACATCACCAGCGTGCAGCAAAGCGCCGACGCCACGCGCAATACCTCGATGGGCGGCCACGTGACCCAGCACATCTACGGGATGACGCCGCCATCCGGCTCGTCGCAGAAAGACAAGACCCTGTTCAAGTCGAGAGGCAACTACGACGCGGCCTGGCGCCAGTACGGATACATCGACAATCCGGTGGCCTGCAGCGGCAACAGCAAGTTCCAGGTGGTTTCCCTGGAGAAGCTGCACATGGGCAAGATCGATGCCTACTCCTGCAAGCAGGCCGACGGCCAGGGCGTCTGCACGCGCTGGGATACGTACATGGCCAAGGAGATTTCGTACGGTTTCGTCCTGAAGGACGGCAAGTGGATCCTCAATACCCTCTACCCGGTTCCCCTCGACTAGGGCGCAGGCCGTCCGCGCCGGCCGCCCCATTGCAGGGAGCCGGCGCGGCCGTCCGGGTCAGAAGGTCAGCGTGCCCAGGCCCATGCCCGGGTCGCTGAAGCCGGAGCGACCATCTTCCATGCGACCGCTGAAACGCCGCAGGAAGCTGTCCGCCCCCTGCGCGCTGACGCTGAAGTCGTACCAGTTGCCGCTGCTGCGCAGCGAATAGCGGACTTCCCGGCGCTGTCCCGGCGGCACGTTGACGGTACGCCGCTCGCCCTGGCGATAGACGTTGTCCTTGACCGTCAGCTTGACCGGATGGCGGCCACGGTTGATCAGTTGCACGCGCAGGTTGCCGAACAGCGGCTCGTAGTCGATCCGCACTTCCGGCAGCGGCGCCTTGCGCTCCGCCAGGTCGCGCCGCAGGTTGCCGCGAAAGACCCGGAGGAAACCGTTCGGACCGTGCACTTCCAGGTGGTAGTCGCCGCTGGCGTCGCCCTGGAAGCTGTCGTGCAGGCGCTTGCGCGCGCCGACGGTGTAGCGTTTCGGCGGGTTCTCGCTGTCGAGCAGGTCGAACACCTGGAACACCGCGCCGGCCTTGCCGGTGTTGGCGAAGGTCAGGCTCAGCGCATCTCCGCCGCTGCGGTAGCGCGCATGCACGCCCAGCTCGTAGGGCAAGGCGCGGGCCGGACGGATGCCCATTTCCTGCTTGGGCATGGCGGCCACCGCCGGCGGCTTCGGCTTCGGCAGCTTGATCTGGCTGGCGACGATGGCGTCGGCCTGGCTGGTGTCGGGCAGTTCGGGGAACGGCTCGTTGTTCGGGTTGGCGAAGTTGAACGCCGAGGTCAGGTCGCCGCAGACGGCACGACGCCAGGGACTGATATTCGGCTCCATGACCCCGAAGCGCTGCTCCAGGAAGCGGATCACCGAGGTGTGGTCGAACACCTGGGAGTTGACCCAGCCGCCCTTGCTCCACGGCGAGATCACGTACATCGGCACCCGCGGGCCGAGGCCGTAGGGCTGGTTGCGATAACGGATATCGCCCTTGGTGTGCCATTCGAGGGTGGCGTCGGCGGTGGTCTTGCCGCGCAGCGTGCCGTCCTTGTTCAGGCTCGGCGCGGCCGGCGGGGCGACGTGGTCGAAGAAGCCGTCGTTCTCGTCGAACATCACCAGCAGCGCGGTCTTGCTCCAGACCTCCGGGTTGGCGGTCAGCGCGTCGAGTACCCAGGAAGTGTACTCGGCCCCCCAGATCGGGCTGGACGGGCCGGGGTGTTCGGAGTACTTGGCCGGGGCGACGATCCAGGACACCTGCGGCAGGCTGTTGGCCAGCACGTCGCGCTTCAGCGCATCGAGCTTCCAGGTGCTCAGGCCGTTGACGATCAGCGGCGAGTCAGGCGCCGCGGCGCGGTACTGGCGGAAGCCGATCAGCGGGTTGTCGGAGAAGTTGTCGGCCATGTCCTGGTAGACCCGCCAGGTGATGCCGGCAGCCTGCAGGCGCTCGGGATAGGTGGTCCAGGTGTAGCCCTGCTCCACCGGGCCGTTGCTGTCGTGGTCGTTGGTGGTTACCGGACCACCGTGCTGGCCGAGCGGGTCGTTGGTGCCGGTCCAGAGGAACAGCCGGTTGGGGTTGGTGCCGCCCTGGAACGAGCAGTGATAGGCGTCGCAGATGGTGAAGGCGTTGGCCATCGCGAACTGGAAGGCGATGTCCTGCTCCTTGTAGTAGCCCAGGGAACGCTCGGTCTTGGCCGGCAGCCACTTGTCCATGCGCCCTTCGTTCCAGGCCTGCTGGGCGTCCGGCCAGGTGTGCGGGGTGCCGTCGACGCGCTGGGCGCTGGTGGTGCTGGTGTCGAAGTGGTAGGGCAGGATCTCGCCCTTGCTGCCCTTCTGGTGCCAGACCCGCTGGCCGTCGGGCAGCGGGATCGCCATGCGGTCGCCGAAGCCGCGGACGCCCTTGAGGGTGCCGAAATAGTGGTCGAAGGAGCGGTTCTCCTGCATCAGGATCACCACGTGCTCGACGTCCTTGAGGTTGCCATGCCGGCGGTGCGCGGGAATCGCCAGGGCCGCCTGGATGCTCGACGGCAGCATGCTGGTGGCGACGGTGGCGCCGACCGTACCGGCGGCCAGGCGGATGAAGCTTCTTCTGCTTTTCGAAATCATCGGGGGGACTCACCAGGTCAGGGTGTGGCACAGGGCTGCCGAGCGCATCCATGACGCCCGCAGGCTCACTCGGCAGCAAGCTGTTCGAACCCCGACGACGCTAGTGAGGGAAAAAGACGCTTTGGTTTCAACACGCTTTGCAACAACTATTCATGCCAACTTCGTCACAATTTCAGATCAAGATTTTGGTCTAGGCCAGATTCCACTTGACAGCCCTCGCCGGCACTCTCCTCACACTCTTCCCCGCCATTGCAGGAGCAATACCCCCGCCACCACCAGCGCCAGGCCGAGATAGCCCTCCCAGGACAAACGGCGCACCGGGAAACCGGCCCAGCCGAACTGGTCGCAGAGCGCCGAGACCAGCATCTGCCCGGCCACCACGCACGCGATGAAAGTGGCGGCGCCCAGGCGCGGCGCGACCAGGATCGCCACCGTCAGGTAGGCCGCGCCGAACAGCCCGCCGAGCCAGCTCCACCAGGGCGCGCCGCCGAGGCTGGCGGTAGCCGGCAGCGGCACCCGCACCAGCAGCAGGCCCAGGCAGACCGCCCCGAGGCTGACGCCCAGCGAAGTCAGGCTGGCGCTCAGCGGATGGCCGAGCAGGCGCCCGAGCAAGGCGTTGCTGCCGGCCTGCAGCACCACCATGCCGCCCACCGAAACTGCCATCAGTACCATCAGATAATTGGGCATGCTGATTCTCCTCCTCCGGCCATTGCCTCTGGAGCGGAGTTTTTGCTATCCACTTCGCGAATGGAAATCGATAGTTGGTACAGCCTCCATGCAGCAGATTCATGACCTACGCCGTATCGACCTCAACCTGCTGGTGGTGCTCGACGCGCTCCTCAGCGAGCGCCACGTGTCCCGCGCGGCGCAGCGCCTGGCCATGTCGCAGCCGGCGGTCAGCCACGCCCTCGGGCGTCTCCGCGAACTGTTCGGCGATCCGCTGCTGGTGCGGGTGAAAAGCCGCATGCAGTTGACCAGCCTGGCGCTGGAGCTGGCGCCGAAGCTCCAGGCCAGCCTCGACCAGGTGCGCGGGGTGATCGGCGGGCCGGCCTTCGAGCCGGTGCGCAGCCGGCGCCACTTCCGCCTGGGCATGTCCGACTACGGCGCCTGGGTGGTGCTGCCGGCGCTGCTGCGCCAGCAACAGGCGCTGGCGCCCGGGGTGAGCTTCGGGATAGTCCAGGAACCGCGCCTGGAAACCGCCCGGCAGGTCGCCGAAGGACAACTGGACTGCGCGCTGGGGGTATTCCCCCTGCTTCCGGAGGGCGTGCGCGCCAGGCGCCTGTTCGAGGAGCGTTTCGTCTGCGTCTGTCGGCGCAGCCTGTTCGACCGCCCCGACGGCCTGTCCCTCGACCGCTACCTGGCGGCCCGCCACGTGCGCGTCTCGCTACAGGACAACCCGGCCGAGGAAGTCGACAGCGCCCTGGAAAAACGCGGCCTGCGCCGGCAGGTAGCGCTGACCCTGCCGCACTTCACCGTGGCCCCGGCGCTGCTGGCCGGCACCGACCTGGTACTGACCATCGCCGAGCGCATCCTCGAACGCCTGCGGTTACCCGAGGAACTGGCGGTCTGCGAGCCGCCGCTGGCGATCCCGCGCTTCGACTACGTGCAGATCTGGCGCGGCGACGCCGAGCGCGAAGCGGCCGGCGCCTGGCTGCGGGAACAGATCCAGGCGGCGGCGCGGAAGATCTGAAGAAGAGTCAGGAAGGCTTTTCCAGCTTGCGCAGCATCTCGCCGACACGCTCGCCGAGCATTTCGTTGGCCGACAGCTTGAGGCCGCGCGCCAGTTCCACCTGGACCACGTGTTCCGCCAGCGGGCGCAGGCGCAGGAACACCTTGGCCAGCTCCTGCAGGTCCGGCGCCCCGGGCAGCAGGTCGGTGCCGCGGCCGTCCACCAGGTGGGTGACGATCAGGCGGACGATCCCCGCCGCCAGGTGCTCGGTGTCGCTGCGCAACTCGCCGAGGTGATCGAGCAGCGCCTCCAGCGGGATGCCGCTGCGGTACAGCTCCAGCCCGGCCTGGAACAGCCGCGGACTGGGGATCTTCATGCACTCGCCGTCGAACAGCAGCAGGCCCAGCGCCTGGGCCTTGTCGATCACCCGGTCGTTCAGTTCGTCGCCGAAGATCGCCTGGAGTTCGTCGAAGCCGATGCTGCCGGGCGTCTCCAGGTTCCACTCGCCGATGATCGCCTGGTCCAGGCCGAGCACGTGGTCGAGGTCGCGGCCCTGTTCCCAGGCCTCCAGCAATTCCTTGATGTTGGCGCTGGAATAGCCGCGTTCGAGCAACTGGTTGATCAGCCGCAGGCGCTTGAGATGGCTGTCGAAATACACGCCGACCCGGCCGCGCCGCTCCGGCGGCGGCAGCAGGCCGCGGTCCTGGTAGGCACGCACGTTGCGCACGCTGCTGCCGGCCGCGCGCGCCAGTTCGTCGACACTGTATTCGCGGGCATCCTCGGCGGACGGCTGCTCGCCACGTTGCAGCAGGCGCTGCAGGAGGGTCAGGGGTGTGCTCATGGAGGCGGATCATAACGAGGCCCGCCGAACGGCCACAACCTCCGGGGGTGCAACGCTCTTTGCCGGCGTCGGGATGCGCGGGCGCCAACCAAAGACTGGACTCGTCGGTCAGCCGCTCCTCCGGCACCGCCGCCACAACCCGGGGGAAACGTCCCGAGCCTTCTGCCCCGGGCCTTCCGGCGCCGGTAGCAAGTGCCGTAACACCGGCGTGAAGAGACTTCCCAGGGCTGGCGCAACGCCTGCTTATGGGCCAGCATCAACCATGACATCAATCAATGTCACAATAACGACAAGCCAGCCTGGAGAGAGCCATGTCCCAAGGCGCCTGGGTACCCACTCCCGACGATCTCGATCACTTCCGCCAGGTCCAGCGACTGGCCTATACCTGCTGCGAAACCATCCACGGCGAACTGCGCGCCGGCATCAGCGAGAGGGAAGCCGCGGCGCTGATGAAGACCTGGCTGCAGGATCACGGCGTCGACGACTGGTTCCACCAGCCCTTCGCCTGGTTCGGCAGCCGCACCTCGTTCAAGGGCTTCGACGGCCTGCGTCATCTCGGTGGCTTCAACCTGGCCTTCTACCCCGGCAAGCAGCGCCTGGAGGAAGGCATGCCGTTCATCCTCGACTGCGCGCCGACCCTCGGCGCCTATACCGCCGATGTCGGCTACTCCGGCGCGCTCGGCCACAACCTGTTGCAGGAGCGGCTGATGGACGACCTGCTGATACACCGACGCACCATCCTCGACCTGGTCCGCGAACGGCGCCCCCTGGCCGAAGTCAGCCAGGCGGTCGACCGGCTCTGCGTGATCCAGGGCACCCTGCCACGGCACAAGGCCTATCCCTTCGAAGTGCTCGCCCATCGCGTGGAAAAGCTCGGCAACCGCCGCGGTCCCTCGGTGGCGCGCTTCGGCGTGCGCAACCTGTACACCCTGACGCGCAACGCGCTGGTCACCGGCAAGCGCGAAGGCTGGTCGCCGCTGTGGTCCAGCGGCAAGCGCTCCGAGCACCCGCCGACGCCCGGTCTCTGGGCGGTGGAACCGCACCTGGGGCTACGCGGGGTGGGCGCCAAGTTCGAGGAACTGCTGGTAGTCACCGAAGACGACGCCTACTGGCTCGACGACGACCTGCCGCACGTCCGCCGCTGGCAGGCGCGCGGCCTGCTGCCGCAAGCACGGGAGGCCGCATGAACGCGCTCCTCGCCCTCCCCGACCTGCAGCCGGAACGGCTGTTCGTGCAGTCCGGCGACGTGCGCCTGGCGGTTCATTGCTGGGGCGCGCCGGACAACGACAAGCCGACGCTGCTGATGGTGCATGGCTACCCGGACAACCACGAGACCTGGCTGCCGCTGATCCGCCAACTGGCTGGGCGCTACCGCATCGTCGCCTACGACGTGCGTGGCGCCGGCGCTTCGGACAAGCCACGCTGGAGCCGCGACTACCACCTGCAACGGCTCAGCGAAGACCTGCAGGCGGTGATTCGCGCCACCAGCCCGGATCGCCCGGTGCACCTGCTGGCCCATGACTGGGGCTCGATCCAGACCTGGGAAAGCGTCACCGATCCGCAGTGCCGACCGCTGATCGCGTCCTATACCTCGATCTCCGGGCCCTGCCTGGACCATGTCGGTTTCTGGATGCGCGAACACCTCAGGCAGCGCAGTCCGAAGGCCCTGAAAGCGGTATTCGGCCAGTTGCTCCACTCCTGGTACATCGCCTTCTTCCATACCCCCGTCGTACCCGAGCTGCTCTGGAGCGCCGGCCTGGCCCGGCTCTGGCCGCAGTTCCTGAAGCACGCCGAAGGCGTCCGCCATCCGCAGGTCAACCCGACCCAGGCCAGCGACGGCCGGCACGGGGTCAAGCTGTACCGCGGCAACTTCATCCGCAGCCTGTTCCGTCCGCGCAAGCGCCACACCGAAGTGCCGGTGCAACTGATCGTACCGACCCGCGACCGTTACGTCGGCGCCCAGCTGTTCCAGCACCTCAGCCTGTGGGCGCCACGCCTGTGGCGGCGCGAGGCGAGCGTCGGCCATTGGCAACTGCTGGCCGAGCCGGAGCAACTGGCCGGCTGGCTCGGCGAGTTCATCGACGCCCAGGAAACCGGCGAGTCGTCGCCGGCCCTGCAACGCGCCCAGGTCCGGCCCGACGCGCGCTCGATGAGCGGCAAGCTGGTGGTGGTCACCGGCGCCGGCGGCGGCATCGGCCGTTCGACCCTGCTCAGCTTCGCCGAGCGCGGCGCCAGCCTGCTCGCCGCCGATCTCGATCTGGAAGCCGCCGAACGCAGCGCCGAACTGGCCCGCGCCCTTGGCGCCACGGCCCATGTCTACCAGGTCGACGTCGGCGATACCCAGGCCATGGAGACCTTCGCCGAGTGGGTGCGCGACACCCTCGGAGTCCCGGATGTGGTAGTCAGCAATGCCGGCATCGGCATGGCCGGACCGATGCTCGACACCTCGCCCGCGGAATGGGAGCGCCTGCTGCGGGTCAACCTGTGGAGCGTGATCGACGGCTGCCGCCTGTTCGGCCGGCAGATGATCGCGGCGAACAAGCCGGGGCACCTGGTCAATGTCGCCTCCGGCGTGGCCTTCGCGCCGTCGCGCAACTACCCCGCCTACGCCACCAGCAAGGCCGCGGTAGTGATGCTCAGCGAATGCCTGCGGGCGGAACTGGCCGGACGTTCGATCGGAGTCACCGCGGTGTGCCCGGGCTTCGTCGATACCGGCATTGTCCAGGCCACCCGCTTCGTCGGCATGGACGCCGAACGCCAGGCACGGCGCCAGGCGAAGATCCAGCGCTTCTACAAGCGACGCCGGCTCAGCCCGGACACCGTCGGGGAAAAGCTGGTGCGCGCCGTGGAGCGCAACAAGGCGGTGGTCTCGGTGGGCAGCGAGGTGCACCTCGGCGCCCTGCAATGGCGCTTCGCGCCCTGGGCCACGCGGTTTCTCGCGCGCTTCGACCTGACTTCCTGAGAGCCTGCCATGAGCGAATTCCACCACAAGCTGGTCCAGCGCAAGGTCCGCTTCGACTTCAGCGATACCCCCCTGCACTGGGTTCCCGGCGAAGCGGAAGCGTCCCAGGTGATGAACGTCCTGCACATGCTCCTGCCTTCCGGCGAACTGTGGTTCTGCCGCCTCTACAACAAGGCCCTGCCGCTGGTTAGCGACGCCCGCCTGCGCGACGACGTGCAGGGTTTCATCCGCCAGGAAGCGATGCATTCGCGGGCCCACGACGGCGCGATCCAGCGCTACCTGAGCAGGTTCGACATCGACTCCAAGCCGTTCACCGACAAGATGGATTTCCTTTTCGAACGCCTGCTCTGCGACTACCCGCTGGGGCAGAACAGCCTGACCCGCGCCCTCGACGGCTGGTGGCTGCGCCAGCGCTGCGCGATCATCGCCGCGGTGGAGCATTTCACCTGCGTGCTCGGCAAGTGGGTGCTGGAGGCCCGGGAGCTGGATCGCCGCGGCAGCGACCCGGTGATGCTCGACCTGCTGCGCTGGCACGGCGCCGAGGAAGTAGAGCACCGCAGCGTCGCCCACGACCTGCACGTGCATCTGGGCGGCAGCTTCGTCACCCGGCAACTGACCATGCTGTTGGTCATCGCGATACTGGTCTACCTGCTCGCCGACGGCACCCGCACCCTCCTCGACCAGGACCCGAGCCTGCGCGGCGCCAAGCGCCAGGGATTCCTACGAACCTGGTGGCGGCTCGGCAAGCAGGGCCTGCTGCCGAACCTCGCGCGCACCTTCCGCGACGTCGCCCGTTACTTCAATCCCTGGTACCACCCCGAGCACGAGGCGAATACCCAGGAAGCCCTGGAATACCTGGCCAACTCGCCGGCGGCCCGGCGCGCGGCGAACGCCTGAAAACAATTCACTGGAAATACCGGCAAGCGCCGCGGAAGCTGGAACTTTCCCGGCGCTTGTCCATTGTTACGTCAGGTCGAGTCAAACAAGGCCGGCAGACGGAAGGTAATTTCCGTAAGCCTGAAAAATGTCGCTCGATAGAATGATTGAAAATAACGGGCGCGCGACGTGAGACTTTGCAAAAGTCAGCCATTCTTGCTGATGGCATTTTGAAAACAAGCAAAATAAAAGTAAGAAAAGTTACCCTATCGATCGGAAATTAAAGAAAGAAAAGCGAGCGAGAAGAGAATCGGGAAATACGCTCTTCGCGCCCGCCTTCGTATTTATCCGGCCTGCGGTAACTCACTGGCCAGGCAGCGTGATCTCCCGTTCCGAAACGATGATCTTGTTGACCAGGCCGTACTGCACGGCCTCCTCCGCGTTCAGCCAGAAGTCGCGCTCGGTGTCGGCGCTGATCTTTTCCGGCGTCTGCCCGGTGGCTTCGGCGAAGATCCGGTCGAGGCGTTCCTTCATCCGCACGATCTCGCGGCGGTAGATCTCGATATTGCTGGCCGGCCCCTGTATGCCGCCCGACGGCTGGTGCAGGAGGAAGCGGGTATTGGGCAGCGAATAGCGGTTTTCCTTGTCCGCCGCGGCATAGATCAGCGCGCCGGCGCTGGCAACGCTGCCGGAACCGATCATGATGACCTTCGGTGTGATGAAGCGGATCGCGTCGAAGATCATGTCGCCGGACTCGACGTGGCCACCCGGGGAATTGACGAACATGTAGATCGGATCGTCGCTGATCGAGGCGAGGATGTGCAGCTGCTGGACGACGTCCTTGGCCATCTTCTCGTCGACCCCGCCGGTGACGAACACCTTCCTGACCTTGAGCGCGTACTCCATCAGCTTGGCGCCGATGGCGCCGTGGGAGTCGCCGCCTTCGCGGTCCTTGTCATCGGTTTTCATGCAACCTCCTGGAACTGTTGGTAATCCATCCGGCAAACCTTTCAGGGCATGCGTTCGTTGTTCGCCAGGGCGCGGATATATATCCGTTAATGCGCCTCTTCCGAGCGGCCCATTATGCATCAGCCAGACACTTTCGAAAGGCTTGCTTCAACTTCGAAAAGACCGGCGAAGGTAATCTCGTGAAGCATAGCCATGCAGGGCCGCGACGCACGTTTCCCGGAACCTAACAGATTTGTAAGTTGCCTCGTAAACACCTACCAGAATTAACAGTTAACAACGCGATTACCCTGCAAGAATTAACAGCTATTTCTTCGAGCCTGCCAAAAGTAATAGTACACCCCGCTCTTGCTTCGGGTGCCGCCGCTTCCCTGCCAACCACGCTGGCTACGGCGCGCTGAAACGTCGACGGGTGGAACCTGTCCGGCGAGGCGTGCGGTGCCCGTGTTCGCCGAATCGATGGATTGTTGAAGAGGACGCAGGGATGGTTCGTTTCGCTCGCTTGCCGCTATCGCCCTACCAACGGGACATCTGGGTCGCCGCCGCGCAGTTTCCGGAACTCGACCAGTACACCATCTTCAGCTACGACCGCTTCACCGGCGAGGTCGATACCCAGGCCCTGGAACGGGCGCTGCTGCAGGCGGCGCGAGACACCGAGGCGTTCCGCCTGCGCCTCGGCGAGACGGACGGTACGCCGTACCAGTGGCTGGACACGGATGCCGAGTTCGAGGCGCGCCACGTCGACCTGCGCGCCGACCGCGACCCCGAGGCCGCCGTGCGATCCTGGCTGCGCGACGCCTTCCGCCACGCCTACCCGCTGGACGGCCGCAGCCTGGTGGACCTGGCCCTGCTGCATAGCGACCAGGCGCTCTACGTCTACGTGCGCACCCACCATATCGTCAGCGACGCCTGGGGCCTGCAGCTATTCCTCAGCCGGGTGCGCGCCGGCTACCTGGGCGAGCTAGGCGAGCCACAGGCGCAGATGCCGACGGCTTCCCTCCTGGCGCAACTCGAGACCGACGACTACTCCGGTTCGGAACAGTACCGCGGCGACCGCGCCTATTTCGCCGAGGCCCTGGAGGGCCTGGAGCCGGCCCTCTTCACCCGCAGGCGCCCGGCCGGGCTGCGCCGCACCGCGCGCCACAGGCTGACGCTGGAACGCACACTGCTCGATGCGATCCGCGATCGTGGCGAATCGCCCTTCCTGTTCCTCTCCGCCGCCGTGGCGCTGTACCTGGCGCGGATCCACCAGAACGACGACGTGGTCCTCGGCGTACCGGTGCTGAACCGCGCCGACCGCGCGGCCAAGCAAGTGGTCGGGCACTTCGCCAATACCCTGCCGCTACGCATCCGCACCGCGCCGGAACAGACCGTCGACGAATTCCTGGCGCAGTTGCGCGAGGCGACCCGGACGCTGCTGCGCCACCAGAAGATGCCCCTCGGCGACCTGTTGCGCGGCGCCTCGCCACTGTTCGACACCACCCTTTCCTACATGCGCTGGCCCGCCGCCCAGGCGATCCCGAGCGCCAGCGTCGAGACCGTGGCGCAAACCCACGCCCATGACCCGGACGCGCTGGCCATCTGGGTCTCCGAGTTCGACGGGCACAGCGACGCGCAGGTGGATTTCGAATACGCCTGCGATGTGTTCGACGCCGACTACCCCATGGACGCCGCGGCGCGGCATATCGAAACCTTCCTGCGCGCCCTGGTGGAGGGCGGCGAGCGCCGCCTCGGCGAACTCGATCCGCTGTCGGCCGCCGAGCGCGAGGAACTGATCCACACCCGCAACGCCACCGACCAGGCATTCCCCGAGCAGGCTACCCTGCCCACGCTGTTCGCCGAGCAGGTGGCACGCACCCCGCAACGCACCGCGCTGCTGGAAGCCGACGGCGGCACGCTCAGCTATGCCGAGCTGGACGCCAAGGTCCAGGCCGTGGCCGACGCCCTGCGCGCAGCGGGTGTGAGGACCGACGAGCGGGTAGCGCTACTGGTCGCCCGCGGTCCCCACCTGCTGCCGGCGATCCTTGGCGTGCAGCGCGCCGGCGGCGCCTATGTGCCGATCAATCCCGACCATCCCCTGGAGCGCGTCCGCCTGCTGTTGGAAGACTGCGGTGCCCGCGTGGTGCTGGTGGACGAGCGCGCAGCGACACTCGGCGAGAGCCTCGGAGAGACGCGCGTGCTGCACCTCGAACGCCTGCCGCAGAGCACCGGCGACCTGCCGGCGGCCAACGTGGCGCCCGGCGACCTGGCCTATGTCATCTATACCTCCGGTTCGACCGGCATGCCCAAGGGCGTCATGGTCGAGCACCGCTCGGTGGTCAACCGCCTGAACTGGATGCAGCGTCGTTATCCGATCGGCGAACGCGACGTGCTTCTGCAAAAGACTCCGGTGACGTTCGACGTATCCGTCTGGGAGCTGTTCTGGTGGAGCTTCACCGGCGCCCGCCTGTCGCTGTTGCCGCCCGGCGCCGAGAAGGACCCGCGGGAAATGCTGCGGAGCATCCAGCGCGACGCGGTCACGGTCATCCACTTCGTACCGTCGATGCTGACGCCGTTCCTCGACCTGCTCAACGGCGACCCGACCGCCCGCGCGGCGGCAAGCTCGCTGCGCCTGGTGTTCTGCAGCGGCGAAGCCCTCGCGCCGTTGCAGGTCACGCGCTTCCGCCGGCTGTTCGGCGACGCCGTGCGACTGGTCAACCTGTACGGACCGACCGAGGCCACCGTCGACGTGTCCGACCATGAATGCGCCAGCGACAACCCCACGCGGGTCCCGATCGGCCGGCCGATCGACAACCTGCGCCTGTACGTCCTCGACCGCGCGCTCAGGCCGCAGCCCCTCGGCGCCGTCGGCGAGCTATATATAGGAGGCGTCGGCGTCGCCCGCGGCTACCTGAACCGGCCGGAGTTGAACGCCGAGCGCTTCCTCGCCGACCCCTTCGTCGCCGGCGGCCGTCTCTACCGTACCGGCGACCTGGCCCGCTGGCTGGCCGACGGCAACCTCGAATACCTCGGCCGCGCCGACGACCAGGTGAAGATCCGCGGCAACCGGGTCGAACCCGACGAAGTACGCGACCGCCTCGCCGCGCTTCCCGGCGTACGCGACGCCGCGGTCGTGGCACGCGATTCGGCGGTACGCGGCACGCACCTGGTCGGCTACTACGTGGCTGCGGCGGAACTCGACCCCGGTCAATTGCGCGCCGGACTTTCGGCGACGCTGCCGGACTTCATGCTGCCAGCCTTCTTCGTGCGCATCGACAGCCTCCCGCTCAGCGCCAACGGCAAGCTCGACCGCCGGCAACTGCCGGCACCGCCGGAACAGGTGGCGGCGGTTGCGCCGCGCACGGCGACCGAGGCCGAACTGGCGGCGGTGTGGGCCGATGTCCTCGGCGTGGCGGAGGTCGGCGTGCACGACGACTTCTACGCCCTCGGCGGCGACTCGATCCTGATGCTGCGCATCCGCGCCGCCGCACAGCGGCGCGGCCTGGGCTTCGAACTCGCCGACCTGATGCGCAACCCGACGGTGGCGGGCCTCGCCGAGCGCCTGGTGCGTCCGCTCGCGGAGCGAAGCTACCAGCCCTTCGAACTGGTTTCCGAAGTCGACAAGCCGCGCCTGGAAGGGCTGGAGGACGCCTTCCCGACCAGCCGGCTGAGTCTCGGCCTGCTCTTCCATAGCCGCCAGCGCCCCGACTCGTCGGTCTACCACGACGTGTTCCACTACCGCTTCGACCTGGCCTGGGACGAAGCCGCGTTCCGCCACGCGCTGGACCGGGTGGTCGCCGCCTATCCCGCGCTGCGTTCGTCGTTCGACCTCAGCGGTGCATCCGAACCGCTGCAACTGGTGCATACCCAGGCGCGCAGCGAACCGCTGATCCTGGACCTGCGCGGCAACCCGGAGGCCGGGACGGTGCTCGACGAGCACATCCGCCAACGCCGCTTCCATCGCTATTCGCTGCAACAGCCCGGGCTGTTCCTGTTCGCCGCGTTCGTCCGCGAGGACGGCCTGGACCTGGTGTTCAGCTTCCACCATGCGATCCTCGACGGCTGGAGCGTGGCCAACCTGATCGTCGCGCTGGTCGCCGCCTACCGTGGCGAGCCGCTGCCGGGCCCCGCGCCGGCGCTGGCCTGCCATGTCCGCGAGGAGCTGGCCGCGCTGGCTTCGCCGGCCGCCGTGGGGTACTGGACCGGGCTGCTGGAGGGCGCGAGGATGACCCGCCTCGACGGCTTCGGCGCCCACGAGCCGCAAGCCGCGCAAGGTCCGGCCAGCCATCGCGAAGCGCTGCCGGACGGGCTGCTCGAACGACTCAAGGCCACTGCGGCGCAACGCGGACTGCCGTTGAAATCGCTGCTGCTCGCCGCCCATTGCCTGACCCTGCATCTGTTCTCCCGCAGCGACAGCGTGGTCACCGGCGCGATCAGCAACGGCCGCCCCGAACTGCCCGACGCCGACCGCATGGTCGGCCTGTTCCTGAATACCGTGCCGGTCCGCTCGGAGATTGCCGGGCATAGCTGGATCGAGGTAGCCGATGCGCTGTTCCGCCAGGAGCGCGACGGACACGCCCATCGCCGCTATCCGCTCAGCGCCATCCAGCAGATCGTCGGCGACGAACTGAGCAGCGCCTTCAACTACGTCAACCTGCATGTCCTCGAACCGCTGTGGCAACTGCGCGACTTCCACGTCTGGGAAGAAACCAACTTCGCCCTGCTGGTCAACGTGATCGCCACGCCCAGCGACGGCATGTACCTGCGCATCGACAGCGACGGCCGCGGCATCAGCCGCAGCCAGGCCGCGCTGATCGGCGCGACCTTCGTCGAGCTCCTGTGGCGCCTCGCCGAGCATCCCGACGAAGCCGCCGACTTCGCCTTCCTCGCCCCTCGCCGCGACGCCGCTTCCCAGCCCGAGCCGCTGGTCGACGTCGTCAGCCTGTTCGAACGCCAGGTCGAGGCGCTGCCGGGCAGCGCCGCGCTGGCCTTCGAGGAGCAACGCTGGACCTATCGCGACCTCGACCATGTGGCGCGCTGCGTGGCCACCCGCCTGGTCCGCGCCGGCGCGCGCCGCGGCGATGCGATCGGAGTGGCGCTGAACCGTTCGCCGGAGATGATCGCGACGATCTGGGGCATCCTGCGCGCCGGCCTGGTCTGCGTGCCGCTGGACGTCAGCTATCCCGCGCAGCGCCTGGCGCTGATCCTGGAGACCGCACAGCCGTTCCGGGTGGTCGCGCATCCCGAGCACGCCCATGTCGCCGCGGCGGAACGGGTGCTGCCGGTAGAGGAACTGGTCGCCGACATCGAGCCCGAGACCTTCGCCGCGCCGCAGCTCGACGAGCTGGCCATGCTGCTGTTCACCTCCGGTTCCACCGGGCGGCCGAAGGGCGTCGAGCTTAGCCACCGGATGTGGGCCAACTACACCCAGTGGCAATTGCGCGTCGCCAGCGGCGTACCGGGGCTGCGCACCCTGCAGTTCGCGCCGCTGAGCTTCGACATGGCCTTCCAGGAGATCTTCTCCACGCTGTGCGGCGGCGGCGAGCTGCAACTCATCTCCAACCGCGAGCGGATGGACCCCTCCGCGTTGCTGCATGTCCTCGAACGCCGCCAGGTCCAGCGCGTGCTGTTGCCCTTCGTCGCCCTGCAACGCCTCGCCGAGGCCTCCAACACCCTGGGCGTGCGCCCCGGCGCCCTGCGCGTGGTGGTGTCCTCCGGCGAGCAGTTGCGCATCACCGAAGACGTCCGCGCGTTCTGCGCGGCGATGCCCGGGCTGCTGCTGGAGAACCAGTACGGTCCCACCGAGACGCACCAGGTCACCTACCACTCGCTGAGCGGCGATCCGGCGCACTACCCGGACCTGCCGCCGATCGGCCGGCCGCTGGACGGGGTCGAGGTGCAGGTGCTCGACGCCGCGCTGCGCCCGGTACCGGTCGGCGTTACCGGCGAGCTGTACTTCGGCGGCGACTGCCTCGCGCGCGGCTACCACCGCGCCCCCGAACTCACCGCCGAGCGCTTCGTCGAACATCCCTGGCGCCCCGGCGCCAGGCTCTACCGCACCGGCGACCTCGGGCGCATCCTCGGCAACGGCGAGATCGTCTGGCTCGGCCGCGCCGATACCCAGGTCAAGGTCCGCGGCTTCCGCATCGAGCCGGCCGAGGTCGAGCTGGCGATCATGCGCCAGGCCGAGCGCCAGCCGGGCCTGCGCGGCGCGGCGGTGGTAGCTCGCGAGCGCCAGGGCAACGATGCATTCCTCGCTGCCTTCCTGCTCGGCGAGCCCGAGGCGGTGGATCTCGCCGAACTGAAGCAGGCGCTGCGCAGCGAACTGCCGGAACACATGGTGCCGGCACACTTCGCCTGGGTCGACGGCTTCGCCCTCACCCCCAGCGGCAAGCGCGACGACGCCGCCCTGCGCGCACTGCCGCTGGAGCACGGGACGAACATCGAGTACCTGGCCCCGCGCGACGACTACGAGCGCACCCTGGCCGGACTCCTCGGCGAGTTGCTGGATCGTCCCCGGGTAGGCATCCGCGACAGCTTCTTCGACCTCGGCGGCACCTCGCTCAGCGCGATGCGCTTCATGCTGCTGATCGAGAAGCGCTATGGCGTCGACCTGCCGATGGCCGCGCTGATCGAGACGCCGACCGTGGAGGGCCTCGCCGAACGCCTGCGGGAACGCTCGGCGGTGCGCGCCTTCGACCCGCTGGTACCGATCCGTGCCGGCGGCAGCCGCCCGCCGCTGTTCCTCGTCCACCCGCTCGGCGGCCACGTACTCTGCTACCTGCCGCTGGTCCGCGCACTGCCGCCGGACCAGCCGGTATATGCCCTGCAGGCGGCCGGCACCGGCCAGGGCAGTACGCCGCTGGCGGTCCTCGAGGACATCGCCGCCAGTTACCTCGCGGCGATCCGCCGGGTGCAGCCGGAAGGCCCCTATTACCTCGGCGGCTGGTCGTTCGGCGGCTTCGTCGCCTACGAGATGGCCCGGCAACTGCGCGCGCTCGACCCGCAGGCGGTCGCCCAACTGATCGTGCTCGACTCCATCACCGTCGACCGCAACCACGCCGGCAGCGCCAGCGACGAAGCCCTGCTGCTGTTCTTCTACTGGGAACTGGTCTGGTTCGAGCGCAGCGACGAGGAGGTCGAGCCGCTGCCTGAAGGCGCGAGCCTGGAGCAGAAACTCGACCACATCGTCGAACGCGCCATCGAGGCCGGCGTACTTCCCGCCGGCACCCCGCGCGCCACCGTGCAGCGGCTCTACGAGCTGTTCCGGGCGAGCTGGCAGGCACTCATCGGCTATCGCCCGGAAGTCAGCGACCAGGACATGACCCTGCTGCGCGCGGACGGCCCGCTGCCGCTGGCGCTGAAGCCGATGCACGACGCCGCCGGCACCCACTACGGCGACCCGAAGAACGGCTGGCAGCACTGGACCAGCGGCCGCCTCGATGTGATCGACGTACCCGGCGACCACCTGGTGCTGATGAAAGAACCCTATGTCGAGACGGTCGCGGCAGAGATCGCCGCGTTGCTCGAACCCTCCACCTCCAGCGAACGGACCCGCCCATGAGCAGACATCCCCTGAAGATCGTCATCGCCGGCGCCGGCATCGGCGGGCTCGCCGCGGCCGCCTGCCTGAAAGCCGCCGGCTTCGAGGTCGAACTCTACGAGCGGGCCAGGGAGCTGCGCGCGGTCGGCTCGGCGCTGTCGCTGATGCCCAACGCGCTGACCGCCCTGGAGAGGGTCGGCGTGCGCCCTGACCTTACCCGCGCCCAGGCCTTCGACTCGCTGCGGTTCCTCACCCGGCGCGGGCGACCGATCCGCGCCATCGACTTCGGCGGCCTGGCCCGTCAGCTCGGCCAGCCGAGCCTGGCGATCCACCGCGCGAGCCTGCAGCAGGCGCTGCTGGAACAGGCCCGCGACTGCCGCATCGAACTGGGCGTGAGCGCCACCGGCTACCTGCGCCACGCCGACGGCGAAGGCGTCACCGTGCTCTGCAGCGACGGCCGCGAAGTGCACGCCGACGTGCTGATCGGCGCCGACGGCTTCAACTCGGCGATCCGCGCCACCATGACCGGCCCGGAGCGTCCCACCGACTGGCACTACGTGATCTGGCGCGCCACGCCGGCGTTCCGCCATCCGAAGGTGACGCCGGGCTACGTCGCCCATTACTGGGGCCGTGGGCAGCGCTTCGGTCTCGCCGACATCGGCGAAGGCAACGTCTATTGGTGGGGCACCCGCAACATGCCGGCCGAACAGGCGAAGGACTGGCGCGGCGGCAAGGCGGGCATCCAGCGCCTCTACGCCGGCTGGGCCGACGAAGTGCAGGCGGTCATCGAGGCGACCCCGGAGGCCGACATCAGCAGCCTGCCGGCCCAGGACCGACCGTTCCTGGAGCGCTGGGGCGACGGCCCGGTGACCCTGCTCGGCGATGCCGCGCATCCGATGCTGACCAGCCTCGGCCAGGGCGCCGCCATCGCCATCGAAGACGCCGCGGTGCTGGCCCACTGCCTGGCCACCATCGACGACCCGCAAGCCGCCCTGCGCGCCTACGAGAACCGCCGTCGCGACCGCGCCAGGGCGATGGTCGAGACCTCGCGGGCGCTGAGCCGCATCGAGCAGTTGGAGCATCCGCTACGCACCGTCGCCCGCGATCTCTACTTCCGCTTCGCTCCGGAGCGAACCTTCGCCCGGCAGAACGAACTGGCACTGACCTTCCCAGGAGTCGAATGATGGCCGAGATACGACGCCCGCTGTCCGCGGTGGAACGCTGGTACTGGCTCAGCGACCAGTTCTCCGCGCTGAACGTGATTTCCCGGGTGCGGGTCCATGGCCGGTTGTCCATCGACGACCTGCGCCGCGGCCTCGACGCGCTGCAGGCGCGGCATCCGCTGCTGCGCGCGCGGATCGAGCACGATGCCGGGCTCGATCCGCGCTGGGTGCCCTGCGAGCGGCCCATCCCGCTGCGCGAGGTGCGCGGCGGCGGCGAGGAGCAATGGCTGCGGGAAATCAACGAGCGCGAATTGCCGGAACGCATCGATCCGGACAACGGGCCACTGATCCGTACCGTGGCGATCGCCACCGACGCCGGCGCCCACGACCTGCTGGTCGTGGTACCGCACATCATCGCCGACGGCACTACCGTGCTGACCCTCGCCGAACAATGGCTGACCCTGGCCGCCGACCCTGCCGCGCAACCCTGGACCGCCAGCGCCCTGCCGCCGGCGGAGGATCTGCGTCCGCGCCGCTTCACCGGCGACGAAGGCGCGGCGCGCCTGGCCGAGCAGACCGCCCAGGACGAAGCGCTGGTCGGTCGCCACCGCCCGGGCCGGATCGAGCCGAGCAACCCGGTGCCGCTGGAAGCGCGGCGTACCCGCCTGCTGCACCGGGAGCTGGACGGCGCGCAGCTGGAACAGCTGCAACGACGCGCCCGCGAACACGGCACCACGGTACACGGCGCGCTGACCGCGGCGCTGGCCATCGCCGCCGGCCACGACCACCAGCGCCGCCCTAGCCACATCGCCATCGGCTCGCCGATCGACTTCCGCGACGAACTGGAGCCGCCGGTGCGCCCCGACGAAGTAGGCACCTACGTCGCCACGGTACCGGTGGTGCTGGACATCGCCCGGCCGTTCTGGGAGGTCGCCCGCGCGCTCACCGACGACCTCGGCGAACGCCGTCGCCAGGGCCATCATTTCAACCTGGTCACCCTGGTCGCCAGCGCTGCGCCGCGCCGCATGGCCGACGCGCGGCCATTCATGGCCTTCATGGAAGCCGAAGGGCCGATCAACCTGTGCTCCTCCAACATCGGTCGCTATCCGTTCCCCGAGCGGATCGGCGCCTTGCGCCTCTCCGACGCGCAGTTCCTCACCGGCATCTCGGTGAACGGCTACTTCGTGGCCGCCATCAACTCCAGCCATGGCCGGCTGTTCTGGAACTTCACCTATATCGACGAAGCGGTCCCCGGCGAACGCGCCGAACGCCTGGCCGAAGATTGCCTGGGCACCCTGCTGTCGGCGATCCACGCCCCCCAACGATCCGCCCTCGAGGAGCAATGACATGTTATTCACCAGCAAACCTCTCTCGCCCCAGGGCCGCCACGTACTGATCACCGGCGCCTCCAGCGGCCTCGGCCGGGAAACCGCGCTGCACCTGGCCGAACAGGGTTTCCAGGTGATCGCCGGGGTGCGCCGCCAGGAGGATGGCGAGCGCCTGGCGAACGCCTGCCCGTCCGGCCGGATCAGCACGCTGCTGATCGATGTCACCGACGAGGAATCCATTGGCCGGGCCGCCGCGCAGGTGGCGGAGAAAGTCGGCGATACCGGGCTCTGGGGCCTGGTGAACAACGCCGGGATCTGCATTTCCGCGCCGCTGGAATGCGTCTCCAGCGACCTGCTGCGGCGCCAGCTGGAAGTCAACCTGATCGGCCAGCTCGCGGTGACCCGGGCGATCCTGCCGCTGCTGCGCCGTGGCGGCGCGGCGCGCCTGGTGAACGTCACCTCGGGCCTCGGCTCGGTCGCCATTCCCTACCTGGGCGCCTACTCCGCCGCGCAGTTCGCCAAGGAGGGAGTGAGCGACGCCCTGCGCCGCGAGCTGGCACCCATGGGCATCCAGGTCTCGGTGGTCAGCCCCGGGGCGATCTGGACGCCGATCTGGGGCAAGATCGCCAGCGAGGGCGAGCGCGCCCTGGCCGACGCCCCCGACGCCGTCGCCGACCTCTATCGCGATACCTACCTGCGCTTCCTCCAGGCCAACGAGGACGGCGCGCGCAACAGCGCGACCAAGCCCGCCGATGTCGCCGCCGCGGTGCATGCCGCGCTCACCGCGGCCAAGCCGCGGACCCGCTACCGGGTCGGCGCCGACGTGCGCCGCGGTACCCTGCTGGCGCGGCTGCTGCCCGATAGCGTGATCGACGGGATGTTCCGCCCCATCGTCACCGCCGCCCCGGCGGCGAAGGAGGAGCAACGTGCCTGATCGCAAACTGAGACTGGGCGAGGAACTGATCTCGCCACTGCACGCGCTCTACGACGGCCTGCAGGTGGACGGCGCGCCGCGTCCCGCGCATCGCGCCGCCGAGCATCCGGTGTGGGTGGTGACGCGCTACCGCGACGCGCGCAAGGTCCTCAACCATCCGGGCGTCCGCCGCGACGCCCGGCAGGCCGCCGAACTCTACGCGAAGCGTACCGGCAGCCCGCGCGCGGGGATCGGCGAGGGACTCAGCCACCACATGCTCAACCTCGACCCGCCGGACCATACCCGCCTGCGCTCGCTGGTTGGCCGCGCGTTCACCCCGCGCCAGGTGGAGCGCCTGCAACCGCATATAGAACGGATCACCGAGGCATTGCTGGACGCCATGGCCGGCCGCGAACAGGCCGACCTGATGGCCGACTTCGCGATCCCGCTGACCATCGCGGTGATCTTCGAGCTGCTGGGCATTCCCGAGGCCGAGCGCGAACACGCCCGCCAGTCCTGGGAGCGCCAGGCGGAACTGCTGTCGCCGGAGGAGGCCCAGGCCCTGGCCGATGCGCAGGTCGACTACCTGCGCGTGCTGCTCGAGGCCAAGCGCCGGCAGCCGGCCGACGACGTCTACAGCGGGCTGGTGCAGGCCGCCGACGAGAGCGGCCAGTTGAGCGAAGCGGAACTCGTCTCCATGGCCCACCTGCTGATGATGAGCGGCTTCGAGACCACCATGAACATGATCGGCAACGCGCTGGTCACCCTGCTGGTCAACCCGGAGCAACTGGCGTTGCTGCGGGCGCAGCCGGAACTCCTGCCCAACGCCATGGAAGAACTGGTCCGCCACGACAGTCCGGTGCGCGCCTCGATGTTGCGCTTCACCGTGGAAGACGTGGAACTGGACGGGGTCACCATTCCCGCCGGCGAATACATCCTGGTCTCCAACCTGACCGCCAACCACGACGCCGAGCGCTTCGACGATCCCGACCGCCTCGACCTCACCCGCAACACCGATGGCCATCTCGGCTACGGCTTCGGCGTGCACTACTGCGTCGGCGCCTCGCTGGCCCGGCTGGAGGGGCGGATCGCCATCCAGCGCCTGCTCGCGCGCTTCCCCGACCTCCAGTTGGCGGTGCCCCACGCGGAGCTGCAGTGGCTGCCGATCACCTTCCTCCGCGCCCTGATCAGCGTGCCGGTGCGCACCGGATGCAGCGCCGCGGCGAACACCGCCTCCCACGCCAACCCGATCGAGAGGATCGCCCAATGAATGCCAAGGAAATTCTCGTCCACAGCCTGCGCCTCCTGGAAAACGGCGATGCCCGTGGCTGGTGCGACCTGTTCCATCCGGAAGGCGTACTCGAATTCCCCTACGCCCCGCCGGGCTGGAAGACCCGCTTCGAGGGCCGCGAAACCATCTGGGCGCACATGCGCCTGTTTCCCGAGCACCTGACCGTGCGCTTCACCGACGTGCAGTTCTACGAGACCGCCGACCCCGACCTGGCCATCGGCGAATTCCATGGCGACGGCGTGGCCACCGTTTCCGGCGGCAAGCTGGCGCAGGACTACATCTCGGTGCTGCGCACCCGCGACGGACAGATCCTGCTCTACCGCGACTTCTGGAATCCGCTGCGGCACCTCGAGGCCCTGGGCGGGGTCGAGGCCGCCGCCAAGATCGTCCAGGGAGCCTGAGCCATGCCGCGCGCCGCCGTGGTCTGCGGCCTGGGCAGCTACCTGCCCGAGGCCGTGCTCAGCAACGACATGCTCGCCGCCGAGCTGGACACTTCCGACGCCTGGATCAGCAGCCGCACCGGCGTGCGCCAGCGGCATATCGCGGGCGACCTCGGCAGCGGCGACCTGGCCCTGCGGGCGGCCTCCGCCGCGCTCGCCTCGGCGGGGCTGGAGCGAGTCGATGCGGTGGTGCTGGCAACCAGCACCGGCGACTTCTGCTGCCCGGCCACCGCGCCCAGGGTCGCGGCGCGCCTGGGGTTGGTCGGCGCGCTCGCGTTCGACCTGTCCGCCGCCTGCACCGGCTTCGTCTACGGCCTGGCCAGCGTCGGCTCGCTGATCAGCGCCGGGCTGGCGGACAGCGCGCTGCTGGTCGGGGTGGACACTTTCAGCCATACCCTCGACCCCGCCGATCGCTCGACCCGCGCACTGTTCGGCGATGGCGCCGGAGCGGTGGTGCTGCGTGCCGGCGATGCCGAGGAAGAAGGCGCGCTGCTGGCCTTCGACCTCGGCAGCGACGGCCACCAGTTCGACCTGCTGATGACCCCCGCCGTCAGTCGCGCCGAACGCAGTTCCGGACAGGCCTCCAACTACTTCCGGATGGACGGCAAGGCAGTGTTCGGCCAGGCGGTGACGCAGATGAGCGACTCGGTGCGGCGGGTGCTCGACCGGGTCGGCTGGCAAGCTTCGGACCTCCATCACCTGGTCCCGCACCAGGCCAACACACGCATTCTCGCGGCGGTCGCCGACCAGCTCGACCTTCCCGTCGAGCGAGTGGTGAGCAACATCGCCGAGGTGGGCAATACCGTCGCCGCCTCGATTCCCCTGGCCCTGGCCCACGGCCTGCGCCAAGGCATCCTGCGCGACGGCGGCAACATGGTCCTCACCGGTTTCGGTGCCGGACTGACCTGGGGTTCGGTCGCCCTGCGCTGGCCGAAGATCGTTCCGACAATGGACTGAAGAGGGAAGAACAATGCCCAACGACATGGAAGACCATCTCCTCACCGTGCTCAGCGTCGCCAGCGGCGTGCCGAAGGAGGAAATCAGCCGGGACAGCAGGATGGAAGACCTGGCTTTCGATTCGCTGGTGGTCAGCGAGCTGTCGCTGAAGCTGCGCAAGGAGTTCGGCGTCACCGGGGTCGACGACGAACTCGACCTGCTGGAAACGGTGGACGAACTGTTCCAACTGGTCGAGAAGCACCGCGCCGCCTGAGGCCAGCGAACGCCGGCGTTCCGTCGCTTCTCTGCCAGGCGAAGGCGGTGCCGGGACATGGGAACGCGCATCGCCTTCGATCAACCAACACCAGAGCGAGATTCGCTGGAGGAAGAGGTGAGTCAGAACATGGATCTCACGATCGGGACGCATCGGGAGTCGGCTTTCTACGAGCTGGAGTTCGGTCCGAGGACGATAATGACCCTGGCCAACTTTCCGGACGACGTGCTGCCGTTGTTGCAAATGGAAAGCCTGATGACCTTCGAGGCGATGGCCTACCTGCGCTGCGACGCACTGGTCGAGCTAGGCTGCTACGACGGCCGGGCGCTGGAAATCGCGCGCCTGCTCAATGCCCGCTATCTCGGCGTCGACCTCGACCAGCGGGCGATCGAGACGCTGCGCACGCGGATCGAGCGCGAGGGCATGAGCGATCGCGCGGACACGGTGGTCGACGACATCCTCAACCACACCAGGCGCGGTGCCTCGGTCGGCTCGCGCGCGCTGTACCTGCTGCCGTTCAACCTGCTGGGCAACTTCCGCGAGCCGAAACGGCTGCTCGACTCCCTCGCCGAGCGCAGCGTGGCGGCGGTGGTCTCGGTGTTCGGCGACAGCGCCGAGGCCACCCGCGTCCGCCAGAGCTACTACCGCCGTTGCGGGGTGCAGGGCCTGGAGTTGCACACGCGGGACGACGGCACCGTGTTCACCGGCAGCGACGGCTTCTACTCGCGCTCGTATTCACGCGCCTGCCTCCACGCCCTGCTCGCCGAGTGCGGGCTGACCGTGGTGCGCAGCGCTTCGAACCTGTTCGCCCACTGCGTGACGGTGCTGCCCGAAGGCGCCGACCAGGGCTTCGGTTCGTCGGCGGCATGAGTCACCGTCGTGCATTCATCGCGCGGCCACGGCACGGGCAGGTCGCCGTGGCTCGCTTCATCGTCGTCTGAACCGCTCGGGAGCTGGAAACATGCCTTTGATTGTCTACGTGCTCGGTGCCGCGATCTTCGCCCTGACCACCAGCGAATACATGGTCGCCGGGCTGATGCCGGCGCTGGCCGCCGAATTCGGCGTGTCCTTCGCCGCGATCGGCTACCTGGTCACCTTCTACGCCGGTGCGATGGCCGTCGGCGGCCCGCTGTTGTCCACCGCCCTGCTCCGGGTGCCGCGCAAGAACGCCCTGCTCGGCCTGATCGCGCTGTTCGTGGTCGGCCAGGTCATCGGCGCCCTGGCGCCGGGCTATGCGGTGATGGTCGCGGCGCGACTGGTCACCGCGGTCGCCGCCGCGGCCTTCTTCGGCGTGGCGCTGACCGCCTGCGCCGAACTGGTCGAAGGCAACCAGTTCGGCCGCGCGTCGTCGCTGGTGCTCGGTGGCCTGATGGTCGGCACCGTGCTCGGCCTGCCCGTCGCCACCTGGCTGGGCGAATGGTACGGCTGGCGCGCGAGCTTCTTCGCGGTGGCGCTGGTGGCGGTGCTGGTCGGCCTGCTGGTGTTGCAGCTGATGCCGGCGATCCCGGGGTCGGCGGGCAGCGGCTCGCTGCGCGAGGAACTGAAGGTGTTCAGGAACGCCCATCTATGGTGGGTCTACGCCACCAGTCTGCTGCTGATCGGCGCCACCTTCGCCGGCTTCACCTATTTCGTGCCGATCCTCACCGAGGTCAGCGGCTTCTCCGCCTCGACCGTACCGCTGCTGCTGGTGGTCTACGGCCTGGCGACGCTGGTGGGCAACAACATCGTCGGCCGCCTGGCCGACCGCCATACCATCGCGGTCCTGGCCTTCGGCCTGCTGGCGGCCATCGCCGCGATGGTGGCCTTCGCCCTGTTCGGACAGGTTCCGGCGGTGGCGGTGGCGGCGCTGGTGGTGATCGGCCTGACCGGGGTGTCGATGAACCCGGCGCTGGTGACCCGCGGCGCACGTGTCGGCCATAACAACATGCTGGTCAACTCGGTGCACACCGCCTGCATCATGCTCGGCGTGATGGCCGGTTCCTGGATCGGCGGCCTGGGCATCGCCGGCGGATTCGGCCTGCAGGGCGCGCTCTGGGTCGGCGCGGCCCTCGGAGTACTGGCGCTGCTGACCCTGCTGCCGGAGCTGCGCTTCGCCCGCGCCCCGGTAGGCGGGGCACTGGGCCGCTGAGCAGGATCCCTCAGGCGCTGCGCGCCAGCCAGCGGCAGTAGCCGGCGACGCCCTCTTCCAGGCTCTGGAAATCGTCGCGGTAGCCCGCCTCGCGCAGCAGCTCCAGGTCAGCGCAGGTATGGCTCTGGTAGCGCGCCCGCAGCGACTCGGGGAACTCGCGGTAGCCGAGCAGGCCGCTTTCCACGGCCTGTTGCAGCGACAGGGGCGGCTGGTCGGCGTTGGCGCGGACGCTATTGATCACCGCCAGGGCGACCTCGTTGAAGGTCCGTGCCTGGCCGCTGCCGAGGTTGAAGATTCCCGAACGCTGCGGATGGTCGAAGAAATGCAGGTTTACCCGCGCCACGTCCTCCACCGCGACGAAGTCGCGCAGGTGGCCGCCGGGCGGGAAGCCGCCGTGTTCGCCGAACAGTTCGACCCGCCCGTCGCGGCGCAATTGCTGGTAGCAGTGGTAGGCCACCGAGGCCATCCGCCCCTTGTGTTCCTCGCGCGGCCCGTAGACGTTGAAGTAACGCAGGCCGACCACCTGGCTGCGCGCCTGCGGCAGCGCCCGCCGCACACGCTGGTCGAAGAGGAACTTGGAATAGCCGTAGACGTTCAGCGGCCGCTCGTACTGGCGCGCCTCGCGGAAGGTCCGGCCGGCGCCGTAGACCGCCGCCGACGAGGCGTAGAGGAACGGCACGCCGAGTTCCAGGCTGCTTTCCAGCAGGCGGCAACTGTAGCGGTAGTTGTTCTCCATCATGTAGCGGCCATTGCTTTCCAGGGTGCTGGCGCAGGCGCCCTGGTGGAACAGCGCGCGGACCGTGCCGAAGTCGCCGCGGGCGTAACGCTCGAGGAAGTCGTTCTGGTCCAGGTAGTCGGCGATATCGGCGTCCGCCAGGTTGCGGAACTGCTCGCCGTCGGTGAGATCGTCCACCGCGATGATGTCGGTCTCGCCGCGCCGGTTCAGCGCCTGCAGCAGATTGCTGCCGATGAAGCCGGCGGCGCCGGTGACGATGATGCTCATGGGCACTCCCTTCGACAGGATGAATGCCCCCAGGCTATGCCTATGCGCCGTGCCGCCCGTTGACCTGCAACAAGCCATGGGCGGACGGCAGCGGTTCAGCGGGAAGGACGATCGTTGTGACCGAGGTCACGTTGCGGGTCGATGCGGTCGCGAACCCGCTGCTTGAGCGCCTTGGCCTCGGGGAAGCCGCCGTCGGCCTTGCGCTCCCAGACCTGCACGCCGTCGCAGGTGATGCGGAATACGCCGCCGGTTCCGGGCTCCAGGCAGACTTTTCCGAGATCGTCGGCGAAGGTGCTGAGCAGTTCCTGGGCCAGCCAGGCGGCACGCAGCAGCCACTGGCACTGGGTGCAATAGGTGATGACGATTTCGGGCTTGGCGGTGGGCATGTCGGCGGCTCAGGGGAAACGGTCGCGCCTATAATAGCCGCCTTTTCACCCGGCTCCGGATCGTTCTCATGCGCCGCCTGCTGCTCGTACTGCTGCTCCTGCTTCCCCTGTCCGCCCTCGCCGCGGAGGCCCGGCCGAAGATCGGTCTGGTCCTCTCCGGCGGTGCCGCCCGCGGCCTGGCCCATATCGGCGTGCTCAAGGCCCTCGACGAACAGGGCATCCAGATCGACGCCATCGCCGGCACCAGCATGGGCGCGGTGGTCGGCGGCCTGTACGCCTCCGGCTACACCCCCGCCGAACTGGAGCGCATCGCCCTGGAGATGGACTGGCAGCAGGCGCTGTCCGACGCGCCGCCGCGCAAGGACGTGCCGTTCCGGCGCAAGCAGGACGACCGCGACTTCCTGGTCAAGCAGAAGATCAGCTTCCGCGACGACGGCACCCTCGGCCTGCCGCTGGGGGTGATCCAGGGCCAGAACCTGGCGATGGTGCTGGAAAGCCTGCTGGTGCACACCAGCGACAACCGCGACTTCGACAAGCTGGCGATCCCCTTCCGCGCCGTCTCCACCGATATCGCAACCGGCGAGAAAGTGGTGTTCCGCAAGGGCCACCTGCCCCAGGCGATCCGCGCCAGCATGTCGATCCCCGCCGTGTTCGCCCCGGTGGAGATCGACGGCAGGCTGCTGGTGGATGGTGGCATGGTCGACAACATCCCGGTGGACGTGGCGCGCGACATGGGCGTGGACGTGGTGATCGTGGTCGACATCGGCAACCCGCTGCGCGACCGCAAGGACCTGAGCACCGTGCTCGACGTGATGAACCAGTCGATCACCCTGATGACCCGGAAGAACTCCGAAGCCCAGCTGGCCACGCTCAAGCCCGGCGACGTGCTGATCCAGCCGCCGCTGTCCGGCTACGGCACCACCGACTTCGGCCGCGTGCCGCAACTGATCGACGCCGGCTACCGCGCCACCACGGTGCTCGCCGCGCGCCTCGCCGAGTTGCGCAAGCCGAAGGACCTCAACAGCGAAGCGCTCGACGTGGCGCGCACGCCGAACCAGCGCAAGCCGGTGATCGACGCGATCCGCGTGGAGAACAACTCGAAGGTCAGCGACGAGGTGATCCGCCACTACATCCGCCAGCCGCTCGGCACGCGCCTCGACCTCGGCCGCCTGCAGGACGACATGAGCACCCTCTACGGCCTCGACTACTTCGACCAGGTGCAGTACCGGGTGGTCAAGGAGAAGAAGCTCAACACCCTGGTGATCCACGCCACCGGCAAGAAAGGCGGCACCGACTTCCTTCGCCTGGGCCTCAACCTGTCCGACGACATGCGCGGCGAAAGCACCTTCAACCTCGGCGGCAGCTACCGCATGAACGGCCTCAACCGGCTCGGCGCCGAGTGGCTGACCCGGGTCCAGCTCGGCGACCGCCAGGAACTCTACAGCGAGTTCTACCAGCCGCTCGACGTCGGCTCGCGCTACTTCGTCGCGCCCTTCCTGTTCCACGAGGCACAGAACGTCGACGTCACCGAGGACAACGACCCGCTGCTGCGCTATCGCCTGGAGCGCTACGGCTACGGCCTCAACGTCGGCCGGCAGATCGCCAACAACGGCGAAATCCGCCTGGGCGCGGTGCAGGCCTACGGCAAGGCCGACGTGCGCATCGGCGACCCGAGCCTGCCGGACATCGACTTCACCGAGGGCTACTACGAACTGAAGTACTCGTTCGATACCGTCGACGACGTCAATTTCCCCCACGAGGGCGAGGAGATCGGCCTGACCATGCGCCGCTACGACAAGTCCCTCGGCTCGGACGACAGCTACCGGCAGTGGGACCTGCGGCTGAACAAGGCGCTCAGCTTCGGCGCCGACACCTGGGTGTTCGGCGGCGGCTACGGGCGCACCCTGGACGACGCCGAGGTGGTCACCTCCAGCTTCACCCTCGGCGGCGCCCGCGAGCTGTCGGGCTTCCGCCGCGACGCGCTGTCCGGGCAGAACTACAGCCTGGGACGGATCGTCTATTACCGGCGCCTCACCGAACGTTCCTTCCTGCCGCTGGACTTCCCGCTGTACCTGGGCGGCAGCATCGAGCGCGGACGCATCTGGAACAACGACAACGAATACGACAGCGGCTACATCAACGCCGCCAGCCTGATGATCGGCTTCGATACGCCGCTGGGGCCGCTGACCTTCAGCTACGGGATCAACGACGAGAACTTCAAGGCGTTCTACCTGAACCTCGGGCAGAACTTCTGAGCGGAGTTCAGGCGATCAGCGCCAGCAACTCGCGCGCCTCGGCCTTCTGCCACGGGTCGCCGTGCGCCACCACCAGGCGCAGGATGCGGCTGGCCTGGTCGAGATCGCCGCTGTCGATGCAGGCGCGGGCCCGGTCCAGGCTGGCCGAGGCCTCCTCCGGCGGCACCGTGGCCGGCTCTGGCTGGTCGAGTTCGAGGTGTTCGTACTCGGCGACATCCGGCAGTTCATGGAGATTGCTCTCGAACGCCAGGGGCTCCTCCGCCGGTTCCGCCTTGCCGGCAGCGGCGCGGCGCGGCAGGTCGGGGTTGTCCAGGGGATTCTCCAGGGCGCCCCAGTCGAGATCGAGATCGAGGTTGAGGTCGCCGAAGCCGTCGGCGCCCGAGGACGCATCCGGTTGCTGCAAAACGGGCGGCTCGGCCAGCGGCAGGTCGCTCCAGTCGTCGTCCTTGGTTGTTGCCGCCGGCGTCTCGGTCGCCGGCATCTGTAGCAGCGCCGGGTAGCGTCCGCGCAACTCGTCGATGGCCTCCGGGTTGCCGCCACTGGCCAGGGTTTCCTCGGCCAGCGCGTCGAAGCCGGCCGCATCGCCCAGCTCAGCCAGCACCAGCAACAGCTTCATCCGCGCGCTCAGGCGCTGCGGCTGCTCGGCGAGTACCTGACGCAGCAGGTCGCGGGCCTGTCCGTAGCGACCGTAGGCGATATAGATGTCGGCGCCGTCCAGCTTGTCCGCCGCAGCCATGGCGGCGCGCGGAGCGGCGGCCGGAGCAGGCGGAGGAGACGGCGGCGGGCTGGAGGGAACGGCGACCGGCGGCCTGGCCTGTTCCTCGACCTTTGCCGGCGCCGGTGCGGCCGCCGGGGGGCGCGGCGCACGCCGCAGCGGCAGGTTCAGGGCGACCCGGCGCTTCGGTTCGACCGCCGGGACAGGAGCCTCTTCGCGGCGGCGACGCAACAGCAACACGCCGAGCAGAGCGAGGACCAGCAGCAGGACGATCATCCAGCGCCAGTACTGCGAGTCCGTCGGCGTTTCAACCGGTTGCGCAACCGAAGGCGCGGCCGCGGCGGGCGGCGGTGCCGCGGGCCGCACCGCCTGGCGCCGGGCCAGTTGCTGTTGCAGTTCGGCGACCTGGTGATCGCGCTGCTGCAGTTGTTCCTGCAAGGCCTGCAACTGGCGTTGCAGATCGTCCATCCGCTGGCTCAGTTCCTCCCGTTGCCGGGCCAACGCCTCGGCCTCGGCATCCGCCTGGCGCTGCGCCTCGACGAGAGCCGCCGGAGCGTTTTCCACCACGGCGGCATCGGCTGGCGGCAGGACTTCCACGGCCGCCTCCTTCACGGCGCCGGGCGCGCCTCGCTCCGGCTGGTAGCCGGCCGGCAGGCGCAGGCGCGCGCCGGCCTTGAGCCGGTGCCGGTCGGCATTGACGAAGGCCTGCGGATTGAGCTGGTACAGGGCCTCCATGAGTTGCGCGCGATCGGCGTTGCCGGCACCACGCAGGCGTCCGCTGATGGCCCAGAGGTTGTCGTTGGGGCGAGCCAGGTATTCCTCGCCCGGCTCCAGCAGTGCCGGGTCTACGACGGCCGCGGCACTACGCGGCGCGGGCGCCAGCGTCGAGGATTGCCGCTGCGGCTCGATCCCGCTGCGCGCGGCCGGAAGCATGCGCGTCGTATAACCGAGTGGATCGAGCAGTACGGTGAATTCGCGCACGATGCGGCCGTTGGGGCGTGCCACCTCCACCAGGAAATTCAGGTAGGGCTCCTGCACCGGTCGGCTCGAGGACACATGGATGCGATTGCCACCGCGCCCCTGGAGCAGCGGACTGAAACGCAGCTCGTTGAGGAACTGCAAGCGTTCCACCCCGGCCGCGGCGAAGACGTCGGCGCCCGCCAGGCGGACCTCGATCTCGTCCGCGCCGAGATCGCCGACGTCGAGCAGTTCGATATCCGCATCCAGCGGCTGGTTGAGCGCCGAATGCAGGGTGATGTCTCCCACTCCCAGGGCGCTCGCCTGCCCGGCCAACAGGCACGACCAGGCACACAACATGACACGCAAGGCTTTACCGGGCATTCCGTTCTTTTCTCCGCACTTCGAGCACACAGCCGGCCAGCGGTCGACTGCTACATCTATTTCATGTTAGCCCGAATTTCGCCCCGTACAGGGCTGAACGCACCACATGGCGCAAGACATGGCTTTTTGCCATCACTGAATAGAGGAATGCCGTGGAAACGGTCAAGATTTTTCGTCAGAAAACCGACGAAAACCTCTGTAGAGGGCTTTCGGACGAAAGCCCAGGAGGTGATGCCATAAAAATGGCGATTCTAGCGGAATTTCGTGACGCAGTGCTCAGCGCTTTTCCAGGTTCGCCAGGATTCGCAAGAGCACCTGCTGGCACAGCGCCTGCTCGGACTCGTCGATGCCGGTCAGTACGTCGTTGCGAACGCTGGCGGCGATGGCCTCGATATCGGCGATCAGCACATCGGCCTTGGGCGTCAGCACGATGTGCTTGGCCCGCCGGTCCTCCGCCACCGCCAGGCGCCGTACCAGGCCCTGGGACTCGAGGCCGTCGAGCAGCCGCGCCAGGGTCGGGCCTTCGACCCCGACCGATTGGGCCAACTCGCGCTGGGTGGGCGAATCGCGATGGCGCGCCAGATGCAACAACACCAACCAGCGCGCCTGGGACAGGCCGAGGTGACTGAGGCGGCGGTCGAGTTCAGCGCGCCAAGCACGGGAAGTCTGGGCTAGCAAGGTGCCGAAATAGTGCTTGTCTGTCTGAGCCATAGGAAAAAGGAGGTCCGATATTTCATTTGACTAATTATTAGTCGGCTAATAATGCCCGTCCAATTCCCCCCCGTACAATGACAAATTGTCGCACGATATGCCCAGGCCAGGCCCTGTCTACCACTTCGCGTACTGGTCCTCGACGAAGCCCCAGAGCCGCTCGATCCTCACCTCGGCACGACCTCGCGGACGCAGCACACCGCTGAAACAACCGAATATCTGCTTGAAGTTGCTCGCCAGCAGACCGAGGTTCAGCCGCTCCTGATGCATGCCGTGAGCCTCGAAGCGCAGCTCCACCTGGCCATCGTATGAACGGATGGTCCAGGGCCGCAGCGGCTGGTCGCGGTCGAAGTCGAAGCGCACGCTGTCGACCTTCAGCAGTTCGCCGTCCAGCCAGTAGCAGTTCTCGGTGAAGCTGGTCTCGTTGACCCCGCACGACAGGTTCAGGCCGACCCGCAAGCCGTCCGCCTCGCCGGACAGGCAAGCCCAGTTCCAGAAGGTTTCCGGGCGCATGTAGCCCGCCGACCAGTCGTGATGGGCGAAGGCGTCCAGCGCCTGCAGGTCGTGGTCGCCGAGGGCGCTGCGCACGTCGCCGCGACAGCGCACGCCGGCCACCTTCTGCGCGTAGACCCAGCCGTTCACCGCGGTCGGCGTACACAGGCACATCGGCTGGAAGCTCGGCGCCTCCTCGCTGAAGCAGGCGTCGATGCGGGTGCCATCGTCGAGTTCCACCAGCAGGCGTTTCTCCCGGTGAGCCATACGGTTCTCCAGGCGTAGCAGGTTGCGCCCCTGGCGCAGTTCGCAGACGCCGTCGTCCGGGGTCTGGGAAAACCGGGTTCCGAACCCCAGCGGCAGCTTGAAGCGCCGCTCCAGCATGCGTCCGCTGGAAGGCTGGTAGAGGTAGACGAAGCCGACGCCAAGCAAGCTCAGCTGGGCCAGGGCGCAGCCGCCGATCAGCTCCGGGCTGATCAGGCCGAAGTACTGGAACTGATGGAAGCGTCGCCATTTGCCCAGGGCCCCCACGCGCCGGCCCATCGGCGAACGGAAGTCGAAATCGCGGTAATTGATGTGCTGCGGGGCACTCGGGAAGATGCCGTAGTGCGGTTGGCCGTTGGCCTGGATCAAGCGCTGCATGGGGTCCGTCCGGAAGTCGTCTCGCGGTGGGGCCGGCAGCTCTGCGAAGAGCGGCCGTGTCTGGCATTTTTTCCTGTCGAACCTAGCATTCGCCGCCTCGTCCCGCAGTCACCGGCGGCGCCAGCCACAGGGACAAAATCGGCCATGGACTCAGGCCACCACCTGGTTGCGGCCGAACGCCTTGGCTTCGTAAAGCGCGCGATCGGCATGCTCGTAGAGATCGTAGAGACGCTTCAGGTCGTTGCCCGGGGTCGGCCACAGGCAGGACACGCCGACCGACAGGGTCACTTCGCGCGCCGTGTCCGACGCCTCGTGCTCCATGCGCAGCGCCTGGACCTGTGCGCGCAGCGCTTCCGCGCGCAGCCTCGCCTCGTGCTCGTTGGCGCCGTACAGCAACAGGGCGAACTCTTCGCCGCCCAGGCGCACCGCCATGTCCAGCGGACGCCTGGCATTCGCCTCGAACACCGCGCCGATGCGCTGCAAGACCGCATCGCCAGCCTGGTGTCCGTAGCGGTCGTTATAGGCCTTGAAATGGTCGACGTCGCAAAGCAGCAGCGCCAGGGTCTTCTGTTCGCGCTGGGCCTGGCGCCAGAGGCGGTCGAGGTGCTGGTTGAAGCTGCGCCGGTTGTGCAGGCCGGTCAGGCTGTCGTGGTCGGCCATCACCCGCAACAGGCGGCTGATGAGGAAATGCTCGCGCGACTTGAACTCCAGCAGGTAGCAGCCGACCGCGCCGATCAGGTTACCGAACAGCAGGAACAGCAGGTTGTTGCCCAGCGGCTCCTGGGTACCCGCCCACCACTCGAAACCCAGGTAGGCGAGCAGCACCACCAACGCACAGCTCAATGCCTGCGACAACCGCAGGCCGGCGAGGAAATAGGCGGCGAAACTGACCAGCAGCAGGCCTTCGTAGGGATAGCCGGGATCCGCCCGGTGCGCCAGGCCGACCACCGCCGCCGCACCGACGCCAAGGGCGAGGACGCAGGCGATGCTCAGCGGCACCATCAGTTGGATGTGCCGGCGCAGCATGATCAGGCAGCCGCAGACCAGCAGCAGGACCAGCACGCCAAGGCGCACCGCCAGTACGCCCCACAGCGGGGGACCAGCGAGGATCAGCAGGTCGATGCCGATGAACGCCAGCCAGACGAGCATGCCGACGCTGAGGGCGATGCGTTTCAGCGCGAAGCTGTCCTCCAGCATGTAGCGCCGGTAGTCACGCTCCAGTTCGGGAAGGAAACGCAGACCGCGGAAACCGCGGTTCAATTGGTCGGCATAGAGATTGGAACGGGAGTCGTCCAACCGGTCCTTCTGTGTCACGCACACCTCTTCTCTTGGAGGGCTTGGCGTCACAGTAGACGCTTGCGAAGGACGTCACAAGATTGGCGTCAGAAAATACCGGCAAATGGCCATATCACGACTCCAGTTCCACCTGCAGGGCGGCGCGCACGCAGTGCAGCACGCCACTCGGCACCCGCTTGCCGAAACGCTCCTCCAGCGCCGCCACCGGCGGCAGTTCGCCGTCTTCCTCGAGGAAGGCGTCCTGGATTTCGCCGAGGAGTTCCTCGGGCAGATCCAGCGCCTGCTCCAGGCTCACCTGCTGACCGGCGATGGCCTCGGCGAGCATCGCGTAGACGTTCTTCTCGCTGCAATTGAGCTGGCGGGCTATCTGCGCCGGGGTCATCCCCGCACAGGCCAGGCTGGCCAATTCGTGGCGCAGGTCCTGCGGCGGCGCGGCGGGCGCCGCCGGCGAGTCGGTGAGGACATCGAGGAAGGCCTGGCCGTAGCGCTCCAGCTTGCGCGCGCCGACCCCGCTGACCTGGGCCATGTCGGATAGCGAGCGCGGCTGGCTGCGGAGCATTTCCAGCAGGGTCGCGTCGGGGAAGATCACATAGGGCGGCACCGAATGCTCTTCGGCCAGCTTGCGCCGCAGCGCGCGCAGGGCCTCCCACATTTCCCGCTCTTCGCTGCGCACCAATTGGCTGGCGGCGCTGGCGCCGCCGCTGGAGGAGCCCTTGGCGCGCTGGGGTTTGAGGTCGCGGCGCAGCTCCAGCCGCACCTCGCCCCGCAGCAGCGGACGACAGGCCTCGGTCAGGCGCAGGCCGCCGAAGCCGTCCAGGTCGACGTCGGCCAGGCCGCGCGCGACCAACTGGCGGAACAGGGTCCGCCATTCGTCTTCGCCACGCCCCTTGCCAATCCCGAACACCGCCAGGTGCTGGTGGCCGAGACTGCGGATCTTCTCGGTCTCGCGGCCGAGCAGGATATCCACCAGATGGCCGACGCCGTAGCGCTGGCCGCTGCGGTAGATCGCCGACAGCGCCTGGCGCGCGGATTCGGTGGCATCCCAGGTTTCCACGCCGTCCACGCAGTTGTCGCAATGCCCGCAGGGCTGCGGCATCTCCTCGTCGAAATAGGCCAGCAGCGCCTGGCGCCGGCAACGGGTTTCCTCGCAGAGCGCCAGCATGGCTTCCAGCTTGTGCCGCTCGACGCGCTTGTGCCGCTCGTCGCCCTCGGAACTCTGCATCATCTGCCGCAGCAGCAGGACGTCCTGCAGGCCGTAGGCCATCCAGGCGTCGGCCGGCAGGCCATCGCGGCCGGCGCGGCCGGTTTCCTGGTAATAGGCCTCGAGGCTCTTGGGCAGGTCGAGGTGGGCGACGAAACGCACGTTGGGCTTGTCGATGCCCATGCCGAAGGCGATGGTCGCCACCATGATCAAGCCTTCCTCGTTGAGGAAGCGCTTCTGGTGGTGGGCACGCAGTTCGTTGGACAGTCCGGCGTGATACGGCAGCGCGGGGAAGCCCTGGTTGCCAAGGAATTCCGCGACCTCCTCGACCTTCTTCCGCGACAGGCAGTAGACGATGCCGGCATCGCCGCGCCGCTCGGAGAGGAAGCCGAGCAACTGCTTGCGCGGCTGCTCCTTGGGCACGATGCGGTAGAAGATGTTCGGCCGGTCGAAGCTGGAGAGGAACTGCTCGGCGTTCTGCAGGTGCAGGCGCTGGATCATCTCCTCGCGGGTACGCATGTCCGCGGTGGCGGTCAGGGCGATCCGCGGCACCTGCGGGAACAGCTCGGCAAGCTGGCCGAGCTGCAGGTATTCGGGACGGAAGTCATGGCCCCATTGCGACACGCAGTGCGCTTCGTCGATGGCGAACAGGCCGACCGGCAGTCGTTGCAGGAAGGCCAGCATGCGCGGCTGGACCAACCGCTCCGGTGCCAGGTAGAGCAGCTTGATCTCGCCACGCTGCAGGCGCTCGGCGATGTCCCGCTGCTGCTCGGGGTTGAGGGTGGAGTTCAGCGCCACCGCCGGCACGCCGAGTTCGTCCAGGGTGGCGACCTGGTCCTCCATCAGCGCGATCAGCGGCGACACCACCACCGTCAGGCCTTCGCGCAGCAGCGCCGGGACCTGGAAACACAGGGACTTGCCACCGCCGGTGGGCATCAGTACCAGCGCATCGCCACCCTCGGCTACCCGCTCGATGATCCGTGCCTGGTTGCCACGGAAGGCGTCGTAACCGAAAACGTCTTTGAGGATGCGTAGGGCTTGCTCGCGCATGAAGGACTCCAAATCGAGCGGCGCATTATACGCCAGGGAGGCTCGATCGGGCCGGTACCTTGTCGCCGGAAAGGACGAAAACCTCAGCGATAGCGCTGACGTTCCTGTTTGAAAAGGATGCGGACGATGGCGAATTCGCGCTCCATCTGTTCGATCAGCGCCGGCGCCCGTTGCAGGTCGCCGCGCCTGGCGCTTTCCTCCAGCTCCTTGCAGTAGCCGGCGAGGAGTACCGCGCCCATGTTGCTGCTGCCTCCCTTGAAGCTGTGTGCGGTATGCCGCAAAGCCTGGGCATCGCCGGCCTGAAGGGCGGCATGCAGGCTGCGCAGGCGCTCCTCGGAGTCGAGCACGAAGGTATCCAGCAGGACCGGATATTCGTCCTCCATGACCTCCTGCAGCGAAGCCAGAACACGATCATCGAGATGCGGCGCGGACATTCGATCGCTCCCTGAAGTCGACTTCCGATGCCCTACCCATTAGGAGCACCGCGACGAAAGCGCGATTATGCCTGAGGCGACCAGAAAAACTCCACGGACACCACCTTTCCGTCGGCCGACCACTGGCAACGATCGGACAATTCGCGGATCAGGCGCAAACCCCTGCCGCAGAGGCGTTCCTGGCGCTCCACGGCATTCAGCGCGCGCTCCACGTCGAAACCTTCGCCGCTGTCCTCGACCCGCACCAGCAGACGCCCCCCCGCGCCATGCGGCGCCAGGTCCAGGTGCAGTCGCACGTAGCCGTCGCACAAGGCCTGCAGGCGGCTGACCCGCTCCTGGTAATAGCGGGCGAATCCCGCCGCGTCGCTCTTCATCGTCGAATCGAGGCCGATGACGCCATGTTCCAGGGCGTTCGAATAGAGTTCGGCGAGCACCGTATACAGCGCGCCGCCGCGCGCGCGCAGGTCGTGGACCTCGAGCAGCAGTTGCAGCACATGGGGCAGCGGGTTGAAATGCTTGAGGGTTTCGGCGCGGAATTCGAAGCTCACCGACCAGTCCAGCGGACTGCTCACGCCGCTATCGGAAAACGCCAGCGGCGGGCATTGCAGGCCGCTATCCGGCTGCAGCCGCACTTCGAGCATGCTCACGTCGTCCTGCACCGCGCCGCGGAACTGCGCCAGGCTGCGCTGGATCTCGTCGAACAGCGCGGACGGCTGGCGATTGCGCTCGAACAGCTGGAGCAGCCGCGCCTCGCCGAACATCTCGCCAGCCTTGTTGCTGGCCTCGAGGACCCCGTCGGAAAACAGGAATATCCGATCTTCGATATCCAGCGGATAGGTTTCGCAACGGTCGCTGAACGCCGCCGGTTCGAGGATTCCCAGCGGCAGGTGGCGGGACACCAGGGCGACCCGCTCGCCGCTGGCGGCGCGCAGCAGGTAGCCGTCCGGCAAGCCGCCGTTCCAGACCTCCACCAGTTCGCGCTGGAAGCTCAGGTTGAGCAAGGTGGCGCAGCAGAACACGCCGACCGGCAGGATGCGCTTCAGCTTGGCGTTCATCTCGCGGAGGATGTCGGCCATCGGATAGCCCTTGGCGGTCATCCCGTAGAACACCTCGGCCAGCGGCATCGCGCCGATCGCCGCCGGCAGGCCGTGGCCGGTGAAGTCGCCGAGCAGCACGTGCATGCCGCCGGACGGCTTGTAGGCGGCCAGCAGCAGGTCGCCGTTGAACAGCGCGAGGGGCGATTGCAGGTAGCGCACGTTGCTGGCGTTCAGGCAGCCGGAATGGGCCACCTTGTCGAACACCGCCTTGGCCACCCGCTGTTCGTTGAGCAGGTGCTCGTTGTGCCGGACGATCAGGTCGCGCTGCTCCAGCACCGTTCGTTGCAGCAGGTGCAGGCGTCCCATGGCGTTGATCTTGGCTTCGAGGATCACCCGGTTGTACGGCTTGGAGAGGAAGTCGTCGCCGCCCGCCTCCAGGCTCTGCACCAGCGCCTCGGTTTCGCTGAGGGAGGTGAGGAAGATGATCGGCACCAACTCCTCGCCGGCCTGCTGCTTGATCCGCCGGGCAGCCTCGAAGCCATCCATCACCGGCATCATCACGTCCATCAGGACCAGTTGCGGCCGCTCGGTCTCGAACAGCGCCACCGCCTCCAGGCCGTTGCCGGCGGTCAGCACGCGATGCCCCTGGCGGCTGACGATGGTCGACAGCAGCAGGCGGTCGGCCGCGTTGTCCTCGGCGATGAGAATCGTCAGGCTCTCGATCCGCGCCGCCGGGGGATTCATCTCAGCTGATCTTGAACAACTGCTCGAAGTTGGAGATGGCGAGGATCTTGCGCACTTCCGGGCTGCAGTTCGCCAGGCTGATCTGCGCGTTCTCGCCGCCGGCGTGGTCGCGCAGCAGCAGGAGCATGCCGAGGGCCGAGCTGTCCAGGTAGGTGGCGTTGCGCAGGTCGACGACATAGCGTCGCGGAGTGATCGCGACGCGCTCGTAGGCGTCGCGGAAATCCTGATGGGCCCCGAAGTCGAAGCGCCCCTGGATCTGGATGGTCAACTCTTGCCCATCGGCCGAGGGCAGCGCAGTGATGGCCATGGAAGTCTCCTGGTAGGCGTGGCGGATCGAGGGAAGGCTTGAATCATGTAAGCAGTTCCCCGGCAAAGCGGCAACTTGCCAGATCACCTGACTATCAGAAATATCTGTCAATACAACTAGATCGCGCAGTCCTAAACTGCCCCGCTCCGAGCCAGCCGTCCTGTGCCGAGCGGGCTGCGACGGCGCCGCCGCGCGTGGCGCTCGGAGCCTGGGCAGTGGGCGAAAGTCTCGTCCCACCTGCCCGTCCCAAGCGGACCCGCGCCAGGCTGCCAGGTCACCCCCGGCGCAACCTGGCGCGGGTCCGCTTCCTTGCGCTACTTGGCCCGGTAGATGATGCCCGGGCTGCACTGCACCATCTGGTAGTGGTCGGGCAGGTTGTTCAACGCCTCGGAGGCGCCGAGGAACAGGTAGCCGCCAGGCTTGAGCGTGCCATGGATGCGCAGCAGGATGTCGCGCTTCACCTCGGCGGAGAAATAGATCAGCACGTTGCGGCAGAACACCATGTCGAACTTGCCGAGGCTGGCGTAGCTGTCCAGCAGGTTCAGGGCACGGAACTCGACGCGGCTGCGGATCGCCGGCTTGACCGCCCAGCGCCCCGGTCCCTTGGCGTCGAAATAGCGTTGCAGACGCTCCGGGGACAGACCGCGGCCCATCGCCAGGGTGTCGTATTCGCCGGCCTTGGCGGCGGTGAGCATCGACCCCGACAGGTCGGTGGCGACGATCTGCACGCCCGCCTTCAACTGCCCCAGGTTGGTCTTCTCGAACTCGTCGATGGCCATCGACAGCGAGTACGGCTCCTGGCCTGACGAACAGGCCGCCGACCAGATCCGCAGGCGCTGCCCGCCGTTGGCCTTGATCAGTTCGGGAAGAACCCGCTGCTTGAGCACCTCGAACGGGTAGGTATCGCGAAACCACAGGGTCTCGTTGGTGGTCATCGCGTCCACCACCATCTCGCGCAGGCCGCCGCGCTGGGTCTGGATGCGCTGCACCAGCTCTCCCAGGCTCTTGATGCCCTGCTGCTCCATCAGCTTGTTCAGCCGGCTCGAGACCAGGTACTGCTTGTTGCTGCCCAGCACAATGCCGCAGGTCTTCTCGAGGAAGACCCTGAACAACTCGAAATCCGCATTAGCTGCCGACACGCATAAGCCTCTTCGCCCTGGGCGACCGGAACGCAGCCGGTCGCCCGTATTCACATTGTTGTCGAGGGCCGATCGCTCAGCCCGCGTCCACCGCCTTGATCCGCTCCACCACCCGCGCCGCCAGATCGTCCGGACGGAACTTGGCGAGGAAGTCGTCCGCACCGACCTTCTTCACCATCGCCTGGTTGAAGACCCCGGACAACGAAGTATGCAAGAGAATGTGCAGTTTCTGCAGGCGGGGATCGCTACGGATTTCCGCCGTCAGGGTATAACCGTCCATTTCCGGCATTTCGATGTCGGAGATCAGCATCAGCAGCTCGTCTTCCGGACGCCGTCCCTCGGAGAGCATGTTCTGCAGGTACTCCAGGGCCTGGCGCCCGTCGTTGAGCGCGGTCATTTCCACGCCGACCGCCTCCAGGCAACGGATTACCTGCTTGCGCGCCACCGACGAATCGTCCACCACCAGCACCCGCTTGGTCACCGCGCGGCTCTGGGTCTCGGCGTCCACCACTCCGTGGGACACTTCCTCGGACGTCGGTGCGACCTCCGCGAGCACTTTTTCCACGTCGATGATTTCCACCAACTGCTTGTCCACCCGGGTCACCGCGGTCAGGTAATGCTCGCGGCCGGCGCCCTTGGGTGGCGGATGGATCTCTTCCCAGTTCATGTTGACGATGCGCTCCACCGAGCGCACCAGGAAGCCCTGCACCTTGGTGTTGTACTCGGTGATGATCGCGAAGCTGTTGGTCAGGTCCTGCAACCCGCGGCGGCCGGTGGCCAGCGCCAGGTCGAGGATCGGAATGGTGCCTCCGCGGATGTTCGCCACCCCGCGCACCACCGGGCTGGACTTGGGCATCACCGTCAGGCGCGGGCACTGCAACACCTCTTTCACCTTGAACACGTTGATGCCGTAGAGCTGGTTGCCGTCCAGGCGGAACAGAAGCAGCTCCAGACGGTTCTGTCCGACCAACTGCGTACGCTGGTTGACTGAATCCAAAACACCGGCCATTGGCGCTCCCCTCAGACGGTCGTGCCGGACTCCGGCACGACCATTGCTTAACCCGTTGCATGAAACAGGCAACGACAGTTTTTCGACGAATAATGGCATGTAGCCATACTTCTCTACGGTTTTTACCCGTTTTGCTCGGGCTCGGCTACCTGTGCGCGGCTAACAACAGCCAGGCCCAGGGTTTTACCGCTCCCGAGGTACTTATCGGCTCCACCCAGGGGTTTCTTGAATTCAAGGTAGAAGAATATCTGCAGAATAGCGGACTCGACGGGCGCTACCAGATTCAGGTCAATCGCGTCGACCCGCGCTTGCGCCTGGCCGAATGCGACAGGGACTTGACGCTCAGCCAGGAAAGTCCGGCACAACCGATCGGCAGGGTCACCGTGCGCATCAGTTGCGAAGGCAGTGCGCCCTGGACCATCTTCATGCCGGCGCAGGTGAAACTGTTCCGCCAGGTAGTGGTCGCGGTGCAGCCACTCAAGCGCGCGCACGTGCTGGAGGATGCCGACATCGCCCTGGTCGAGCGCGACGTCGGCCTGCTGACCCAGGGCTACCTGACCGATCCGGCCCGCGTCGTCGGGCAGAAGCTGCGCCGACCGGTGGTCAACGACCAGGTGCTGGCGCCGGTCTTCCTCGAGCAGGCCGAGGCCGTGCGCAAGGGCGACCAGGTGGTGATCCTCGCACGCACCGCCACCATCAACGTCAAGATGCCCGGCGAGGCGCTGTCCGATGGCGCCCCGGGCCAGCAGATCCGCGTGCGCAACCTGCGCTCGCAGCGGATAATCAAGGCCCGCGTGATAGAACCCGGCACGGTCGAGGTGAATATGTAGAGGGAAAGCCGTGGCCGGTAGCGCTGGCGCTACCCCGGCGGGTTTCTCTAAACTGGGAAACGACGCACGAAAATAAGTCCTAAAGTTTTTCAAGCCTTCGCCGAAAAGCTAGGCAAGCGTCCAATACCTTCGAGGTTTACAACCATGGTCATCGACTTCAACCGGCTGAATCCCGGCAGCACGCCAGCCACCACCGGCCGTACCGGCAGCACCGCCGCAGGTCGCCCCGACGCCACTGGCGCCGACAAGGCAGGCCAGGCCGCGACTTCCGCTCCGAAGAGCGGCGAGTCGGTGCAGATCAGCGAAACCGCCCAGAACATGCAGAAAGTCACGGACCAGCTGCAGACCCTGCCGGTGGTCGACAACGATAAGGTTGCCCGGATCAAGCAAGCGATCGCCGATGGCACCTATCAGGTCGACAGCGAGCGTGTTGCCAGCAAGCTGCTCGACTTCGAATCCCAGCGCTGACCTCGAAGGACGCGCTGGAGGACATTGGACGCCGAATGAACTCCCGAGCCCGAGATGCCTGACTCCCCTACCCTGCTCGATCTGTTCGCCGAGGATATCGGCCACGCCAGCCAACTCCTGCAGTTGGTCGACGAAGAATTCCAGGCCCTGGAACGGCGCGAGCTGCCGGTCCTGCAACAGCTTCTCGGGGCCAAGCAGCCACTGATGCAGCAACTGGAGCGAAATGGCCGGGCCCGCGCGGAAATCCTCCGCGAAGCCGGCGTTTCCCTCGACCGCGAAGGCCTTGCCCGCTATGCCCGCGAGCGCGCGGATGGCGCCGAGCTGCTGGCGCGCGGCGACGAACTGGGCGAACTGCTGGAGCGTTGCCAGCAGGCCAATCTGCGCAACGGGCGGATCATCCGCGCCAACCAGGCTTCCACCGGCAGCCTGCTGAACATCCTCCGCGGCCAGGACGCCCCGAGCCTGTACGACAGCCGCGGCGGCACCGCCTCGAGCAGCCGGCAACGTCCGCTCAGCCAGGCCTGAACCCGACCAGCACACGTATCAAGGCACAGTGCTATCATTGAGGCATTCGTGCCCCAGGAGAGCATTGAAGGTGCCCAACCCGTTCGTCGAAGAAGCGGGGCCGCAACCCCCGAAGGTGCTCAAGGCCCCCGTGGAAATCCAGGCCAACCTGCGCCTGCTGCAGGATAGCCGCGACTCCCTGCTGATCACCTTTGCCGATCGCAACCAGCGCTTCCAGAGCTTCCTGGTGGACATCGACCGCGACCGCGGGATGGTCGCGCTGGACGAACTCATCCCCAACACCGGCGAACGTTTCCTGCAGAACGGCGAGGCGTTTCGCGTCGAAGCCTTCCACGAAGGCGTGCGTATCGCCTGGGAATGCGAGCGCCCGGTGCAGTTCGGCGAACACGACGGCGTCCCCTGCTACTGGGCCGCCCTTCCCGCCGAAGTGCTCTACCACCAGCGCCGCAACGCCTACCGCGCCAGCATCAAGCAGAGCCAGCCGATCGCCGCGGAAATCGCCGGGGAAAAACTCCGCGCGCCGCTGAGCGGACAACTGCTGGATATCTCCGCCACCGGCGCCAAGCTGCGCTTCGCCGGCAATGTCGCCGAACGCCTGCATCCCGGCGAGATCTACGAAGACTTCAGCGCCCAGCTGCCACAGGGCGCGATCAGTAGCGCGATCGAACTGCGTCACGTGCGCTTCGACGAAAAGCTCGACGCGACCTTCGCCGGCGTCCGCTTCAGCGAGATGAGCGGCCTCGCCCAGCGTCAGGTGGATCGCTTCGTCTACCAGTTACAGCGCGAAGCGCGGCGCTTCGAGAAAGACGAACTGTTCTGAGTTTCACAGGACCAGCCCCAGCGCCGCCAGGCGCGGCAGGTCCTCGGGACGGTCGACGTCCCAGAGCGCCGGCAACAGGTGATGCTCCCAGCCCAGTTGCCGGAGACGCTCGCAGGTGAGCGCCAGCAGGCGGTCTCCGCCCCAGGGCATCGACTCGAACAACAGCGGGTCGACCCGGGTCAGGCCGAGCAGCGCGTAGCCGCCCCGCTCCACCGGCCCCAGCACCGCCTGGTGGCGGCCCAGGGCGGTGCAGGCCGCTTCCAGGTAGTCGCCGTCCAGCACCGGGCAGTCGTGGCGAATCAGCAGTACCGCCTCGCTTTCCGCCAACCCCAGCGCCGCGATACGCCGCATGCGCTCGCCGGGGTCGCCGGCCGGCTGGCTCATCAGGCTCCAGCCCAATGCCACCGCCAGCGCCTGCAGATCGCTGTCCAGATCGTCGTCGAACCAGAGGATGCGGGCGCTGAAACCGCGATCGGGCAGGCGCAGGGCGCGTTCCAGCAATACCCGCTGCAAGCGTCCCGCGCTCTCCTCGCCGATGGCCTGGGCGATCTTCGGCCGCCGCTGCCCGGGCGGCAGGTTGCGCACCATCAGGTGAAGGGAAAGCGTCGGACTCATCGCAACCTCTCCTGCCTATCGGCTCCCGCGGCGAGCGGAGTTCAGTTCTGCGTCGCACCGTCGGCCTGCGGCGCGTCGGGCTCGCCATCGACCATCTGCTCCTGCACCGCCTGTTCGTCTACCCGCGGATCGAGCGCCGCGACCAGCGGGGAGCTGGTCATGTTGTCCGGGGTCGGCACGTGGTGCAGCGGCGCGTCGTCGACCCGGTGCAGGCCGCTGACCTTCTCCGGATGGACCCGCCAGACCAGGATCAGCGCGCAGGCGCTGACGAACGCATATAGCATGTTAGCGCCAAACAGCCGCATCAGCGCGCCGGCCGCCAGCGGCCCGATGCAGGCGCCGACGCCGAAGGTCACCAGCAGCATGGCGGTCAGCGAAACCCGTCGCTCGGTCTCCACATGGTCGTTGGAAAAGGCCACTGCCAGCGGATAGAGGGTGAACTGCAACATGCTCGCGGCGATTCCCAGGGCCAGCAGCAACGCCAGCGGCATCTGTTGCAACAATGCCAGCGGCAAGGCGAACAGGCACAGCAGGATGGCGCAGGCGCGGATCAGCCAGGCGCGGTCGCGACGGTCGGACAGCCAGCCGAGCGGCCACTGCACCAGCAGCCCGGCGAAGATGCAGGCGCCCATGTACAGGCCGACCTGCTCGTTGGGCAACCCCAACTGGTTGGCATACAGCGGCGCCAGGCCATAGAAGGAGCCGACCACCAGCCCCGAGACCAATACGGTGGTCAGCGACTGCGGCACCCGGCGGATGAAGAAACGTGGTTCGAGCGGCGCCGGGCGCAGCGCTGCGGGGTGGATCTTGTGGGTCAGGGCCAGCGGCACCAGGCACAGGGCGAAGCAGAAGGCCACCAGCATCAGCAACTCCGGCCCCAGTTGCGGATGCGCCACCAGGATCATCTGGCCGAGCACCAGGCCCAGGTAGGAAGCCGCCATGTAGCCGCCGAACACCGCGCCGCGCTGGCTGGCATCGGCCTGCTCGTTGAGCCAGCTCTCGATCACCATGTACTGGCACATCAGGCCCAGGCCCATCACCATGCGCAAGGCGATCCAGGCCGGCAGCCAGGGCAGCAGGCCATGGCCGAGGACCGCGGCGGTGACCACCCCGGCGCAGGCGACGTAGGCGCGGATGTGTCCGACCCGGGCGATCAGCCGGTGACCGACCTTGCCGCCCAGCACCAGGCCGAAGTAGTTGGCTGCCATCAGCGCGCCGACCCACAGGCCGTCGACCTTGTCCGCCGCCAGGCGCAGCGCCAGGTAGGTGCTGAGCAGGCCGGAGCCGGTGAGCATCAGCAGGGTAGCGAAATAGAGAGCGCGAAAAGAGAAGAAAATCCGCCGCATCGGACCTCCGGTCCCGTACAAGGGAGCCGGCGCCGCTCGCGGACTGCCCGGCTCGCACAGCGTTGGAGTCCCGGGGAGGCCCCGGGACAGGACGCGGGATGCCGAAGCCGGCACCCGACACCACGACCCTGCCGCCGCGAGGCGGCAGGGGGTGACACAGGGCTAGGAAAGTACCACGGTGGATCAGGCCTGGGCTGCCAGGACGCGACGCTCCCAGGGGCTGATCTCGTCGAAGAAGCTGGTCAGCTCCATGCTCTTGGTCGCCACGTAGCCTTCGACGAACTCGCTGCCGAACAGTTCGCGCGCCAGCGCGCTGCCTTTCAGGCGCCGCAGGGCGTCGTACATGGTGCAAGGCAGGGTCAACTCCTCCGGTACCTCGAACTCACCCTGGATCGCCGGGCTCGGCTCCAGTTCGTGCTCCAGGCCGTAGAGACCGGCGGCCAGGCTGGCGGCGATGGCCAGGTAAGGGTTGGCGTCGGCGCCCGGCAGGCGATTCTCGACGCGCCGCGCGGAGGCTCCGCTGGCCGGGATGCGCAGGCCGGCGGCGCGGTTGTCGTGGGACCAGCAGGCGTTGTTCGGCGAAGCGTAGGGATGGCAGAGGCGCTGGAAGGAGTTCACATGCGGCGCGAAGAAGGGCGTGAAGTCCGCCAGGCAGGCCTGCTGGCCGCCGATGAAGTGGCGGAACGCGGCGGAAGGCTCGCCATCGGCTTCGCTGAAGATGTTTCGCCCGCCGTCCAGTTCGACGATGCTCTGGTGGATGTGCATCGAGCTGCCCGGCGTCTTCGCCAGCGGCTTGGCCATGCACACCACGATCAGGCCGTGCTTGAGCGCGACCTCCTTGAGCAGGTGCTTGAACAGGAAGGTCTGGTCGGCCAGCAGGACCGGGTCGCCATGCAGGAAGTTGATCTCGAACTGGCTGGTGCCCATCTCGTGCATGAAGGTGTCGCGCACCAGGCCCAGCGCATCCATGCAGCGGTAGACGTCCTCGAAGAACGGCCGCAGGCCGTTGTTGGAAGACACGCTGAAGGCCGAATAGCCCAGCTCGCGCCGGCCATCCGGCCCCAGCGGGGCCTGGAACGGCTCGTTGGGATCGGTGTTCGGGGCGAAGACGAAGAACTCCAGTTCGGTGGCCACCACCGGTTGCCAGCCGTGGGCGGCGTAGCGCGCCACCACCTGCTTGAGCAGGCCGCGGGTGGACAGCCCGGACGGCGTGCCATCCAGTTCCTGCGCATCGCAGATGGCGAAGGCGCGCGGAGTGTTGCTCCAGGGCAGGCGATGGACCTGGGTCGGCTCGGCGACCAGCGCCAGGTCGCCATCGTCGCTGCCATAGAAGCGCGCCGGCGGGTAGCCGCCCATGATGCATTGCAGCAGCACGCCACGGGCGAGCTGCAGGCGCCGGCCGCTGAGGAAGCCCTCGCCGGTCATCACCTTGCCGCGCGGCACCCCGTTGAGGTCGGGGGTGACGCATTCGATTTCTTCAACTCCAGCCAGCCGTTCGGCGAGTGAGCCTTGGCCTTCGATAGTCATGACTTCTTATCCTTGTTGGTATCGCGGATGCCGCACCGGGCGGCGGCCGCGTACAAAATACGCATCGCTTGTTCAAGATATCAAGCATGCGGCACATTCTCGCGTGTGCAAAGCCTTTCGCCGCAGAGGCGTTCTGCCTTGCCTGCCGGGTACGAGGAAAAACGCCGGCCAGGCGTATATCCTCTGTGCCTTCGCCGCCCTACCCGCCACAGGAGTACTGCCGTTGATTCTCGGAACACCCAAGGCCGACTGGCTCGCCGAATTCCCGCGCCTGGCCGACCTCATCGCCCTGCGTCCGAGCGAGTGGTTCAACCCGGCCATCGCGCCGAGCGCCGAAGCCCTGGCCGACGTCGGCCTCGGCGCCGCCGACGTGGCCGACGCCAGCGCCCGCCTGCAGCGCTTCGCCCCGCTGATCGCCCGGCTGTTTCCGGAAACCGCCGCCAGCGGCGGCATCATCGAGTCCGACCTGGTCGAGGTCGCCACCTTCCACGATGCCCTGCGCCAGCATTACGCCGCCGAACTGCCCGGCCGGCTCTGGCTGAAACGCGATAGCCACCTGCCGATCTCCGGCTCGATCAAGGCCCGCGGCGGCATCTATGAAGTGCTCGCCCATGCCGAGCGCCTGGCCCTGGAGCACGGCCTGGTCGGCCTCGACGACGACTACTCGCGGCTGGCCGAGGCGGATTGCCGGGCATTCTTCGCCCGCCACCGGATAGCGGTGGGCTCCACCGGCAACCTGGGCCTTTCCATCGGCATCATCGGCGCCGCGCTGGGCTTCCAGGCCAGCGTGCACATGTCCGCCGACGCCCGCCAGTGGAAGAAGGACAAGCTGCGCGCCCACGGCGTGACGGTGGTGGAGTACGCCTCCGACTACAGTGTCGCGGTGGAACAGGGCCGCCGCGAAGCGGCCGGCGATCCCTACACCCATTTCGTCGACGACGAAAACTCCCGCGACCTGTTCCTCGGCTACGCCGTCGCCGCCGAGCGACTGCGCGGCCAGTTGGACGCCGCCGGCATCCGCGTCGACAGCGAGCACCCGCTGTTCGTCCATCTGCCCTGCGGGGTCGGCGGCGGTCCCGGCGGGGTGGCCTTCGGCCTCAAGCTGGCGTTCGGCGACGCGGTGCACTGCCTGTTCGCCGAGCCGACCCATTCGCCCTGCATGTTCCTCGGCGTCTATACCGGCCGCCACGAGCAGGTTTCGGTGCAGGACTTCGGCATCGACAACCGCACCGCCGCCGATGGCCTGGCGGTGGGGCGTCCGTCGGGCTTCGTCGGCCGCGCCATGCAGCGCCTGCTCGACGGCTACTACACGGTGGACGACGACGAGTTGTTCCGCCTGCTCGCCTTGCTCGAGCGCAGCCAGGGCATCCGCCTGGAACCCTCGGCCCTGGCCGGCGCGCCGGGCATCGCCCGGGTCACCCGTGAGCCGCAGGGCTATCGCGAACGCATGGGGCTGACCTCGGCGCGCCTGGCCAATGCCACCCACCTGGTCTGGGCCACCGGCGGCGGCATGGTGCCCGAGACGGAAATGCGCGCCTACCTGGAGCGAGGCCGCTCGCTGCTGGACTGACACCGACACGCGCGGGGCGCCACGACCGTCCCGCCACCTCCCGACGAGGACCTTGCATGCGCACACCCGCCTGGCTCGGCAGCGGCATGCCGCTGCTCTTCGTGCTGCTCTGGAGCACTGGATTCCTCGGCGCCAAGTTCGGCCTGCCGTACGCCGAGCCCTTCACCTTCCTGGCCATCCGCCTGCTCCTCGCGGCCACCCTGCTGGCCGCCTTCGCCCTGCTCAGCGGTGCGCCCTGGCCGGGCTCGGCACGGCTGGCCGGGCATGTCGCGGTCGCCGGCCTGCTGGTCCATGGCCTGTACCTGGGCGGGGTGTTCCTCGCCATCGAGCACGGCATGTCGGCCGGCCTGACCTCCCTGTTGGTCGGCCTGCAACCGCTGGCTACCGCGGCCCTGGCCGGCATCTGGCTCGGCGAGCAGGTCAGCCGCCGGCAATGGCTGGGACTGGCGCTCGGCCTGGCTGGCGTAGCCCTGGTGGTACTCGGCCGCATCCACGGTGGCGCCGACGGCCTGGCCTGGGCTGCGGTGCTGGTGGCACTGGCGGCGATCACCTGCGGCACGCTGTACCAGAAGCGCTTCTGCGGCGGCATGGACCTGCGCACCGGCGGCGTCGTCCAGTACCTGGCCAGCGGCGCCCTGCTCGGCCTCGCCGCGCTGCTTTTCGAAAGCCGCGAGGTGCAGTGGAGCACGCCGTTCGTGCTGACCCTCGGCTGGCTGGTGCTGGGACTCTCGTTCGGCGCCGTCGGCCTGCTCTACACGCTGATCCGGCATGGCGCCGCGTCAAAGGTGGCGAGCCTGTTCTACCTGGTGCCGCCAGTGACCGCGCTGGCCTCCTGGCTGCTGTTCGACGAGCGCCTGGCGCCGGCGGCGATCGGCGGCATGCTGCTGGTGATGCTCGGCGTCGCGCTGGTCAACTGGTCGGGCCGGCGCGCCTGAGGCCTCAGTGGCTGTAGTGCCGGGTGGCGGCGAAGCGGTTGAGGAACAGGTGGATCACCAGCACCGTCATCAACGTGATCAGCACCGCGAAGCACACCGAGGTAAATCGGTAGAGCACGCTGTACATCATGTCGTGGGTTGGCGTCAGGTACTGGCCGAGGACGATCGCCAGGGTGGTCAGCGCGCCGAAACCGATCCCCGGTACGCCGTTCTCCAGCATGTGGATGCGCGCGCAGAACATCGCCGAGATCCACAGCAACAGGGCGACGAAGGGCAGGATGTCGTAGTGATCGTAGAGCAGCACCTGCAAGCCCACCGCCAGCGCACAGCCGAGCAGCGTACCGAGGGCGCGGATGCGCCCGGCGAAGTGCACGCCCTTCCAGTGCATGGGAAACAACACCAGGATCGAGGCGATCTGCGCCGACAGCGAGTCCTTCAGGTCGAAGGTCTGGAAGACCACGAAGGACAAGGTCGCCACCGTGGCCCCGAGCAGCGTCTCGTGGCGCCGGCTGGGGGCGTCCTTGGCCGGCGCCTGGCGCGGCGACCGCGGTTCGACGTCGGGGAACAGGTAGAACATCAGCACGGCGATGGCCACCGTCAGCCAGGTGGCGACCATGTTGCTGGCGAGCATGTCGAACAGATCGACGTCCGGATAGCTGGCAAAGTGCAGCAGCATCGAGAGGAACACCGAACTCAGTGCGCCGAAGAAGAACAGCGGGCCGCGCGCCATCAGGGCGAAGCGGTAGACGAAGAGGCCGAAGACGATAGGCGTCATCAGCAGCGGCCGGTCGCCGAACAACCCGTACAGCACCAGTACCTCGACGCTGATCACCACCGAGTTGGCGAGGAACTGGCGGACGATGTGCAGGTTGATCACCGGCGTCAGGCCGAGCAGCAGCATCGGGTAGACGCCGAAGAACGAGCCGTAGTCCCAGTTCATCAGCTTGCAGACGAAGAACCCCAGGGTGCCGCCGCCGGCGATGCGCAGGCACTGACGCAGGTCGTTGGCGGACATCGCGAGCTTGGCCGGCATGGCGTCAGTAGACGTAGTGCAGCAGGCTGATGGCGACGATCTGCGCGCGACCGAGCAGATGGCTCAGGCCGTCGCCGGGATAGAGCTGCACGGTGGCCTTGGCACCGGTGGGCAGCAGGCCTTCGGGAAGTTCGTCGAGCACCACGTGCAGGCGCTGGCGCTGGGCGTCGCGGACCCAGCGGTCGGAGGTGACCGGCGCGGCGAGGTCGCCGTTGGCGTCCAGCTGGCCCTCCTTGACCCCGGCGTCGATGGCCGCCACCCGCGCGCCGAACACTTCGCCGGGACGCGCGTCGAACACCACCGCCGCACGGTCGCCAGGGCGCACGTAGCGCAGCGATTTCTCGCGGAAGTCGGCGACGATGTCGATACGGTCGTCCACCAGCGCCGCCACCGGCGTTCCGGCCGGAACGTAGGTGCCCGGGGTCAGTTGCAGGTTGCTCAGGGTCCCGGCGCGGTCGGCCCGGACGCTGCTGTATTGCAGTTGCAGACGAGCCTGGGCCAGGGCATTGCGCGCCTGGCGCAGGCGCAGGTTGTCCTCGCCGGCCGTGCCGCGTCGCGCGGTCAGCTCGCCGATCCGCGCCTGGGCCGCGGCGACCCGGGCACGGGCGGCCTGGGCCTGGGCGCTGACCTGCTCGTGCATCTGCTGCGACACATGGTGGCGCTGCACCAGTTGGGCGGTGCGGCGCGCCTCGCTGTCCAGCTCGCCGGCGCTGCTGCGCGCGGCCAGGAGGTCGGCCTTGGCCGAGGCGATGGCGGCATCCAGTTCGCGGTTGGTGCGCTCGGCTTCCTCCAGTGCCAGTTCGGCCTGGCGCACGGCCAGTCGGAAAGGCTCGGGATCGAGGCGGAACAATACTTCGCCGGGCTGCACGTGGCCGTTGTTGGACACCAGCACCTCGGCGACCTGACCGCTGACACGCGGCGCGACGCGCACCACCGGCCGGGTCAACTGGGCCTGCGGGGTGAGCGGCATCCACAGGTCGGCGACCAGGAAGTAGACGAACAGCAACACGAATACCGCGATAGCGACTTGAACCCAACGGGCAAATCGTTGATCGGGAGTCATAGGGTACGAGCCTCGAATCCAGCGGGAATGCAGTCGCCGCAGCGGGGCCTGAATGCGGGGGTTGGCGCGGCCGGGATGGAACCGGCGACCCGGACGACGGCCAGTGGGTAGCCGTCGCCGCTGCGGCGACCAGGTGACGCAGTATATTTCGAGACAATCGCCCCTGGCCTGCCGGCATCGGCAATAGATCGTTACAGACAGCGTAACAATCGAACCAGCCGGCACGGCAGGCCGCTGCCGCAGTCCGGCACCGGGCCATGCATCGCCAGTGCCAGGACACCCCTGTAGCCCTCCTGCGAACTCTAGCAGTGGTCGCGCCCGGTCGACGGCGTAGATTGGCTGAACGATGCGTCCTTCCTGCCTGCGCATCGCCTGCCGCCAAGGACTGCGGATTTCTCCCGACACGCCATACCGCGCGCCAGACGGCTGCCTGAAAAGGCAGGCCAGGTATTCAGTGGAGATACACCATGGCAACACAAGGAGTGTTCACCCTTCCCGCCAACACCCGGTTCGGCGTCACCGCCTTCGCCAACTCGTCCGGAACCCAGACGGTGAACGTGCTGGTCAACAACGAGACGGCCGCGACCTTCAGCGGGCAAAGCACCAATAACGCCGTCATCGGCACCCAGGTGCTCAACTCCGGCAGCAGTGGCAAGGTACAGGTCCAGGTCAGCGTCAACGGCCGCCCCTCGGATCTGGTCTCGGCACAGGTAATCCTGACCAACGAGCTGAACTTCGCCCTGGTCGGCTCTGAAGACGGCACCGACAACGACTACAACGACGCCGTCGTGGTGATCAACTGGCCGCTCGGCTAGGAGTTCGGAAGGGACGGGATGGCGGCAAGCCGCCATCCCTTTCCGACTTCCTGCTATGCCTTGAGCACCTGCCCGAGCAGCAGCAGGCCGGGCAACCAGGCGGTGAATATGGCGCTGGCCAGGGTCAGGTAGGCCACCGGCTTCTGGATGCTGCGGGACAGCCCCAGCAGCAGGAAGAAACAGAACCAGAGCAACGCCCAGACTGTCCAGTTGACCGCGTTCCACAGGCCGAACGGACCACTGGCGCCGGCGAACGACTCGATCGCCACGGTGCAGGCGGTGAGGCTGACGAACAGGCAGAACCAGCCGAGGCCCTTGCCGTCCACCTCGAGGAACTGGTTGGCGGCCACCCACAGATAGGTAAAAGCGAATAGCAGGGTTAGCGCTCCGGCCTTCAGCGAGCCCTGCCCGGCTGCTGCGGAAAAGATCAGGTAGAACGCGACGCAGGCGCTCAGCACGCCGACCAGGAAGTTGATCACCGCCACCTCCCGACCACTGATCTTGCCCAGCAACCAGACGGCATTGAGAAACAGCACCGCGCCAACGTACAGCAGAACCAGTCCCAGCATCATGACGATACCCCTCTTGTTATTGTTCTGGTCGGCCCGGATCGCTCAGGCGGACGGCTCGTTTCCCAGCAACTCCTGAGCGATCTTCAGGATCGGCTCGCGCCGCTTCATCGCTTCCCGCGACAGGTACTGGTGCGCCTCGCGCTCGTCCCAGCCATGGCGCTGCATCAGCAACGCCTTGGCCTGGTTGATCCGGGCCTGGCCGGCGATGCGTTCCTGAAGCTGCTCGGTCTTCTGCTTCAGCTTCGCCATTTCCTCGCTGATGCGCCGCGCCGATACCAGCACAGGCAGCACCCGGTGGGCGTCGAGCGGCTGGGTGATCACGCCGTGACACTCCAGCTCGATGATCTGCGAGAGCACCGCGGGGCTTTCGTACTCCACCAGCGCCACCAGGGTAGTGCGCGGAGTTCCGGCGGCGAGCAGCGCAGCGATCTCGTCGTGGTGGCGATTCTGGAAAATGCTGGTGAAGACCACGTCCACCGGCACGTCGAAAGCTTCCGGCGGCGGCCAGCACTGGCGCACCGAACAACCGATGCGGATCAGCTGCAAGACCAGGGCGTCGCTGACCTCTCCCGGCGGGTTGAGTACCAGCACCTGCAACTCGCGCAGGCTGCCGAGCAGCGAGTTGGCGCTCATGGGAGCGCTCCCCCGCCCATGCTGGCGGACCAGTCGTCGAGGTTATGCACGACGACATAAGGATCGGGGCGAATCGGTTCGGGCGACTGCCAGCGGACCTGGAACACGCCGCGCGCATCGATTTCCGCGATGCGCGAAGACAGGCGGCTGTGGTTGTTCTGGCGCTCCACCCGGACCGGCCCCTGGGGCGCGTCGATGTCGATGTCGTACAGGTGCCGCTGCACGTCTTCCACCCGCCAGCTGCCTGCGGCCTGCGCGGCGCGGCCGAGCAACAAGGTCTGCCAGTAGGCCGCCTCGGCCCAGGCAGTGATGGTCGCGTTCTCCGGGAAGAAACCATGGCAGGCCTGGACGAAGGCTCGGCTGGCGGGCGTATCGATGCTGGAGAAGTAAGGCGCGACCACCACCTGCCCCTCTGCCACGTCGCTCTCCATCTTCGCCACCTCCGCCTCGCTGGTGGTCAGGCTGGCGATCGGCGGCCGCCTGCCATCGCCGTAGCGACGGGCGATGGCGCGATACAGCTCGGCGGTGCCGGTGCCCACCACGGTGGAGAAGACCACGTCGGCGCGCGCCTGGTAGATGCGCTCGACGGCGCGCTGCACGTCGTCGTCGGAGGGATACAGCGGAATGTAGATTTCCTCGAGCACCGTGCCGCCGTGCTGGCGGTACAGGTGGCGCATCACATGGTTGCTTTCCCGCGGATAGATGTAGTCCGAGCCGATGAACACCACCCGCTCGCCGTAGTGGCGAATCAGGTACGCCGCCAGCGGCGCACTGTTCTGGTTCGGCGCCGGACCGCCGTAGACGATGTTCGGCGAATACTCGAAGCCCTCGTAGGGGGTCGGGTAGCAGAGCAGCGCGTCGGCGCGCTCGACCACCGGCATCACCGCCTTGCGCGTGTGCGACATGTAGCAGCCCACGAGGAACCGTACCCCCCGGTTGCGAATGAAGTCCTCGGCGCACAGCCGATAGCGGTCCGGGTCGCCGCCAGGGTCCTGGGACAGCGTTTCGATCGGGCGACCGCCGACGCCGCCCTCGCGGTTCAGTTGCTCGACCGCAAGCAATGCGCCATAGCGCTGCGAGCGCTCGATATCGGCGGTGACGCCGGTTTCGGAGAACAGCAGGCCGATCAGCGGCCGCTCCTGGTGCGATCCCATCCGTTTCCTCTCCTGTGACTGTCGCTCAGCGCCGCACGAAGCGAACCCGCTCGTGCTCCAGGCTCGCCAGGTAGGTCGTGCAGTTCCCGTCGCCCGGCTGGTGGTGGTCGAGCAGATGCTCGGCCAGCGGTACCTCGAGATGATGACGGACGCTGCGGCGCAACGCACGGGCGCCGAACTGCCGGTCGAAGCCGGCGCGGGCGATCTTCGCCAGCACCTCCGGGGTCGCCTCCAGGCGGCAGCGATGCTTCTCCAGGCGCCGGTTGAGCCGCTGCACCTCCAGCTCGACCAGGCGCGCGACGACGTCGCGTTCGATCCAGTTGAAGGTGACCACGCTATCGAGGCGATTGACGAACTCCGGCGAGAAAGTCTTCAGCAGCCGGGCCCGGACCATCCCGTCGATGTCCCGCCGCCGGCGCTCGCCGCCGACCGGCAGCAGGCGCCAGGGCAGGCGCTGGCGACGCTCGTCGTAGCGCTGGATCTCATGGGCGCAGAGATTGCTGGTCATGAACACCAGGGTATTGCGGAAATGGTAGGTGCGTTCGCCGGAAGCGACCCGCAGCAGGCCGTTGTCGAGTACGTTGAGCAACGCATGGACCACTTCCGGGCTGGCCTTTTCCAGTTCGTCGAAGAGAACGATGCCGGGGCGCCCGGGACTGCCGTCCAGCTTGTCCTGCTCCAACAGGGTGGTGCCCTCCTTCGCCCCGACGTAGCCCGGCGGCGCACCGGTGAGGGCGGCGGCATAGTGCTCCTGGGACAGGGTGTTCATGTCCACCCGGCAGAACCCCTCGGCGTCGCCGTGCAGGGCCCTGGCCAGGGCGCGCACGATCTCGGTCTTGCCGACCCCGGTGGGGCCGAGGAACAGCGCGCTGAACAGCGGACGGCGCGGGTCGGCGATGTCCGCGCGAACCACCTTGAGCATGTCCTCGACGGCCTGTAGCGCCGGTTCCTGGCCGAGCACCTCGGCGCGCAGGCAGTCCATCACCGCCGCCGGGTCGAAACGGAAACGGCTGTGCAGGGCGCTGCGGTGACTCAGGTGGGCCTGGAGCAGACTTGCCTCGGCAAGATTCTCCCGCGCCAGGGCCTGTTCCTCGTCCTGCTGCCGGCGGGACTGGTCGAGCATGTCGCTCAGAAAAGGCATGGATGAAACTCCTTCTGCCACAGGGGGAAATGGCGGAGACGGCGTGCCGCACGACGGCACGCCGGGCTGGCGGCGTCTGCCGTCAGGCCTCCTTCTCCAGTCCCTCGTAGGGCAGCCGGCCGACCGGGCATTGCGCCACACCGGTAGTCGAGCGGGTCAGTCGCTCGACATTCTCGCGCGCCTTCTCGGCGTCGGTGACCCAGGTGCGGTAGAACTCGAACGGACACTCCGCCAGGCCCCGGTCGCCATCGCCGGACGCCTGCAAGCCGCTGTAGCCGCGGTGGAGGATCTTGAACAGGTGGTTCTGCGACTGATCGTTGGCGCGCGCATCGCGGATCTGCGAAAGCGACAGCTGGGCGTACTGGATACCCATTTCCTCCTCGCCGCACTCACCGAGGGTACGACCGTCGAAGCCGATGATCGCCGAGTGGCCGAAGTAGGAATACACGCCGTCGAAGCCGGCGGCGTTGGCCACCGCCACATAGCAGTTGTTGGCCCAGGCCATGGCCTTGGCCATCATCACCTGCTGGTCCTTGGCCGGATACATGTAGCCCTGGCAGCGCACGATCAGCTCGGCGCCCTTCATCGCGCAGTCGCGCCAGATTTCCGGGTAGTTGCCGTCGTCGCAGATGATCAGGCTGATCTTCATGCCCTTCGGCCCTTCGCTGACGTAGGTCTGGCCACCGGGATACCAGCCCTCGATGGGGCACCAGGGAATGATCTTGCGGTACTTCTGGACGATCTCGCCGTTGTTGTCGATCAGCACCAGGGTGTTGTACGGCGCCTTGCGCGGATGCTCCTCGTGCCGTTCGCCGGTGAGGGAGAATACGCCCCAGACGTTGGCCTTGCGGCAGGCGCGGGAGAATATCTCGGTTTCCTCGCCGGGGATCGCCACCGCGGTTTCCATCATCTCCGCCGGATCGTACATGATGCCCTGCAGGCTGTACTCGGGGAACACCACCAGGTCCATGCCGGGCAGGCCCTGCTTCATGCCAACGATCATGTCGGCAATCTTCCGGGCGTTGTCCAGGACCTCCGCCGCGGTGTGCAGGCGCGGCATCTTGTAGTTGACCACCGCCACTCCGACGGTGTCGTTGCTGCTGGAAATATCGCCGTGACGCATGGATATCACCTCTTGTTGTTATTTTTTCGGGACGAAAAAAGGCCCTCCCGGGTAACCCCGGGAGAGCCCATTTGCTCTGTACGTATGCGTTAGGTTCGGTCCCGCGACATCGACGCTGATGCGCATGACCTGATGGCGCCACTTATAAGCCCCGTTGAAAAGACCTGTCAAGGCTCGGGTAAGACCATGTAATCGGCGCGCTCGCGAAAGCGCACGGCGCGCGCCTGAGATAGCATGCAGCCATCATTCGCACGGAAGCTTCGCCAATGAAATTCGGACTCTTCGCCTCGACTGCCCTCTTCCTCCTGTCGGTCTGCGCACTTCCGGCGCTGGCTGCCAATAGCCCCTGCTCGGGAAAGAAAGGCGGTATCGCCGGTTGCGACGGCGATATCTTCCTCTGCAACGACGGCTCCATCAGCGCCTCGAAGCGCAGTTGCGCGGCCTACTTCGGCAACGCCGGCGGACGTACCGGACAACCCGCCGTACAGCGTCTGCAAGGCACGACGCAGGGCTGTGCCTGTGGCAGCGGCTCGTTCTGCACAGGCCCGCGCGGAGGGGTGTACTGCCTGACGCCGGGCGGCAAGAAAAGCTATCGGAGAAAGTGACGGCAAGCGGACTGTCGAAGCGGCGAGGGAAGCTGGAGCAGAGCATGAAATGGCGTCCCTAAAGGCGCACCTTGGGACGCATAGGCGTACTGACGCTCAATCAGGCACAAAAGAAGACGCTCGGGGCCTGCAAGCATGTAGAGCCCCTAATAGTGACTCAGGGGCAAAGGACCATAAAGGAGCATAAAGGGGACAGATTTATTTTCTCTACTCTAATTTTTCTAGCATGGAGACTCCAGCGCAGATGCCGTAAAGGAACTTCGCGATGCCTA
>NZ_KV819914.1:0-2896 GCF_001815235.1 Pseudomonas sp. HMSC065H01 | reverse complement strand
GAGTTATTTGCTTTGAGTAGTTCAGCGTGGGCACAGTCGCTGAAATTAGAGTAGTAAAAATAAATCCGACCCCTTTTTCTCAGACCCCTTTTTCTCAAGGCAATCGGCTAAATCGGGGAGGAAAAAGCCCAGCGCAGGGCTGGGCTTATACCTTCTGGAAAGTCAGGTGACCTAAATAAATTTGCCCCCTTCCCCTTTATATTTCCAGCAAGACTAGCTGATCTCTTTTCTGGAAATAAATCTAACTGGATCTTCAGTTTCAGATTGCGGCCAGAATACTAATCCAAATGGTTCCGCCTCAATTGAAATACCAGCCTCATCAAGCCCCCAGTTTAGTGCATCTTCAGGGGTTTCTATAATCGCATATACCACGCCCAGCGTTTTGCCGGACTCAATCAACACTAAGTCCCCTAGCTCGACTGTTTCTCCGGTTAAATACTTCATGCGTCACCTTAGTCTGCAAATGGCTCTATAGGTATCATGTCGGGGGTTAGCTCGTGTGGCTTCAATACATAATTTTGCTTTACCCACTGACACTTACACGGCCTTGGAGCGCCCCTCGGCGCTTGTTTGGCGACAAAGATATTGTGGTGAGAGCCGTATACACCATGTTGCATCTCGTCATCAGGTATTACATCTAGCGGTCTGTATAAAGCATAAAGGGGAAAAGCATAAAGGGGACAGATTTATTTTCTCTACTCTAATCTTCCTAGCATGGAGGCTCCAGAGCAGATGCCGTAAAGGAACTTCGCGATGCCTAGGCAAGGACTCATGGTTTAGCGAGTTATTTGCTTTGAGTAGTTCAGCGTGGGCGCAGTCGCTGAAATTGGAGTAGTAAAAATAAATCTGCCCCCTTTTCTCTCGCCCCTTTTCTCTCGGTATCAGAGAAACTCACCTGCCTCATCGGGAAGCAGGGTAACGGGATCGGTACATTTCACCTGATTCGGGAAATCCTCAACAGAGTCCTCAACGTGCATTTTACATCCATCATTCAATATTTCATTATTTATTTTTTTTGGCCTCAAGAATTTCAAGCCCAAGCTCGGCATATTCGCCGACTCCTTCTTGAGCCAAAAGCTTTTCAAGTAAAATTCGAACTTCTTTTCCTCCAGAAGAGTTACCTAGTGCATATGCTGCACATGCCCTGACACTTTCATTACTGTCAGAGCAAAGCTTAATTAAGCATTTCTCTACATTGAGAGGCATACTTTCATAGCACAAATGGCAAAATGCAGCAGCAGTGGCTGATCGAACCCCCGCATCCTCATCATCTGCAAGCGATAATAGGGTCGGAAGCGATTCATCCTTAAAGGGCATTTTAGGTGTTCCAATTTGCCCAAGAATGAAAGCTGCAATCTCCCGAGTCTCGGGATTCTCGTTTCCAGATAGATGCTGAACTTTCTCAAATATGTCACGCCCCCCTCTCATCTGTAGCTCTCGAGCTGCGGCGGTTCTAACAATAGCATCCTGCTCACTTAGCAGACCAAGAAGAGCATTATCTGTCCATCTTTTAAGTGAGTCTGCAACGAGCAGCCTAAGTATTGAGGATGACTCGTCAAGGTCGTCAATCATTTCGTACTCCACTATTTAAGTTTAACGACCATGCCTACTTCTACGACATCCCCAGCATAAAGGGGACAGATTTATTTTCTCTACTCTAATCTTCCTAGCATAGAGGCTCCAGAGCAGATACCGTAAAGGAACTTCGCGATGCCTAGGCAAGGGCGCATGGTTTAGCGAGTTATTTGCTTTGAGTAGTTCAGCGTGGGCGCAGTCGCTGGAATTAGAGTAGTAAAAATAAATCTGTCTCCTTTTCTCTGGCGGTGCGATTATTCGCCCTACTTCGTAGCGGGGCGTGAGAAACCGAAGGAACTGAAGAAGGACGGCTTCTGGTTTATATGGGAAATAAATATTTCCATTTTTCCGTACTTTTCCCTTTCTCTATTGTTTTATTTACTGATTGCTAGGGTTTGGTTGATTAAGTTTTTTATTGAACTGCACGTGTAGATCGAGAAGATATTCGTCCTTGGGATAGTCTTTCAGGTCGCTCTCGAATTTCTCTAACCAGTACAGGGCAAAGGATTTTTTTTCTGGCAATTCTAGATAGACTTCTATGATGGAACTGCTGATAAATGCCTTGTTTTTTTTGTCCTGAATTTCGTCAGCCGTTATATATGCCTCTTTGAGTAAAGATAGCCGCTCGTCAGTAGAGTCGATATAGTCCGCTTTTGTGCTTAGTATGGTTGGAAGGCGGCCATATTTTTTCTCCAATCTATCTAGCTGGGAAAGTATCTTTTTTTGAGCAAAGCGAGCATCTATCTCCCTGCCTGTCAACTCGGCAATCTCCTCTGCAGAAATGATAATGCTTTCCCAGTCGCTATCTGTTATTCCGTCACTGGTGGTCATATGGCGATCCTTATAGCTGGCCAAGATCTATAATTTCTGGTCGGTCCGGGGAACTTAAACTGGACATAGGGGGTAAGGGAGGCGAAGTTTCTCCTTCTTTGCACCAAACTATAGCGGGAGGTGGAGTAAATATTTTGCAGGCCGGTTCCTCAGGATGGGATTCACATAGATTTTCCAGGATGTCCTCTATAACACCATGCGGGGTTAGGCTTTTAGTACGTTTAATTACTTTCAGTAGTCCCTTGAGTGCTTTTGCATGTGCGTTTTTCCCATTGGTTTCGGCCTCTCTGATTGCTTCTTGTATCTTGGCAGGGTCAGAGTTCTTGTTAAAGTCGCCCACTGTCATTGGGCTTGATTTGTTTGCATGCTTTCCATTGGTTTTTGAATGCCCCCATTCATCTACATAGGCAAGGGGGTTTCCTTCGACATATACATATGTATTAAGTCCTCCTGCCAACCCAATCGGATCACTCTCCACATACCGCCCAGT
>NZ_KV819913.1:0-25908 GCF_001815235.1 Pseudomonas sp. HMSC065H01 | reverse complement strand
GCCCGGCGGCGGATAACCGCAAGCGGTTATGCACCCTACGCGACGCCCACCCTTGGGGTGGGCGAATAACGCCACCGGCGTTATCCGCCGATACACCGAAGCCCGACGGCGGATAACCGCAAGCGGTTATTCGCCCTACGCGATGCCGACCCCTGGGGTAGGGCGAATAACGCCATCGGCGTTATCCGCCGATACACCGAAGCCCGGCGGCGGATAACCGCAAGCGGTTATGCGTCCTACGCGATGCCGACCCCTGGGGTAGGGCGAATAACGCCATCGGCGTTATACGCCGATACGCCGATACGCCGGCGTCCGGCGGCGGATAACCGCAAGCGGTTATGCGTCCTACGCGATGGGGCAGTTTCACCCCGCATCCGCGTGACTGACCAACCCCTTCAGCAGCACCGCGGCGGTGGCCAGTGCAGCCGGCAGCACCAGGGCGGTCAGCACCTGTTCGAAGTTCCAGCCCAGGCCCAGCAGGGTGGCGCCGATCCAGGCGCCGAGGATGGCGCCGAAGCGGCCGATACCGAGCATCCAGGAGACCCCCGTGGCCCGCCCCTGGGTCGGATAGAAGCGCGCCGCCAGCGACGGCATCGCCGACTGCGCGCCGTTGATGCACATGCCGGCCAGCAGCACCAGGGTCGCCAGCAGGGTGACCTGGCCGAGGCTCTGGCCGACGCACCAGGCGAACACCCCCGCCAGCAGGTAGAACAGGCCGATCACCTTGTGCGGGTTGAAGCGATCCATCGCCCAGCCCACCGCTACGGCGCTGAGCACCCCGCCGAACTGGAACAGCGCGCCGATGAACGCCGCCTGCTCCAGGCTCGCGCCGCTATCGCGCATCAGGGTCGGCAGCCAGCTGGTGAGCAGGTAGACGATCACCAGGCCCATGAAGTAGGTCAGCCAGAGCAGCAGGGTGCCGGCGCTGTAGGTACCGGAAAAGATCACCGCGAACACGTTGCGGGCCTGCACCGTCTGCTGCTCGGGGACGTGGAAACTCCGTGCCAGCGCCACCTGCGCCGGGGCGATGGGGGCCAGCACCTGGCGTACCCGCTCGCTGCCGCGGTTGCGCACCACCAGGTAGCGCGCCGATTCCGGCAGGCGGAACAGCAGGACTACCGCCAGGACCAGCGGTAGCAGGCCGCCGAGCAGCAGCAGGCTGTGCCAGCCGAACAGCGGGATCAGCTTCGCCGAGACGAATCCGCCGCAGGCCATGCCCAGGTTGAAGCCACAGAACATGCTGGTCACCAGCAGCGACTTGAGGCGCTCGGGGGTGTATTCGGAAAGCAGGGTGGTGGCGTTGGGCATCGCCGCGCCGAGGCCGAGGCCGGTGAGGAAGCGCAGCGCCAGCAGTTGCTCGACGTTAGTGCTGTAGGCCGAGGCCAGGCTGAACAGGCCGAAGAGGAAGACCGCCGCGACCAATACCAGCTTGCGTCCGTAGCGGTCGGCCAGCGGTCCGGAACCGAGGGCGCCGAAGACCATGCCGATCAGCGCGGCGCTCATCACCGGCCCGAGGCTGGCGCGGTCGATGCCCCAGTCCTGGGTCAGCGCCGGAGCGATGAAGCCCATCGCGGCGGTGTCGAGGCCATCGAGGAAGACGATCAGGAAGCACAGCAGGACGATCCGCCATTGGTACGGCGAAAGCGGCTGGGCATTGATGAAGGCTTGCACGTCGAGTCGTTCGACGGCGGGCAGGCTGGGGCTGTTCATGGGACGGGTTCCGCGGCGAGAGGAGGGCGTGGGACGAGGGTCGGACGCGTGGCTCAGGTGCAGGCGGCGGAAGGCAAGGCGTGCTGCGGCATGTCGGGATTCCCCTGTTGTTTTTGTAGCGGAGGCGCTCGGCCTGCCGGGGTGCAGACACATTACGGAGGGCCATGGGGAGTGGCAATCCGATAATCGTTTATCGGTTCGCTGATCGAACGAAACCCTGTGAAATCTCGACCTTCGCCAGGCTGTGAAAATCCGGAACCAGATTCTAGAATCCTGCCTTTCCTCGACTCAGGAACGCCCCTCCATGGCCGGTAGCCTCATCGAACGCGCCCTCGGCTTGCTCGAACTCCTCGCCAGCGATGCCCGTGGCCTGCCCCTGCAACAACTGGCGGACCGCCTGGATATCCCCAAGAGCGCCGCGCACCGCATGCTCGCCGAGCTGATCCGGCTCGGCTACGTGCGCCAGGACGACGACACCAGCCGCTACCGCCTCAGCACCCGCCTGGCCGCGCTGGGCTTCCGCTTCCTCGCTTCCAGCGGGGTGGTCGACCTGGTCCAGCCGGTGCTCGACGGGCTCGCCCGGGAGACCGGCGAACTGGTGCGCCTGGGGGTGATCGAAGGCGATCGCCAGACCTGGATCGCCAAGTCCCAGGGCGCCACCTCCGGGCTACGCTACGACCCCGACATGGGGCGCGAGGCGCCGCTGTTCTACACCGCATCCGGGCACGCCTGGCTGGCCAGCCTGAGCGACAAGGCGGCGCTGGCGCTGGTGGAGCGCCAGGGCGTAGGGGCGGCGCGGGACTTCGGTCCCAACGCGCCGCGCTCCAGGAGCGAGCTGCTGCGCTACCTGAAGCGCGCCCGCGAGCACGGCTATGCCTGGCAGATCGAATGCTCGGCGCCGGGCATGGCGGCGATGGCCGCACTGGTGCGCCACTCCGAGGACGGACGGGCTCTCGGCGTGCTCAGCGTGGCCGGGCCGAGCGCACGCTTCGGCGAGGCGCGCATGCACGAACTGGCGCCCCTGCTCCTGGCCGCGGCGCAGGACCTGTCCCACGCCAGCCAGGCGTCCGAGCTGTTCCGCTGAGCCATCCGGCCCGGCCCCAGTCCTTTCCCGACATCAGCGTTCGAATAGCGAACGCTTTCTTGCCTGTCACGAGCCCGCATGCGGCGGGCCTTTCCGCACTTCCATGGATGCCCCGGCGGTAGTGCCGTCTCGAAGCGCTCTTGCGCGGGGCCAGCCATTCGTTCAAATAATCTCCCTCGCTAAATCTGGAACGAAGTTCTGGAATCTTGAAGCGAACAAGAAAACAACGATTGGGGACCGCCTTGGACGCACCGCTTCGCATCGCCCTCATCGGCGCCGGCAATATGGGCCGCCAGCATTACCACCGCTTGCAGCGAATCGCCGGCGCGCGCCTGTGTGCGGTGGCCGATCCCCAGGGCCAGGCGTTCGCCGCGGACGCCGGCGTGCCCTGGTTCGGCGATCATCGGAGGTTGCTGGAAGAAGCCCGGCCGCAAGCGGCGATCGTCGCCAATCCGAACAACCTGCATGTCGCCACCGCCCTCGACTGCCTCGCCGCCGGGGTGCCGCTGCTGCTGGAAAAACCGGTCGGCGTGCAGCTCGACGAAGTGAGCGAGCTGGTGGCCGTCGCCCGGCGATCTGGCGTTCCGCTGCTGGTCGGTCACCATCGTCGGCACAATCCGCTGGTCGTGCGGGCGCGCCAATTGATCGCCGAGGGCGCGCTCGGTCGGTTGCTGTCGGTCACCGCGCTCTGGCAGTTGAAGAAGCCCGACAGTTATTTCGAGGTGGCCTGGCGTCGCGAGCCCGGCGCGGGAATGTTGCTGACCAACCTGATCCATGACCTCGACCTGCTCCGCCACCTGTGCGGGGAAGTGCGGGAGGTGCAGGCGCTGGCCGGCAACGCTATCCGTGGCCTGCCCAACGAAGACAACATCGCGCTGCTCCTGCGCTTCGCCAATGGCGCCCTGGGCAGCCTGACCGGTTGCGACGCTGCGGCGGCGCCCTGGAGCTGGGAGCTGGCAGCCGGGGAGAACCCGGTCTATCCGCGCCAGGCCGAGCAACCCTGCTACCTGCTGGCCGGCACCGAAGGTGCCCTGAGCCTTCCCCAGCTCCGCCGCTGGCGCTACGCCGAGGCTCGGCAGGGCTGGCACGACCCGCTGGCGGCCAGCGTGGAGGCCGTGGCGACAGGCGACCCCCTGCAACGCCAGCTAGAGCACTTCGTCCGGGTCGCGCGGGGCGAGGAAGCGCCATTGATGGATGCCACCGACGCCGCTCGCACCCTGGCGCTGGTCGAGGCGGTTCGCGAGGCCGCGCGCAGTGGCCGGGCCTGCGCGCCGGCCAGTTTCTGAACCGCTGACGATGAGGTAGTGCATGGAATCGAGGATTCTTTCCCTGGCGGCGCTCACCGTGCTCGAGCTGTCGCCCCCGGACATGGTCGAGGCTGCCGCCCGCGCCGGCTACAGTCATGTCGGCCTGCGCCTGGTGCCGGCCACCGTGGAAGAGCACCACTATCCGCTGCTGGCCGATGCCGGCCTGCGCCGGCGGACCCTGGCGCGGCTGCGCGACAGCGGAGTGCGCACGCTGGACGTGGAGATCCTGCGCCTGCGTCCGGACACCCGCGTCGGCGAGTTCGCCGCGGTGCTGGAGGTCGGCGCCGAGTTCGGCGCGCGCTATGTGCTGGTGGCCGGCAACGATGACGACGAACGGCGCAGCGCGGACAATTTCGCCGCGTTGTGCGACCTGGCGCGGCCGCTCGGCCTCGACCCGCACCTGGAGTTCATGCCCTGGACCGGGATCCGCGACCTGCGGCAGGCCGCGCGGGTGGTCGAGGCGGCGGCGCGGGACAACGCCGGCCTGTTGCTGGACGCCTTCCATTTCGACCGCTCGGCCAGCAGCCTGGAAGACCTGCGGGCGATCCCGCCTGCGCGCCTGGGCTACGCGCAACTCTGCGATGTCGTCGGGCCGCGTCCGACGTCGATGGACGAAATCCTTCGCCAGGCCCGCGAGGAACGGCGCTTCCCTGGCGATGGCGGGCTCGATCTGCTGGCGCTGCTGCACGCCTTGCCGGAGAACCTGCCGCTGAGCCTGGAGGTGCCCGCGCTGGATCTGCTCGCGCGCGGCGTGGATGGCGCGGAGCGGGCGCGGCTGGCGATCGAGCGGACCCGGGCGCTGCTCGCCCGCCTGTAGCGCCACCGCGCAGGCAGGTTGCCCGTTTGCATAATGGAACGGGGTTCTATAGTTTCCAAACGTTGAAGCCGATCGTTTCTTTCCTCGATGGCGGGTACCGTCAGAATAAATAGCCTGCTATCGATTTGCCCTGGTGCCCGGACCCTCCGATGAACGCATCCACCTCCCCGCTGCCCGCCAGCGACCAGACCCTGCGCGGCATCCTGCTGATCTGTGCCGCGGTGTTCCTGTTCGCCAGCCACGACGGGTTGTCCAAGTTCCTTTCCGGTTTCTACCCGATCGTCATGGTGGTCTGGGCCCGCTACCTGGTGCACACCCTGTTGATGGTCGCCGTGTTCGTGCCGCGCAACGGCCTCGCGGTGATCCGCAGCCGCCGTCCGCTCATGCAGTTGGCGCGGGCGCTGTGCCTGATCGGCACCAGCCTGTTCTTCACCACCGGCCTGCGCTACCTGCCCTTGGCCGAGGCGACCGCGGTGAACTTCCTGGCACCGCTGCTGGTGACCGCGTTATCCGTGCCGCTGCTGAAGGAGAAGGTCAGCCTCGGCCAATGGCTGGCGGTGCTCACCGGCTTCATCGGCGTGCTCTTCATCGTGCGTCCCGGTGGCGCGCTGTTCACCCCGGCGGCGTTGTTCCCGCTCGGCTCGGCGCTGTGCTTCGGGCTCTACCAACTGCTCACGCGGATGCTCGCCAACAGCGACAGCCCGACCACCAGCAACTTCCTCGCCGGCATCTTCAACACGCTCATCATGAGCCTGCTGGTGCCGTTCTTCTGGCAGACTCCAAGTCTTCTCCACGGCCTGATGATGATCGCCCTGGGCGGTTGCGGCATGGGCGGCCACCTGCTGCTGACCCAGGCCTTCCGCCATGCGCCGCCGGCGACCCTGGCGCCGTTCAGCTATGGCCAGATCATCTTCGCCGGCCTGCTCGGCCTGCTGGTGTTCGGCCACGTGCCGGATGCCTGGGCGCTGCTCGGCATCCTCGTCATCTGCGCCAGCGGCCTGGTGGTCGCCTGGCGCCGTGGCCGCTGAACGCAACGGGGTTGGCGCGTAGGCTTCACAACAGGCTCAGCGGATAGCTGACGATCAGCCGGTTCTCGTCGAAGCGGGTATTGCTGCCCCAGTCGCGGCGCTGGCTGGAGTTGCGCCAGCGGACGTTGAGACGCTTGAAGGCGCCGCTCTGCAGCGTGTAGCCCAGCTCGCTCTCGCGTCCCCATTCGCTGCCGTCGTCGGTGACTCCGGCCAGGCGCACATGGTCGCCATGCAGGTAGCGGGTCATGAAGGTCAGGCCGGGTAGGCCGAGGCCAACGAAGTCGAAGTCGTAGCGCAGTTGCCAGGAGCGCTCGCCGGGATTGTCGTAGCTGGCGTTGTAGCTGTCGTTGGCCAGGGTTCCGCCGCTGGTGCCGTTGACCCGCATCCAGCCGTCGTCGCCACTGACCTTCTGCAGGCCGAGATAGAGGGTATGCAGCCCATAGCGCGCGGAGAACAGCGCGGAAACGGTGCGGTTATCGAGCTTGCCGGCGCGCGCGCTGCCAGCGTCGCGGCCACGGAATCCGCCGAGGTTGGCGCCCAGCAGCCAGTCGCCGAGCGGCTGGCTGTGTTGCAGTTGCAGGTACTGTTGGCGGTAGATGTCCTTCAGCTCGGCGTTCCACAGGCCGAGCAGGCTGCGTTCGCCATTGAAGCGATATTCGCCGCCGGCGAAATCGAAGCGGTCGGAAGTGGCGGCTGGCCGGCCGAACAGCGACATGTCCTGCATGCTTGCGTCGTTGCGCGGGCTGTTGCCGCGGAACTGGCCGGCGTAGAGGGTCAGGCCGGCGATCTCGTTGGCGCTGAGCTGGCCGCCGCGGAAGGTCTGCGGCAGCGAGCGGCCATCGTCGGAGCGGAGGATCGGCAGCACCGGCATCCATTCGCCGATCTTCAGTTCGCTGTTCGAGACGCGCAGCTTGCCGGCCACCGCCAGGCGTCCGAAGTCGTCGGCCGGGCGGCCGTCGTCGTGGATCGGCAGCAGTTGGGTGCCGGCCGTTCCCTTGCCGCCATCCAGCTTCAGGCTGTAGAGACCGAGGACATCGAGGCCGAAGCCGACGCTGCCCTGGGTGAAGCCGGAGCGGGCGTCGAGGATGAAGCTCTGCGTCCACTCCTCGGCCTTGCCCTGGCTGGCATCGCCGACGAAGTTGCGGTGCAGGTGGAAATTGCGCGCGGTGAGGCTGGCCTTGGCATCTTCGAGGAAGCCTTGCCCGGCGTGGATGTGCCCGGCATGGACTGGCAGGCCGGCGCCCAGGCAGAGGGAAGCGCAGAGCGCGCGGACGTGGCTCGGGTGCGACATGGGTGTGTCCCTTCGTTCTTGTTCTCTAGGCAGGGAGGCGCCCGGCGAGCGCCGGGCGCTTGGACTCAGGCTTCGATCCGGCGCGGAGCCATGAAGTACAGCCAGGTCAGGGCGATGAAGTACATCGCCGGGATCATGGTGAAGAGCACCGCGTAGTTGTTGTTCGTCGCGGTCAGTACGCCGCCGACGATCTGGGTCATGAACATCCCGCCCAGCGCCGCGCACATGCCGCCGAAGCCGAACACCGTGCTCATCAGGTGCTTGGGCGTGTAGTCCATCACCAGGCTCCAGATGTTCGCCGTCCACGCCTGGTGCGCGCCGACCGCCAGGGCGATGGCCAGCACGGCGATCCACAGGCCGCTGGCGTTGGCGGCGAACACCACGCCGACGATGCTGCAGGCGAACAGCAGCATCGACAGCAGGCGCGCGCGGATCGCCGGCATGCCGCGGCCGATCAGCCAGGACGAAAGGATGCCGCCGCCGACGCTGCCGAAGTCGGCGGTCAACCAGATCAGGATCAGCGGGATGCCCATCTGCGTCACGCTGATGCCCAGGCCGTACTGCTGGTTGAGGAACGGCGGCAGCCAGTAGAGGTAGAACCAGAACACCGGCGCGGTGATCGAGTAGGCCAGGGCGAAGGCCCAGGTGCCGCGGCGGCGGAGAATCTGCGAGAAGGGCACGCGGGTGGCGGGCGGCTCCTCCTGCTGCTGGATGTATTCCAGCTCGCTCTGCTTCACCCGCGGATGCTCCTCGGGGTTGTAGTAGTTGCGCCACCAGACCACCAGCCAGACCAGACCCAGCGCCGACATGCAGAGGAACGCCGCCTGCCAGCCCCAGACGCCGAGGATCAGCGGCAACAGGGCCGGGGTGACCATCGCGCCGACATTGGTGCCGGCGTTGAAGATGCCGGTGGCCACCGCCCGTTCCCCGGCGGGGAACCACAGGCGGGTGGTCTTCACGCAGGCCGGGTAGTTGGCCGCCTCGGTCAGGCCGAGGATGAAGCGACAGACCATGAAGCCCGCCGCCGAGGTCGCCAGGCCGTGGGCGCCGGTGGCCAGGCTCCAGAGCAACACGGCGAGGAAGAACGCGCGCTTGACCCCGACCTTGTCGATGAAGCGGCCCTGGAGGATGAAGCCGATGGCGTAGCCGACCTGGAACCAGAAGTTGATGTTGGCGTAGTCCATCGCCGTCCAGCTCATCTTCTCGGCCAGGATCGGCTGCATCACGCCGAGGGCGGCGCGATCGATGTAGTTCAGGGTGGTGGCGAAGAACACCAGGGCGAGCATGCCCCAGCGCGTCCGGCCGACGGCGAAGGCGTTGCGGATCCTGCCGCCGCGGGATTCCCGCGGGGCGTCGGCGGCGAGCAGTCGAGAGCTGGAAGAGTGGATCATTGGCGGGGCCATCCTTTCGGCGGCCGGCGCCTGGGCGCCCGGCCTGGATTTGTCGTTCTGGGTTGCACGCGGGCGGGCCAGGGGCCGCGCCGGTGTCAGCGGGCCCGGGGCGGACGGGCCGGACGAGCGGCCAGCGGACGGGATGGAGGGCGGACGGAGAGGTCGGCGATGGACATGAGCGGGTACCCGATTCTTGAAATTGTTATGTCGCGTGGGTTGCGCAGGTGCCCGGAAAGAAGCGCGGAGCGCTTCCGGCAGATCGGGACGGCCTGCACGGGTGGCAGCGATGGTGCGCGATTGGTCGAAAAAGCGTCAATTCGATAATCGTGCTTCCGTTCGATATTCGAACGGAATACTAACCAGTTCGTACATTTTGCGTTGCCCGTCAGTTGGCGCAAACCAATAATCGGCTTGCCGGGCGAGCGGTCTCAGCGACCCGAAGTGGCTTCCCGGCGCATCCCGCGCGGGCTATCCGCGCCTCCGCCGTTCCGCCGCCGGCCCTCGCGCGGCGCCAGGCGCCGTAGGGCGCATTGAGGAGTCGAAGCATGCAGCGTTCGATCGCCACCGTATCCCTGAGCGGCACCCTGCCGGAAAAGCTCGAGGCCATCGCCGCCGCCGGTTTCGACGGGGTGGAAATCTTCGAGAACGACCTGCTTCATTACGACGGCAGCCCGCGCGACGTACGCCGGCTGTGTGCCGACCTGGACCTGGAGATCCTGCTATTCCAGCCGTTCCGCGACTTCGAGGGCTGCCGCCGGGAACGCCTGGAGCGAAACCTGGAGCGCGCCGAACGCAAGTTCGACCTGATGCAGGAACTCGGCACCGACCTGGTGCTGGTGTGCAGCAACGTCGCTGCCGATGCCCTCGGCGAACCGGCGCTGCTGGCCGATGACCTCCGGCAGCTGGCCGAGCGCGCCGCCGTCCGCGGCCTGCGCATCGGCTACGAGGCGCTGGCCTGGGGGCGCCAGGTGAACACCTGGGAGCAGGCCTGGGACCTGGTGCGGCGGGCCGACCAGGCGAACCTCGGGCTGATCCTCGACAGCTTCCACACCCTCTCGCTGGACGGCGATCCCCGCGGCATCGCCGATCTTCCGGGGGAAAAGATCTTCTTCGTGCAGATGGCCGACGCGCCCTTGCTGGCAATGGACGTGCTGGAATGGAGCCGGCACTTCCGCTGCTTCCCGGGTCAGGGCGGCTTCGACCTGGCAGGCTTCCTCGCGCCGGTCGTCGCGTCCGGCTATCGCGGTCCGCTGTCGCTGGAGGTCTTCAACGACGGCTTCCGCGCCGCGCCGACTCGCGCCAACGCCGTCGACGGCCTGCGCTCGCTGCTCTACCTCGAGGAGAAGACCCGCGAGCACCTGCAACGCCAGACGCCGCACGTGGCGGTGGACGAGCTGTTCGCGCCGCCGCCGGCGAGCCTCTGCGACGGCATCGAGTTCCTCGAGTTCGCCGTCGACGAGACGCTCAGCGCGCGCCTTGGCCAGTGGTTGCAGCGACTGGGCTTCGCCAGGGCCGGCGAGCACCGTTCGAAGAATGTCAGCCTGTTGCGCCAGGGCGACATTAACCTGGTACTGAACGCCGAGCCCTATTCCTTCGCCCACGGTTTCTTCGAGGCCCACGGACCGTCCTTGTGCGCCACCGCGCTGCGCGTGCGTGACGCCGGCCAGGCGCTGGAGCGCGCTCGTGCGTACGGAGGCCAGCCGTACCGCGGACTGCTCGGCCCCAACGAGCGGGAAATCCCGGCGGTGCGCGCCCTCGACGGCAGCCTGCTGTATCTGGTCGAGCGGCACACCGAGGGCCGCAGCATCTACGACAGCGACTTCGTGACGAACGACGCCGACACCTCCGGCCTCGGCCTGCGGCGCGTCGATCACGTGGCCCTGGCGCTGCCCGCCGAAGGCCTGGACAGCTGGGTGCTGTTCTACAAGAGCCTGTTCGACTTCGGCGCCGATGACGAGGTGGTGCTGCCCGACCCCTATGGCCTGGTCACCAGTCGCGCCGTGCGTAGCCCCTGCGGCAGCGTGCGCCTGCCGCTGAACATTTCCGAGGACCGCAACACCGCCATCGCCCGTTCGCTGTCCAGCTATCGCGGTTCCGGCGTGCACCACATCGCCTTCGATTGCGCCGACATCTTCGCCGCCGTGGCCCAGGCCAAGGAGGCCGGGGTCGCACTGCTGGAAATCCCGCTGAACTATTACGACGACCTCGCCGCGCGCTTCGACTTCGACGACGAGTTCCTCAGCGAACTGGCCTACTACAACGTCCTCTACGACCGCGACGCCCAGGGCGGCGAGCTGTTCCATGTGTTCACCGAGCCGTTCGAGGAGCGCTTCTTCTTCGAGATCCTCCAGCGCCGCCACGGCTACGCCGGCTACGGCGCGGCCAACGTGCCGGTGCGCCTGGCGGCGATGGCGCAAGCGCGGCGGGGTGTGCGCCGGGTCAAGCTGTGAGAATTGTCGGGGCTCCGGCAGGTGCTCTTCCTACAGCCGGGCGGGCCCCGCATAATCGGCCGCAATTCCCGCCGGCCACGAGTGAGTCACCGATGTCCAAGCCTGATCCCGCCGTCGTGGAGGAATCCGCTCCGCGCGGCAAGGGACGCAAGAACAATCCCGAGAAGACCCGCCAGGACATCCTCCGCGCCGCCATCGACGAGTTCGTCGCCCAGGGCCTCTCGGGTGCGCGGGTGGACGCCATCGCCGAGCGCACGCATACCTCGAAGCGGATGATCTATTACTACTTCGGCAGCAAGGAACAGCTCTACCAGGCCGTGCTGGAGAAGCTCTACAGCGACATCCGCGGTATCGAGGGCACCCTGCGGCTGGGCGCGCTGCCGCCGGCCAAGGCGATGGAGAAGCTGGTGGAGTTCAGCTTCGACTACCACGACCGGCACGTGGATTTCGTGCGCATCATCAGCATCGAGAACATCCACAAGGGCGAGCACATCGCCAGCAGCGAACTGGTGCAGAGCGTCAACAGCTCGATCGTCCAGAGCATCGCCGAGATTCTCCGCCGCGGCGAAGCGGAAGGGGTGTTCCGCGCCGGGCTGGAGGCGCTCGACGTGCACATGCTGATCAGTTCGTTCTGCTTCTACCGGGTGTCCAATCGCTACACCGTGTCGCGGATCTTTCGCACCGACCTGCACGACGCCGAGGTTCGCCAGCGGCACCGGCGGATGATTGGCGAGGCGGTATTGCGCTACATCCGTGCTTGACTCCGGTCCCCTCTCCCCTTGGCGGGAGAGGGGCGCCACTCAGTCGCCCAGGCTGGCGAAGTGCGCCTGCATGCGCGCGGCGTCGGCCGCCACCCCGCTGAACAGTTCGAATGCCTTCACCGCCTGGAACACCGCCATGGTGCCGCCGTCCAGTGTGCGGCAGCCGAGGGCGCGGGCCTGGCGCAGCAGCTCGGTTTCCAGCGGAAAGTAGATCACCTCGGCGACCCACAGGTCGGCGCGCAACAGTTCCGCTGGCACCGGCATGCCGGGTAGCTTGGCCATGCCCACCGGGGTGGTGTTGACCAATCCCTGGGCGTCGCCCAGGGCGCCGGCCAGGTCGCTGCCGGCGAGCGCTCGTGGCGCGCCGAAGTGCTGGTTGAGGTTGTCCGCGAGGGCCTGGGCCCGCGCCGGGTCGACGTCGAACAGGACCAGCCGCTCGACGCCCTCGGCGAGCAGCGCATGGGCCACTGGCGCGCCGGCGCCGCCCGCGCCCATCTGCACCACGCGCTGGCGCGGCGCGTCGGCCAGGCCGCGCCGAAAGCCCTCGGCGAAGCCCAGGCAGTCGGTGTTGTGGCCGATGCGCCGGCCATCGCGCAGCACCACGGTGTTCACCGCGCCGATGCCGCGTGCCTCGGCGGAGAGGTCGTCGAGCAGGGGGATGATCGCCTGCTTGCAGGGGAAGGTGACGTTCAGCCCGGTGAAGCCGAGGTCGCTGGCGGCGGCGAGCAGGAACTCCAGGTCGTCCGCCGACTTGCCCAGCGGGTCGAGATCGATCAGCCGGTACAGATAGCGGATGCCCTGGGCGTCGCCCTCGCGCTCGTGCAGGGCAGGGGTCCGCGACGCCTGGATGCCGGCACCGATCAGGCCGGCGAGAACCGATCGCGGCGCGCTCATGCGGCCGCCTCGAAACGCTCGGCGAAATGTTCCAGGGCCAGGCGGTAGCCGAGGCTGCCGAATCCGCAGATCACTCCCAGCGCCACCGGCGAGACGTAGGAGTGGTGGCGGAACGCTTCGCGCTGGTGGACGTTGGACAGGTGCACTTCGACCACCGGCAGTTCCACCGCGGCCAGGGCGTCGCGCAGCGCCACCGAGGTGTGGGTCCAGGCGGCGGGGTTGATGACGATGCCGGCGACCCGGCCGCGGGCCTGGTGGATCCAGTCGAGCAGTTGGCCTTCCTGGTTGGTCTGGCGGAAGTCCACGGCGAAGCCGCGCGTCTCGGCGAAGGCCGCGCATTCGTCGGCGATTTCGCCCAGGGTCCGCCGGCCGTAGGTCTGTGGCTCGCGGGTGCCGAGCAGATTCAGGTTGGGGCCGTTCAGGACCAGTACCGTGCGCGTCATGGCGCAGCCTCCACAGCAATGATGTCATCGATGCCGGGAAAATGTACCGAACGGTTACTTTTGTAAACCGGACGCCGTCGCCGACGGGACGAAAGCGTTCGATTATCGGCGTCCGCTCACTCGCCTGCCGTCGGTTGCGTCGCGCCGCGGCCGCGCAGGGTCATGTCGGGCAGTGCCGAGGCCACCGCCAGGCCGAGCAGCGCCACCGCCGCGTTGACCAGGAAGAGCACCTTGAAGGCATCCGCGAGGACATGCTGGAGGATCACCCGGGCCGGCCCGCTGGCGGCGTCCAGGCTGCTCAGCAGGGCGCTCTCGGAAAAGCCCTGGTCGAGCCCGCCGCCGATCCGCAGGTGCTTGAGCAGGGCCAGCAGGATCGCCGACATCAGCGCCACCCCGACCGCCCCGCCGAGGGAGCGGAACAACGTCGCGTTGCTGGTGGCGACGCCGATGTGGCGTTGCTCCACGGCGTTCTGCGCGGCCACCAGGCTGGTCGGGAACTGGGTACCGATGGCGATCCCGGTGAGCAGCATGCACAGCCCGGACAGCCAGTGGTCGCCGACCGGGACCAGGGCCAGGCCGGCGATGCCGCAGGGCAACAGGACGGCGCCGAGCAGGATCAGCGGCTTGTAGCGTCCCAGGCTGGCGGTCAGCCGCCCGCAGCAGTACGCGCCCAGCGGCAGGCCCATGACCAGCGGCAGCAGATGCAGCGCGGCGCTGTCGGCGCCGGCGCCGGTAACGCTCTGGTAGCGCAGCGGTACCAGCACGGTCAGCGAGATGGCCTGGAAGCTGGCGAAGAACGCAACCAGCCAACTGAGGGTGGCGGCGCGGACGGCGAACAGTTGCATCGGCACCAGCGGTTCGCGGAAGCGCCGCTCCTGGGCGACGAACAGCAGCAGGGCGAGCGCCGCCAGGGCGAACAGGCCGAGCAGCGCAGGGTCGCTCCAGGCTGCGCCCTGGCCGATCTGGGTGATGGCCAGGAGCAGCGCGGTGAGGCCCACCACCATCAGCACGATGCCCAGGTAGTCGATCACCGGTTGCCGGCGCGGCACCGGCAGGCCGACCAGGGTTCGCCGCGAGATGGCCAGCGCGAGAAGGCCGATCGGCAGGTTGATCCAGAATACCCAGCGCCACGACAGGTACTCGGTGAGCAGGCCCCCGAGCACCGGGCCGGCGACGCTGGCGATGGCGTACATGCTGCTGAAGTAACCCTGGTAGCGGCCGCGCTCGCGCGGCGGGACGATGTCGCCGATGATCGCCTGGCTCACCGCCATCAGCCCGCCCGCGCCGATCCCCTGCAGCACTCGCGCCAGCACCAGTTGGCCCATGCTCTGCGCGAGCCCGCAAAGCAGCGAGGCGGCGGTGAACACGACGATGGCGAAGAGCATCAGACGGCGGCGGCCGTAGAGGTCGCCGAGCTTGCCGTAGATCGGCATCGATACGGTCATCGCCACCATGTAGGCCGAGATCACCCAGGCCAGCAGGTCGAGGTCGGCGAAGTCGGCCGAGATCGCCGGCAGGGAGACGGCGACGATGGTCTGGTCGAGGGCGCTGAGGAAGATCGACAGCATCAGGCCGGCGAGGACGGTACGGACGGCGGGCGGGTTCTGGGCGAGATCGGACAAGACGGCACCTGGGGCGGACGGAACGCGAAGGCAGCGGGCATCATACTGCGCCTGGGGTAGGACAGGTGCCGGGGAATATCGATCCGAGGGTCGTCTTTCGTCGATATTCGCCTGCGCCAACGTTGCGTCCCGCCTTGGGAACGGTGCCCCGGCGTTGCGCCGGGGTGGCGCGGCCTACTCGATTTCCTCGTAGGGCAGGCCGACATAGTTCTCGGCGATGGTCGCCAGGCCCGCCTCGGAGCCCAGGTAGTACTCCAGTTCGGTCTGCTGGATGCGCTGGCTGAACGCGTCGGTGTCGGGGAAGCGATGCAGCACCGAAGTCATCCACCAGGAGAAGCGTTCGGCCTTCCAGATCCGCCGCAGGCAGATTGCCGAGTAGCGTTCCAGCAGTTCGCCCCGCCCTTCGCGGTAGGCCTTCAGCAGCAGCCGGTAGAGCGTGCTGACGTCGCTGGCCGCCAGGTTCAGTCCCTTGGCGCCGGTGGGCGGCACGATGTGCGCGGCGTCGCCGGCGAGGAACAGCCGGCCATGCTGCATCGGCTCGACCACGAAGCTGCGCAGCGGCGCGATGCTCTTCTCCAGCGAAGGACCGGTCACCAGTTTCTCCGCCACCTCGGCCGGGAGGCGCGCTTTCAGTTCCGTCCAGAAGCGCTCGTCGGACCAGTCCTCGACCTTCTCCGACAATGGCACCTGCACGTAGTAGCGGCTGCGGGTCGCCGAACGCTGGCTGCACAGGGCGAAGCCGCGCGGATGGTTGGCGTAGATCAGTTCGTGGCTGACCGGCGGGGTGTCGGCGAGCAGGCCGAGCCAGCCGAACGGATAGACCCGCTCGAAGACCTTCAGCCGTTCCGCCGGGATCGATTGCCGCGAGATGCCGTGGAAGCCATCGCAGCCGGCGATGTAGTCGCAATCCAGGCGCAGCCGTTCGCCGTCGCGTTCGAAGGTCACGTAGGGGCGCTCACCTTGCAGGTCGTGCAGGCGCACCTCGGCGGCCTGGTAGACGGTAGTGGCGCCGCAGGCTTCGCGGGCTTCCATGAGGTCGCGGGTGACCTCGGTCTGGCCGTAGACCGTCACCGTCTTGCCGCCGCTCAGGCGCTTCAGGTCGATGCGCCGGCGCTGCCCGGCGAAGGCGATCTCCACGCCTTCGTGGACCAGCCCGTCGCGCGCCATGCGCCGGTCGACGCCGGCCTCGCGCAGCAGGTCGACCATACCCTGTTCCAGCACGCCGGCGCGGATGCGGCCGAGCACGTAGTCCGGGGTCTGGCGTTCGAGGATCACGTTGTCGATGCCGGCCTTGTGCAGCAACTGGCCGAGCAGGAGGCCGGACGGACCGGCGCCGATGATGGCGACTTGAGTCTTCATTGCGGATAGCCCTCTCGCTGTTATGGCTGGCCGGCGGCGCATGCGCCGGCGCTGATCTTGTCTGGAGGTGGCTGTATTTTTGTTTGCCGTGGGGTGCTATAGAAGGCAAATTGCCGATCTATTTCTGGACTTTTATAAACTCTGTTCGGCAATCGGCCATTTCGCTCGGAGGGCTCGATGACGGATTCCACCCGCGACGTCCCGGTGTTCAAGCTCTACGGCGCGCCCCTCGAATGGCCGACCCCGGACCTGCTGCACTGCGAGTCGATCCCCGCCCGCAGTCGCCTGCACGATTGGGAGATCAAGCCGCACCGGCATGCCGATCTCGCTCAGTTGCTCTACGTGCGCAAGGGCTGGGCGCAGCTCCAGGTCGAGGGCGAGCCGACTCGCGTCGAGCAGCCCTCCATCCAGTTCGTACCGCCGTTGTGCATCCATGGCTTCCAGTTCTCCGAGCGCATCGACGGCTACGTGCTGACGCTCGCCGCACCGTTGCTGGCCCGCTTGCAGGCGCACCTCGGCGCGCAGCGCCAGGCGCTGGAAGCGCCGGGGCTGTACCCGGTGGGCGCGGACCGGCGCTATATCGACACGCTGTTCGACGCCATAGACGGCGAGTACGCCGGCGCTGCGCCGGCGCGCGAGCTGTTGTTGCAGTCGCTGATCGGCGTGCTGGCGGTGTGGCTGGGGCGGCAGGTGATGGTCCGGCGGGCGGAGGCACGGCCGGGTCGTGGTCAGGAATACCTATCGGCCTTTTCGCAACTGGTCGAGCGGCATTTCCGCGAGCACCTGGGAATCGACGAGTACGCGCGTCGCCTGGGCATCTCCCCGGCACACCTGAACAGCGTGGCGCGCCGCCTCAGCGGGCAGACCGCACTGGGCATCGTGCACCAGCGCCTGCTGCTGGAGGCCAAGCGCGACCTGGTCTACACGGCGATGACGGTGAACGAGATCGCCGACCGCCTCGGCTTCAGCGAGCCGGCCTACTTCACCCGTTTCTTCAAGCGCCTGAGCGGCGTCTCGCCGAGCGTTTTCCGCAAGGGCGACTAGTGTTCGCGGCGCAACTGGACGATCTCCAGCGCGCGCCCCTCGTCGTCGCGCGGGCGTCGGCCGCTCTCGACGAAGCCGCAGCGCGCGTAGAACCCCAGCGCCTCGCGGTTGGCGGCGTAGACCTCGACCTCCAGCGCGCCCTTCAGGGTTGCCGCGTGCTCCACCAGTTGCCGGCCGATCCCGCGCCCGTGGGCCGTCGGGGCGACGAACAGGCCGCCGATGAAGGCATCGAGCAGGCCGATGAAGCCCAGCGGCGTATCGCCGTCCAGCGCCAGCCAGGTTTCCGAGGCATCCAGATAATGATCGCGAACCAGTGCCTTCTGCTTCTGCAACTCGGCTTCGCCGAGGAAACCGTGGCCGACGCGCGAGGCCTCCAGCCAGATGGCGAGGGTGGCATCGCGGTCGGCGGGAATGTAGCGGCGGATCTTCGGCGGAGAGGACATGGCGGCGGCTCGCAACGGGAACAGCCGCGGATTATCGCGTGAGCCGGCGGGAAAAGGGCAGGGCCGGCATGTACGCTTCAGTCGCCGCGGATGTACTGTTCCAGTTGCTGGATCAGCTCGGCCTGCTCGGCGATCGCCGCCTTGACCAGGTCGCCGATGGACAGCAGGCCGAGCAACTGGCCGTCTTCCACGACCGGCAGGTGGCGCAGGTGGCGATCGGTCATCAGGTTCATGCAGGTGTCGACGCTCTGCTTCGAGTCCACGCTGACCACCGGCGCGCTCATGATCGCGCTGATCGGCGTACCGATGGACGAACGGCCCTTGAGGACCATCTTGCGCGCGTAGTCGCGCTCGCTGACCACCCCGACCACCTCGCCATGGTTCACCACCAGCAGCGCGCCGATGTTCTTTTCCGCCATCAGGCGCAGGGCGTCGAGCACCATCTCGTCTGGTCCGATGGTGTACACCTGCTGGTTCTGCTTGGCGTTCAACAGTTGTGCCACGGTTTTCATACGCGCCCCTCCGGAGCCGTTCTCACGTCCAGCAAGAATCGTAGACGGCGAGCGGATCGGCAAGCGGGGAAAACGGCATCGAACCGATTGAAAAACGTCATCATCGCTTTCCCGACGAAGGTAGGGCCCGCGCTATTAGTCTTTCCCTGCGGGGCTAGTGCAGCACCCGTGCGAGCCCTTCCGGCGACTGGCCGGTGACGTAGCAATGGCGGTGCCGGTCGAGGCTGAGCGGGTGGCCGGCGTCGGTCAGCAGCCTGGCGATGCCCTCGAGGTGTTCCTTGACGTTCACCTGGTATTCCTGCTCGGTCAACGGCACGACCCACAGCAGGTCGACCGGATGCGCCGACAGGGCGAAGCCGTCGAACAGGGAGGCATCCTCCTCCAGCGGCGCCGGGAGGAGAAGGAAGTGCCGCAGCAGGCTCTGCTCGTAGAGCGGGAAGCCGAACGCCACCGCATGTCCATGTCCCAGGGCGAGGCGCTCGTGGAATGGCAGGCCGGCGAGCCATTGCAGGTGGCGCAGGTCATCGCCGCCCAGTTCGTCGAGATAGCAGATCAGCTCGGCGGACCAGCGCGCCTTGCCCATGTAGGGCGCGAAATGCATCGGTGCCTGGCTCATCCCGGCGGTGATCACCACATGGTGCGGCCGCCGGGTGCTTTCCAGGCGATAAGCGAAGACCGCCATTTCCGGCACCGCTACGCAGTGTCTCCAGAAGTCCCGGCAATCCAGGGTCATGGCGGGCGCACAACCGAAATGGGCGTCGTATTTCTCGCGCAGCCGGGCGATGTAGTCGTTCATCTTCGGTCCTCTGGACTTAGCGGGTGGGGCCGGACATGGGGCGCCGGGGGCGCGGCCGGTTCCATGCGAGGGCAGACCAGTGATGGCTGATCCTGGTTGCCGTTGGGTGACCAATGGAATGCGAACGGCGACTGCCGAGAAATCGGCTCGTTCCGAGAGAGGCGAGAGGCTTTCCTTCTTGGTGCGTAGGAAAGCGCTGAGGGCAGCTGAGGGTATCTGTCGGGAACGGAAAAAAGCCCGTCGGGAACGGGCGAAGAGGGAAGCTTACCAGGGCAGCGGGAAGTGGCCTTCCGCGCGCAGGTAGTCAGGATCGGGGGTGAACGGGTCGATCTTCTGCCGCTTGCTGCAACCCTGGCGTTCGCAGTCCCGCAGGCGCTGCAACGGCGAGCGGTCGTCGCGCTGGATGCGGATGCCTGTGACAGGCGCGCCTTCGGAAAGGCTGTAGCTGCGGCCGCTCTCGCAACCGGGCAGGGTCAGGCAAAGGCAGAGGAGCAGGGTGGTGTGCGGGTGTCGTGGCATTGCGGGTCGAATGGGCTTGCGAAGGCCGCCCATGCTATCAATCGGCCAGCAAATAGGGGGCCGGATGGACAGTCCATGACCGGGATGAGAGTTGCTTCGCAAACCCGGAGATGCCCTCGAAAGGCTATTGCGTCACGCGGGAAAGCCCGTCGAAGGCCCGCAGCAACTTGCCCAGGACGAGGGTCAGCGCCTCTTCTTCCGGGCCGGCGCCGAGACCCGCCAGCAGCCTTTCGTCGAGCCCTGCGACCTGTGCCAGGGCCTGCTCGAACACCGCCTGTGCCGCGGGGCTGCGGCGCACCAGCACGGCGCGCCCGTCGTCCGGATCCGGCAGGCGGCTGACCCAGCCGCGCCGCACCAGCCGTTCGATGGTCCGGCCCAGCGCAGTGCGGTCGGTCTGTGAGTGCTCGATGAGCACGCTCATCGGCACGTCACCGTCGAAGGCGTGGATGATCCGCAACGCACGCCATTCATGCAGCCCCAGTTCGAGAGGGGCAAGCAGGGCGGTGAGTTGCCGTTCGCGCTGGCGGACGATCTCCGTCATCAGGTACAGCGGGCCTTGGGGCAGCCCCAGTGCGTTCGTCTCGGTCATTGGCCCGGTCACCTTCCTCGATCCTCTTTCGCCAGGGCGGGGATTGTAGCGCTCAGGCGTCGCCGAATCCGTAGTCGCTCCAGCGTTCTTCGACTCGCCTGCGCAGCGCCGTCGGATAGGCGTGGCGGAACGACGCCGTAGCGGCACGCATTTGCCCGGCGAACTGTTCCGGGTACAGGCAGTTGATCACCAGCCGACCGCCGCTGCCTCGTGCCTTGTCCTCGGCATCGAGGTAGGGAACCATCGGGAAGTCACGGATCTTCGGGAAGGCGAAATGGTCGTGCAGCGGATGCGCGCGGGTCGCCAGCGCCCATACCACCTGGTCGATCTCGGTGACGTCGATGTCGTTGCCGACCAGGATCAGCTTCGGCACCAGGTGTCCGGCATGCGAGCCGAAGACGGTCTCGGCGACCCGTGCGGCGAAGGCCGCGGCGTCGGTGCCCAGGGCCGCCAGGCGTTGCACGTCGATCGACAGCACGGCCCAGCAGGTCGCCGCCTCGTAGGAGCACCAGACCATGTCCACCGGCAGTCCGGCGTTCTGCGCCACGTCCAGCAGTTGCGCGGAAATCATGGTGCCCCAGATGGTGTGGTTTTCCTCCGGTGGCGTGCCGGCGACGCAGATCGGCAGGATCGGCTGGTCGCGGAAGCTCAGCGCATGGACGTGGAACAGCGGCTGCGGCTTGCCGGTGGGGAAGGAATAGCCGTGGTATTCGCCCATCGGGCCTTCCAGCGCGGTTTCGTCGAGGCTGATCTCGCCCTCCAGGACGATCTCGGCATTGGCCGGAACCCACAGGCCGTTGGTCTGCGTGCGCACCACCTCCACCGGCTCGCCGACCAGGGCGCCCACGTAGCCGGCTTCGCTGACCCCCTCCGGCAACGGCATGCCGGCCGCCGCGAGTGCCGCTGGCGGTGCGCCGAGGGCCATCGCCCAGGGCGTTGGCTTGCCCTGGCGGCGCCACTGCTCGCGGATGATGCCGATGTGCTGGGCGGGAATGGTCGGACCCGCCAGGGTGTTGCGGTCCACCAGCATCAGCCGGCCCACCGACCAACTGTCCCAACTGCCGTCCGGCGTCTGTACCACGTGGAAACCGTAGGTGCCGAAATAGCGCCCGCCGTCCTGCTCATGGAGCAAGGGAACCGGGAAGCGGGTCAGGTCCACCTGCTCGCCGAGCCAGACGTTTTCCTGCACCGGCCCGCGCTCCAGCCGGCGCGGCGCGATCGGTTCCGCGCGCATCGCGGCGCGCAGCATGGCCACGATGTCCCGCGGCCCGCTGTGTTCCGGCAGGCCGAAATGCAGCGCCAGGCGCGAATGGGCGCGGGCCCTGTCGGCGCGCAGGCCGGCCGGCGCGCCCAGTACCCGCGCGCCGGGCAGGCTGTCGCGGATGTTGTGGAACAGCGGGGCGGGTGCGCGGCGTTCGTAGACCCGGCGGGTGATGGCGCCGATCTCCAGGTTGGCGTCGACCTCGGTGTGCACGTCCACCAGGTCACCCTGGCGACGCAGGTGGTCGACGAAGTGGCGGAAATCCAGGGCGCTGCGGTTCATCGGCTCGCCACTCCATATAAGTGCGTGTGCATGCATCTTATGTGCTGATGCGTTCTTTAGGCAAGCGGAGCCCGGTCGGTTCGCGGGCTGGCCGGAAGGTCGCCACCTAGGCAAGATATATGGCTGGTTGGAAGCCCTGGCAAGCTTCCTTGCGCAGTCGCGGCACAGGATCGGCGAGCGCCGTCGTGGAGGAAACATGGAAGCGTGCGATACAGCGGGCATTATGGATGCGATCACGGCTGTCACCGGCGTACTCACCCTTCTGGTGGCGTGGGCAGCATTGTTTTCGTGGCGCCGGCAAGAGCGTCAGAAAGCGATATTGGCGTGGAAGGCCGATCTGGTGGACTACGCCTACGGGTTTCCCAGTCTGCCGGTGATATGGGGTTACCAGACGCACAAGGACGAGATCGACCAGGCCGCAGAGCGTTTTTATCGGTGCGTGAAAAGCTACATGGTCATGCGCGAGCTGGTGTCGCGGAAGCGAATGAAAGCCTATGAGCGAATCTGGCGCCAGGCTCATTTCGTTCATGAGAAATGTACATTCGAAGGGCAAATGACCTGCGCCATCGCCCGGGATCTGCTTTCCCAGGCTTACCTGAACGATTTTCTGAAATCTTGATGGGACAGCTCCCGGCCGCTCAACGCACCATATAGTCCATCTGCCATGGCCGCGGAATCACCAGTGCCAGCAACGCGAGAAGAGCCGCCAGCGCTGCGCTCGCCGCCATCGCCGCGAGGCCCAGTTGCTGTTCCAGCAGGGCGCCGAGCACCGCGCCGACGCACATGCCGCTCCAGGGCACCAGTTGCACTCGCCAGCCGTTGCGCCGCTCGCCCAGCAGCCAGCGGCCGAGGCCGCGGCCGAAGCGGGAGAGGGCGCCGGTGACGTAGGTCAGGCCGATGGGCAGGCCGTTGACCTGCTCGACCACGGCGTTGAGCATGCCCATGGCGAGGATCGCGGCGACCAGCGCCGGCACGTTCCAGTCGAATGGCCAGACCGCCGACAACGCCAGCAGCATCGCGCAGCAGACCAGGATCGGCGCCGCCCGGCGCCCGCTGAAGCGCGCCAGTATCACTCCCAGCGCGTTGCCGACGACGAAACTGGCCAGGGCGACGCTCAGCCGCACCAGCCCGCCGAAGTCGCCCTCGCCCAGCGATACCGCCAGGCGCGTGGTGTTGCCGCTCATGAAGGAAACGAAGTCGCCGGTGGCGAGGAAACCGATGGCGTCGGTCATGCCTGCCAGTACCGACAGCCCGGCCACCAGGCCGAGCCCGACACGCCCGCGCGTCCGCCGCAAACGAAGGCGCCGCGCGCTGCTACCCACCATGCTGTCTGGAAGCATCCGGAGAAACCACCCGCAGGAAGAGAAGGTCCGCCCCAGTGCGGACTCCCGATCTTAAGGCTCTCCCCAGGGAAAAGGCCAGGGGCGAGGCGGAGCGTCTGGGGCCGAAGATCCTGGTCAATCGGCAATGACAGTGCGGGGCGGGGCCTCAGATATCGAATACCGGTACCTGGTTTCCACCCAGTACCTCGATCTTGTCGGTCCGGTAGACCACCATCGCCTTGCTGCAGGTCACCGTGGAACGACCCTCTTTGCTGGCATTGAGATACACCGTGCCCTTGCCGGCGTAGACCGCTCTCGCGTTGGCGGCGATGCGCAGCTCGAGGGCCGCCGCTTCTCCGTCCTCGTCCCCGGCGAAGTCGCACCCGTAGAGGGCGATGGCCAGTTCCTTGCCGAACAGTTCGAGAAGGGTCGCACCAAAGGCCTGGGGCTTGACGAACTGCTTGCCCTGGACACGCCGGGCCATGACGTCCGCGGTGCTCTCGCCGTGGGGGTTGCCCAGCCAGAGTTGGCCAGCCGTGCCGTGGGTGGCGATGAGGATCGTATCGATGAAGTACTGTTCGCCGCTCTCCGCGGCAACCTTGCCTAGATCCCGAACCAACTGGGCGTAGTTGGTATCGGCCTTGATCGCGAAGGCCGGCTTGTAGAGCTTGTTCCGCGCATAGGCGACGACCGCCTCCGCGAAGGCGCTGCCGGAGTCGCCTCTCCGGATCTCCTGCTGGAAGTCGTGGTAGATGACCAGGACCGCCCCTTTCCTGACCGGGCCGCTGAGCCCTCCCTTGACGATGTCGAGGGCGAAACGGAAATTGGCGCTGAGCACCTGGGACGCATGGGTAGGAAAGGTATCCGTATCGGTCAGCAGTTCTACTTCGGTACCGACCAGCACCTCCTTTCGTTCGTCGCCCTCCGCCCAGGGCGTGTCGTCCACATCCGTTCCGTAGATCCTTGCGTCCAGGTCGACCTCGACGAGCGTACTCACTGTGAAGGGCACCAGAAGCTCTTCCGGGCCGAGTCGATTCTTGACCACGGCGCCCTTGCCTTGCTTGGCGATTTTCGTGACTACGCCATGCCATGAGCGCATCCTGTTGCTCCTGTGGGAGTCCTGGTAGGAACGGCATCCGAGCATGCAGAACTATAGACGTGAAACGGCCAGCCCCGAGGAACTATCCGCCGATCGACCCTCCATCTGGCCCCGGCATTGAGTGCCATTCCCGGCCGGACAGGATCGGTTGCTCTGGTCTCGCGGCGAGGGACAGGCGCTGCTCGGCGGAGCGGGTGGCGGTGAGGCAGGTCTGAAAGCAAAAAGCCCGCACAAGGCGGGCTTCTGGAAGATGGCGCATCCGGCGGGATTCGAACCCACGACCCCTGCCTTCGGAGGGTAATGCGGTACAGGAATCTTGGTTGGTGGCAAGCGTTCAAAAATGCCTCTAAGTGCCGTCCCGCAAAGCTTTGGCCTTATCTAACTGCCTGCAGTTTATAGCTCTTAGCGATATCTAAGGGTGGGTATCTAGGGCACAAAAAAGAAATGGGGCCCAGCGCTTTTTGACACCTAGCCAGCCCCTAGCAGGCCGTTGAAAAAAGCCAGAGCCCGTGTGGCTCTGGCAAAATGGCGGCCATCCTCTTCTGCCGAAGCCAGCCCAAGCCGATGCGTGGACTCGACCTCAAACAAAACGAGCTGTTCAGTTATACGACGCTGGAGCAGCGCATCCCGAACGATCACCCGCTGCGTCCCCTGCGAGGCCTGGTCGATACCGTTCTGGCTTCGATGGATCGGGACTTCGACGGGCTGTATTCCACCCTGGGACGGGCCTCGATTGCGCCGGAGCGGCTGCTGCGCGCCTCGTTGCTGCAGGTGATTTACACCATTCGCTCCGAGCGGCAGTTGGTCGAGCAGATTGATTTCAACCTGCTGTTTCGCTGGTTCGTCGGCTTGTCGATGGACGAGCGCATGTGGGATCACTCGACCTTCAGCCAGAACCGTGACCGCTTGTTCAACCAGGATGTAGCGCGGCTGTTCTTCCAGCGCATCAAGTCGCTGGCCGCATGGTCCGAGTACGCCAGCAACGAGCATTTCAGCGTCGATGGCACGCTGATCGACGCCTGGGCCTCGCACAAGTCTTTTATCAAGAAGGATGGCGGCGACCCACCGGAGGATGGCACGCGCAACCCCGATGCCGACTTCAAGGGCGAGAAGCGCAGCAACGCGACCCACCAATCGACCAGCGATCCCGAGGCCCGGCTGGCGCGCAAGAGCAATGGCGATGCCAGTCGTCTGGCGCACATGGCCCACACGATGATGGAGCACCGCAACGGTCTGATCGTGGATGTGGAATGCACCGAGTTCAATGGACGTACCGAGGTAGAGGCGGCGCTGGAGATGCTGGAGCGCACGGCCAAGCCGGGCAGCACGGTAGGTGCAGACAAGAATTACGACCAGAAGCGTTTCGTGCAGAGGGCGCGCGAGCTGAAAGTGACACCGCATGTGGCGCAGAAGCGCAAGGGCAGCGCCATCGATGGGCGCACCACGCGGCATCCGGGGTATGCCGCCAGCCAGAAGATCCGCAAGCGGATCGAAGAAGGTTTTGGCTGGCTGAAGACGGTTGGCGGCCTGCGCAAGACCAAGCTGATCGGTCGCGCCAAGCTGAGTGCTCAGTTATTGCTGGGTTTCTCGGTCTACAACCTGATCCGACTGGGTAGCCTGTCGGGTTGGTGGCGAGGATCGCATGTATAGGGCGAGTTACGCCCAAAAAACGCCGAAAGGCGTGAACGTGGTGCTGAAACCTGTCAAAAAGGCCTGAAGTCAGGCCTTGTGTGGACTCCGTTAGGCCAAAGCGCTTGAAAAAGCGCCAAACCGGACGGGTTGGGGCAGTTGAAGCCGAGTTTTTCAACGGCCTGCTAGCGCCGACGCACGCCTGATCAGCGAGCTGGCCAGCCTGGCCTTTACCGACACCGCGCAGAACGTGGT
>NZ_KV819912.1:0-31372 GCF_001815235.1 Pseudomonas sp. HMSC065H01 | reverse complement strand
ACGATCACTTCCTGGCCGATCCGCGGGATCTGCATCGAACCCCAGTTCTTCCCGGCCCAGGCCTGGGACACGCGAATCCAGCAGGAGCTGTTCTCGTTCGACTGGTCGTGGCGATCCCAGTGGAAGTGCACCTTGACCCGGCCGTACTGGTCGGTCCAGATCTCCTCGCCCTTGGGTCCGACCACCACCGCGGTCTGCGGACCCCGCACCACCGGTACCGGAGTCTGCGGCAGGAGACGGAACGACTGGCTGGCGTCGATGCAGTCCAGCTCGCTCTCGAACTGCGAGCCGGCGCCGCCGCTGCCGGTTTCGTAGAGTTCCTGGACCACCCGGTATTCGGCGCCGACCACCAGGTACTCGCGGTTCTGGTCATCGCGCGGATAGCCGCTCAGGCGGAACAGGTGCCCGGCGCCGATCCCGCGCACCACGCCGCGCAGGCGCACGCGCTCGTGCTGCGCCTGGATCGCCTCGATGCGGTTGCGCGCGTACTGCTCGCCGTCCTGGCTCTGCACGTATTCGCCGGGATAGTCGTACAGCGGGTAGTCGGCCGCCGCGTGCGGCCGGGCGATGTTCGAACGCACCTCCAGGCGCGCGCCGGGGCGCTGGAAGTCGTAGTCGTTGAGGGTCAGCGAACCGGGCTGGACCTCGCGTGCCATCTGCCAGTCGAAGAAGTGGTCGCGCTCGCGATGGCCGAGGGTCGGCGGGTAGTACGGCACGCTGGCGTAGCCACCCGGGCTGCGATGCGCGCCGTAGGCGTCGGAGAGCACCAGGATGTGGCGCTTCTGCTCATGGCGGAACCAGTAGTAGATGCCTTCCTGTTCCATCAGCCGGCTGATGAAGTCGAAGCTGGTCTCGCGGTACTGCACGCAGTATTCCCACTCGCGGTAGGGGCGCGTGAGGGCATCCTCGAAATCGGAAAAGCCGAGGTCGCGGAACACCTGCTTGATGATCTCCGGCACGCTCTGGTTCTGGAAGATGCGGCAGTCCGAGGTGCGCGTCAGCAGCCACGGCCAGGGCCGCAGGGTGGCCTGGTAGCCGGCGAACTGGCCGTGCCCGGCCACCTGGCTACAGCGCGCGACGATGCCGTGAAAGAAGCGCCGGCTGCCGCCGGGCAGCTCCAGCGACAGGCTCATCGGCTTGCCGAGCAACTGCTCCAGCGGCAGGTTGGGATTTTCCGATACCAGGTGCAGCTCGTAGGCGAACAGCCGTCCCAGTTCCTCGCGTCCCTCCATGCGCTGCAACAGCAGCACGTCCGGCCCCAGCGGGCAATCCACCTGGACCAGGCGGGTCAGTTGCATCAATCCCATCGACGGTTCCTTCTACTGCTCTGCGTGTCGCCGGTTGTCACTCGGCCTCGGCGAAGTCGTAGTGGAACTGGTTGTCGCGGCTACTGATACGTACCCCGGCCAACGGCTTGCCTTCGAGCATGCGGGTGAGGAACTCGCGGCTCATGTCCGGCAACAGCGTGTTGGTGAGGATCGCGTCGATCATCCGGCCGCCGCTCTCGGTCTCGGTGCAGCGCGAGACGATCAGGTCGACGACGCCCTCGTCGAACTCGAACGGCACCTTGTGGGTCGCCTCCACGCGCTTCTTGATCCGCCCCAGTTGCAGGCGCGAAATGGCCTTGAGCATGTCGTCGCTGAGCGGGTAGTAGGGGATGGTCACCAGGCGGCCGAGCAGCGCCGGCGGGAAGATCTTCAGCAGCGGTTCGCGCAGCGACTTGGCGATGGCTTCCGGCTCGGGCATCAGTTCCGGATCGGCGCAGAGGCTGGCGATCATCTCGGTGCCGGCGTTGGTGGTGAGCAGGATCAGGGTGTTCTTGAAGTCGATCACCCGGCCTTCGCCGTCCTCCATCACGCCCTTGTCGAAGACCTGGAAGAAGATCTCGTGGACATCCGGGTGGGCCTTCTCCACTTCATCCAGCAGCACCACGCTGTAGGGCTTGCGACGCACCGCCTCGGTCAGCACGCCACCCTCGCCGTAGCCGATGTAGCCGGGCGGGGCGCCCTTGAGGGTGGAGACGGTGTGGGCTTCCTGGAACTCGCTCATGTTGATGGTGATGACATTCTGCTCGCCGCCGTACATGGCCTCGGCCAAGGCCAGCGCGGTCTCGGTCTTGCCCACCCCGGAGGTGCCGGCGAGCATGAACACGCCGATCGGCTTGCTCGGGTTGTCGAGGCCGGCGCGGGAAGTCTGGATGCGCTTGGCGATCATCTCCAGCGCGTGGTCCTGGCCGATGATGCGCTTCTTCAGGTGCCGGTCGAGGTTGAGCACGGTCTCGATCTCGTTGCGCGCCATGCGGCCGACCGGGATGCCGGTCCAGTCGGCGACCACCGAGGCCACCGCCTGGTAGTCCACGGTCGGCAGGATCAGCGGCTCTTCGCCCTGCAACGCGCTCAGTTGCGCCTGCAGCTCCGCCAGCCGCGCATGCAGCGCCTGGCGCTGTTCCTCGTCGAGACGCGCCTCGCCTTCGCCCAGCGGCACGCCGCCGGCGTCCACCGCTTCGGCGGCGGCACGCAGACGGGCGCGGGTCTCCAGCAGTTCGTCGACCAGGCGTTTTTCCTCGGCCCAGCGCTGCTCCAGGGCGGCCAGGCGCTCGCGCTCCTCGGCCAGCAGGGTCTCGGCGTTGCGCTGGCGTTCGGCGGTGGCGACGCCGATGGCGCTCTCGCGGCGGATGATCGCCAGCTCGGTTTCCAGCGCCTCGATGCGCCGGCGGCTATCGTCGACCTCGGCCGGCACCGCGTGCAGGCTGATGGCGGTGCGCGCGCAGGCGGTATCCAGCAGGCTCACCGACTTGTCCGGCAGCTGGCGCGCCGGGATGTAGCGGTGCGACAGCCGGACCGCCGCCTCCAGCGCCTCGTCGAGGATCTGCACCTGGTGGTGCTTCTCCATGGTCGACGCGACGCCGCGCATCATCAGGATGGCCTTGTGCTCGGACGGCTCGTCCACCTGCACCACCTGGAAACGCCGGGTCAGCGCCGGGTCCTTCTCGATGTGCTTCTTGTACTCGGCCCAGGTGGTCGCTGCCACGGTGCGCAGGGTGCCGCGCGCCAGGGCCGGCTTGAGCAGGTTGGCGGCGTCGCCGGTGCCGGCCGCGCCACCGGCGCCGACCAGGGTGTGGGCTTCGTCGATGAACAGGATGATCGGCTTCTCGGAACTCTGCACGTCTTCGATCACCTGGCGCAGGCGCTGCTCGAACTCGCCCTTCATGCTCGCCCCGGCCTGCAGCAGGCCGACGTCGAGGGCGCGCAGTTCGACGTCCTTCAGCGCCGGCGGGACGTCGCCGGCGACGATGCGCAGGGCGAAGCCTTCCACCACCGCGGTCTTGCCGACGCCGGCCTCGCCGGTGAGGATCGGGTTGTTCTGCCGGCGGCGCATGAGGATGTCCACCAACTGGCGGATCTCCTCGTCACGCCCGACGATGGGGTCGAGCTTGCCGCTACGGGCCTGCTCGGTGAGGTCCACGGTAAAGCGCTTGAGCGCCTCCTGCTTGCCCATCGCGCTCGGCGCCAGGGCGCCGCTGGCCTCGCCCGGGGCGGCACCGGCGTTGAAGCCGTCGCTGGCCGACAGGCCGTTCTCCGGCGAGGCGCCGACGTACTCGTCGAAGCGCTCGGTGAGCGCCTCGACCTTGAGCTTGGCGAATTCCGCCGACAGCCCGGTGAGGGCATGGCGCAGGCTCGGCGTCTTGAGGATGCCGATCACCAGGTAGCCGGTGCGCACCTGGCTCTCGCCGAACATCAGGCTGCCGTAGACCCAGCCGCGCTCCACCGCTTCCTCGACATGGGAGGACAGGTCGGTGATCGAGGTCGAGCCGCGCGGCAGGCGGTCGAGGGCCTCGGTCAGGTCCTTGGCCAGGCGCGCCGGGTCGATCCCGGACTGGCGGACGATCTGGTGCAGGTCCGAGTCCGGCAACTGGAGGATCTGGTGGAACCAGTGCACCAGCTCGACATAGGGATTGCCGCGCAGCTTGCAGAATACCGTGGCGGCCTCGATGGCCTTGTAGGCCAGGCTGTTCAGCTTGCCGAACAGCGCAACGCGACTGATCTCACTCATGTTCCTTCTCCTTGTGCTCGTGCGGCCGCGCAGTGGCGTACTGGCGGGCCAGCAGTAGATCCCTGGCGTCCTGGCCGGGATCGCCCAGCCAGGTGTTGAAACCGAGCCGCCCGCCGCCCTGCAGGCCCAGCGGGGGTACTTCGTGGCGTTGCAGGACCAGGTTGACGTCCCAGTCCAGCTCCTCGCCCAGGTATTCGGCGACCCAGGCGGCCAGCTCGACGAAGTGGTCGCCGTCGGGCAGGAAGCGCTGGTATTGATCGAGGTCCAGCGGCCCCAGGCGCAGGCGGAACTTGTGCTGGCGGTCCCAGACGTGGGTGCCCAGGCAGACGTCCATGCCCAGGCTCGTCGAGTCGACGCCGAGGCGGCTGCGCTCGGGCAGCTCCAGCCATTGGCCGACGTATTCCTCGACCGCCACCGGGACCTCGAAATACTCCGCGAGGATCACCCGCAGGCCGTCCGGGTAGCGGGTCTGCGCGGCGAGGTGGCCGGTGTAGTAGTAGCGTGCGGTATCCGCCAGCGGCTCGCGCCCCCGCAGGCTCGGCATGCCGCGCCCGGAGAGCGCGGCGAGGCGCGCCGACCAGTAGTCGTCGTCGATCCGGTCGTGGCTGATCTCCGGCCGCGCCTCCGCCCAGGCCCGGTAGAACAGGGTCAGCAGGCGGTGGTGGAAGACGTCCATGAAGCGCTTGAAGGTCGCGTCGTTGACGTTGCGCTGGCGTTCCCGGGCGTATTCGGTGAGGTGCAGCGGCAGCGGCCCGTTGGGGCCGGTGAGGCCGAAGAAGAACTGGTCCAGGCGCGGCACCGCAGCGGTGCCGGCCTGGCTCACCGAGGCCAGGGTCGAGGGCGCGAAGGTGCAGTCGGGCTTCTGCCCGAGACGCAGCGGGTCGTCCGCCAGCCGCACCGAATGACCGAGGCGCGGCAGTTGCGGCGACTCGCACTCGATGCGCCGCAGCGCCTGGAAGAAGTCATAGTCCCAGGGCGCCGCCGCCATCCCGGCGAGCAGGTTCAGAGGTTCGGACGGCTGCCCGGCTTCGCCTGCCATCTCATCACCTCGCCCCGTTCGCCGGTGCGCAGCACCGTCTCGGTAAAGCTGTTGATCGACACGTAGCGTGCCAGGAAGCGCTCGAACACAGCGCCGAGAAGGAACACCCCGGTGCCGCGGAACGCGTTCTCGTCGAAGTCCAGGGTGATCTCCAGGCCACGGCCGAAGACGATCGGCCCGGGCATCGGCAGGCGCCGCGTGCAAGGCTTGCTGCTGACCTCGCGCAGGCCCTCGATCTGCAATTGCAGCGCCGGATCGCCGCTGTCGCCGTAGAGCCGCAGCAGCTCGCGCAGGGCGGCGGCGCCCTGGCCGCGCTCGGCCAGCGACAGGTAGTTCAGCGACAGCTGGCTGATCAGCCGCCAGGCGCTGGCATCGTGGGCACGGCTGGCGCGCGGCCGGCTCGGTCCGGCGAGGCAGCGCACCTGCATGACCGGCGCGCTGTCCTCCAGGGTGAAGTCGCTCTTGTGCGCGCCGATCGGCATGAACAGCGGCAGGTCGCGGTTGGTGCACAGCGCGGCGATGCCGAGCTGGCGCAGGTCGTGGCGATAGGGCGCCTGGTTGGCGTCGACCAGGGCGACGAAGGTCTCGCTGCCGACGTAGGTCGAGCGCGGGCCCTTGCGCCGCTGCTTGCTGGACAGCACGCGCGGTTCGCGGCGCACGCTGAAGTAGGCCTGCTCGCGGCCGTAGCGCGCCGGGTCGCGCACCGCGTAGAACGGTTGGAAGGGTTGCTCCGGACCGCTGCCGTGGCCGCTCACCTGTTGCAGCGAATGCACCTCGAAATCCAGCGGACGGGTGCGGTCGACGATCACGTGATGCTCGTTGACCCGGTCGGACAGGTGGATGCGGTCGCAGCGGCGCGGGAACAGGTTGATCGCCGGGGTGCAGAACGGCACCAGTTGCTCCGCGTCCACCGTGCCCTCCAGGCGCTGGTCGTGCTTGCCGAACAGCACGACCAGTTCCAGCTCCTCGCCGTGGCATCGACGCAGGGCGCGGTTCAGGCCGGAGAACTCGACGAACAGGAAGCGCGCCGGCAGGGCGAAGTATTCCTGCAGCAGGCGGTAGCCCTGGAACGCCCGCGGCACCACCGGCAGCAGCGCGTCCTCGTCGTCGAAGCCGCGCGCACGCAGGCTGCTCGTCGGCAGGCGTTCGACCCAGGCATTGTCCGGGGCGCGGACGAACACCGCGCAGGCGTTGCCGAGCAATTGTTCGTAGAGGCGGTAGGGTTGTTCGTCGGCGCCGTGCAGGTAGAGCGGCAGGGCGTCCAGCGACAGGCTGTCGAACGGGATGCCGGCGCCGCTGCGCAGGCGGATGCGCAGGCCGGCCTTGGCCCGCGGCTCGCTGGCGGCGAGGCGGCCGAGCACCGCGGCGGGATTGCCGAAGTAGTCGGCCTGGGCCACTTCCAGCGGCCACAGGGTCACCGGGTGGGCGGTGCGGTATTCGCAGGCGGTCTGGTCATCGGGGCCGAGCTGGCCGCGCAGGGAGGCCCCGCGCTCGACGCTGAAGCCGCTGCTCAGGGCGCCTTCGTTGGGGTCCGGGCGCAACTGCACCACGGTCATCGACGGGGTCGGCGCCAGGTAGTGCGGGTAGGCGATTTCCAACAGGTTGTGGGTGAAGGTCGGGTACTCCGCGTCGAGCTTCAGCTGGACCCGCGCGGTGAGATAGGCGAAGCCTTCCAGAAGGCGCTCGACGTAGGGGTCGGCGCACTCGAAGCCGGACAGCGACAGGCGCCCGGCGATCTTCGGGAATTCCTCGGCGAACTCCGCGGCGCTTTCGCGGATGTGTTGCAATTCCTGGTTGTAGTACTCGAGCAGGCGCGGGTTCATGTACGCCTCCGCTCGCCCTGGGCGACGCGCACGTGGCCGGTCTCCAGGTCCAGGTTGGTGGTCAGCAGCAGGCGCAGCGGCGCCGGTTCGGCCCAGAGGTCGCCCTCGATCTCGAAGCTCAGGGCGTTGTGGTCCATCTCGCCGGGCAGCAGTTGCGCGCGCACCCGCAACGAAGAACGGATGATGCGCGGCTCGAAGGTGGCGATGGTCTCGGTGAGCAGCGCCTCGATGGCATGCACGTCGACGCTCGACGCGGTGTGCCCGGCCAGCGCCGGCAGCCCGTAGTTGAGCACCGAGTTGCCGGCCGGCATCCGTGCGGCGGGGCCGTGGTCGAACAGCGAAGTGGTGTTGAACAGCCACGCCAGGTCGCGCAGCACCGAGGCCTTCAGCTGGTTCAGGGTCAGCACCCGGCGCTCCGCGGCTTCCTTGAGGTTGCCCGGCTCGTCGTCGGTGAGGCGGTCGAGCAGCGACGGCTGCAGGCGCTCCTGAAGGGTCAGTTCGGCCATGTCAGGCGTCCGTCGGCTCGAAGTCCAGTTCACGCAGGTCGAACAGCGCGGTCTCGCCGGCATCGGTGACGAACAGCCGCTGGCCGACCGGCAGGCCGCTGTCCAGCCATTCGGTCTTGCGCCCCAGGCGCGCGGCGTCGTCGCCGTGCTCGACGGTTTCCGCGTAGCGCGCCGGCAGCAGCGCGACGGTGGCGCCACCGTTGGCCAGGGTCAGTTCGGCCGGCAGCCAGACCAGGTCGCGCAGGTCGCTCGGCGCCTCGACCTTGAGGCTGCGCAGGTTGCTCATCGGCAACCAGGCATAGCGACCGTTGACGATTACCTCGAGCACCGGGCCGAGGCGCGTGTCGGCATCCGCCAGCCAGGCGAACGGCGCTTCGCCGATCCGCCCGGGCACCGCCGGCGCGGCGTCGAAGGCCTGCTCGCGCAGGGCCTGGGCGGCCTCGCCATGGCCTTCGGCGTCCAGGCTCAGGGCCTGCAACAGCGGCGCGATCCATTCCGCCGGCTGGCCGAGGATCACCGGCGTCAGGCGCCCGGCGAACACCTCGCGGCGCAGCGCCTCGCAGTCGATGGCGGTGGAGTAGGTCTGTACCATCGGCAGCGCCGAGGCATCCAGTTCGCCGACCACCTTGAGCTGGTTCTGCGCCCGCGCCCACTGGCCCATCACGGCCAGCAGCTGGAACAGGAAGATCCGCAGGGTAGCGTTCGACGGCTGGCTGCGCACCTGTTCCTGCAAGGCTTTCAAGGCATCGTCCAGGCGCCCGGCGCGCAACAGTTCTTCGGCGATCATCGCGATACTTCCCTGTAGCCGGGAGCCCAGGCGCCCGGATGCGAATGAAGGGTCGGCCATGGCGCCCGGCGGACGCGACGGACGACCCGGTGGAATTCAGTACCTCCGGCAGGAGGTCGGGCGGACGAGGTCCGCGGCGCGCCGCGCGCGCCTTCGGCACCCGGCATGGCGGGCGCTCGCACCGGCCACGGCATGGCCTGGCCACGCCATGACCGGCAGCCGGCTCATCAGGCCTGCACGTTCTGGCGGATGTTCCAGCCGTACTTGACCGGACCGCCGTCCTTCGCGCCATCCGCCTTCTGCGGCTGGTAGTCGACCTGGACCTGGGCGAAGTTCAGGGTCACGTTCTCGGTCAGGCGATCCTCGCCACCGCTGCCGCCGGTGCTCACCGAGGACACCAGGACTTCCTTCAGGGTGATGATCAGGTACTCGACCTGGTTCTCGCCGCCGGCCTTGCGGATGGTCAGCTTCGCCTGCGGATAGTGCTTGCCGCTGGAGCAGGCCATCATCAGGTTGGGCGTGGACTTGTCGATGTACTTGGTGAACGACAGGTCCTGCACGTTGACCTTGCCGGCGCCGCCGCCACCGCCCATGTGCATCGACCCGGACTGGGACATGCCCCAGCTCCATGCCAGCACGTCGATTTCCTCGGCGTGAGTCTTGTCCTTGGACTCACCCTTGACGTCGCCGATCTTGATGAACATATCAACAGCCATCTTTCCTCCCGTGTGGCTCGCGCCACTACGCTATGCAAGCGCCCGCCACCATGGCAGGCGCTGTCGTTGAATGCCTCAGGCCTCTTTGGCCGAAGGCAGCTTGGATACCAGGCGTAGCGATACCGTCAGTCCCTCGAGCTGGTAGTGCGGGCGAAGGAAGAACTTCGAGTTGTAGTAACCCGGATTGCCTTCGACTTCCTCCACCACCACTTCGGCCGCCGCCAGCGGGTGCTGGGCCTTGGTGGTCTCGGTGGAGTGGGCCGGGTCGCCGTCGACGTAGTTGAGGATCCAGTCCTGCAGCCAGCGCTGCATCTCGTCCTTCTCCTTGAAGGAACCGATCTTGTCGCGAACGATGCACTTCAGGTAATGGGCGAAGCGGCAGGTGGCGAACAGGTAGGGCAGGCGCGCCGCCAGGTTGGCGTTGGCGGTGGCGTCCGGATCGTCGTACTCGGCGGGTTTCTGCAGCGACTGCGCGCCGATGAAGGCGGCGAAGTCGGTGTTCTTCTTGTGCAGCAGCGGCATGAAGCCGTTCTTCGCCAGCTCCGCCTCGCGGCGGTCGGAAATGGCGATCTCGGTCGGGCACTTCATGTCCACGCCGCCGTCGTCGGTGGGGAAGGTGTGCGCCGGCAGGCCCTGCACCTCGCCGCCGGACTCGACGCCGCGGATCCGCGAGCACCAGCCGTAGAGCTTGAAGGAGCGGTTGATGTTGACCGCCATCGCGTAGGCCGAGTTGGCCCAGGCGTACTTGCTGCTGTCGGCGCCGTCGGTTTCTTCCTCGAAGGCGAACTCTTCCACCGGATCGGTCTTCGCCCCGTAGGGCAGGCGCGCCAGGAAGCGCGGCATGGTCAGGCCGATGTAGCGGGAGTCCTCGGACTCGCGCAGCGAACGCCAGCCGGCGTATTCCGGGGTGGTGAAGATCTTGGTCAGGTCGCGCGGGTTGGACAGTTCCTGCCAGGAACCCATGCCCATCACCGTCGGCGAGGCGGCGGAAATGAACGGCGCGTGCATGGCGGCGGAGATCTTCGCCATCTCGCCGAGCAGCTCGACGTCCGGCGGCGACTGGTCGAAGTAGTAGTCGCCGACCAGGCAGCCATAGGGCTCGCCGCCGAACTGGCCGTATTCCTCTTCGTAGAGCTTCTTGAAGATCGGGCTCTGGTCCCAGGTGGTGCCCTTGAATTTCTTCAGGGTCTTGTGCAGCTCCGGCTTGGAGATGTTCAGCACGCGGATCTTCAGTTGCTCGTCGGTCTCGGTGTTGTTGACCAGGTAGTGCAGGCCGCGCCAGGCGCTTTCCAGTTGCTGGAAGTCGGCGTGGTGCATGATCAGGTTGACCTGCGCGGTGAGCTTGGCGTCGATCGCCGCGATGATCGACTCGATCGACTTGATCGCGTCGTTGGAGATCAGGCTGGTCTGCTCCAGGGCATGCTCGGCGAGGGTCCGCACGGCGGTCTCCACCGCTTCGCGGGCGCGCTCGGTCTTGGGCTTGAACTCCTGCAGCAGCAGGCTGGCGAACTCACTGGTCTGCTCGGTGGTGGTCTGGCCCTGGGCCAGGTTCTCGGTGCTCAATTCGGCCATGCTGGAATCCTCTTACGCCTGCGGCTCGTCGTCTTTGGGCTTCGGCGCGCTGGCCAGGGCCTGAAGCAGGGCCGGGTCCTTGATCGCCTTCATGATCATTTCCTCGGCGCCGGTCTTGCCGTCCATGTAGGTCAGCAGGTTGGCCAGCTGGGTACGCGCCTCGAGCAGCTTGTTCAGCGAATCGACCTTGCGCGCCACCGCGGCGGGGCTGAAGTCGTCCATGCTCTCGAAGGTGATGTCCAGGCTCAGGTTGCCTTCGCCGGTCAGCACGTTCGGTACGTTGAAGGCCACCCGCGGCTTCATCGCCTTCAGCCGGGCATCGAAGTTGTCCACGTCGATCTCCAGGAACTTGCGGTCGGCGACCGCCGCCTGGGGTTCGGCGGGCTTGCCGGCGAGGTCGGCCATGACGCCCATGACGAAGGGCAGCTGGACCTTCTTCTCGGCACCGTACAACTCCACGTCGTACTCGATCTGCACGCGTGGCGCCCGGTTCCTGGCGATGAACTTCTGACTGCTGGTAGTGCTTCCCATCTTGTTTCTCCCTCGCGCGACGGCGGTTGTTAGCGCCGTCGGAATCGCCCCGGCGGCTTGCAGCGTTGGCCCGGACGGCCGCTAGGCGTTACTCGCTTTCCGGGCCTCGCAGGGTTTCGAACTGGGAAATCCCATCGGGGATGAGATTCCTCACGATTTCGGCGAAGTCGGCCGTCACCAGTGTCTTGGCGCGCTTGAGCAGCACCGGCACCGGGCTCGACGGCTCGTGGCGAACGTAATACTCGAGCAGGCGGTCGAGCTGGCGCAGGACGTCTTCGCGGTTGGCGATCTCGCCGCTGGCTCGCGGTGCCGGCGCGGCGACGGCTGCGACAGGCGCGGCGCCCCCCTGCTCGTCGGCGGCCGCTTCGGCGCCCGGCGCCAAGGGCTCGCCGGCGCCCTGCGGGCCGTACAGGTCGAACACCTGGAGGGCCTGGCGCAGCAGTTGACGAAGGGGACCGAGGTCGAGTCCCTGGGCCGAGCCGACCCGTTCGGCGACGCCGCTCTCGATGGCCAGGGCATGTTCCTGGGCGCCTTCCAGGGCGCGCCGGGTGGCGGCCAGCGCATCGGCGTCGGCATCGGCGAAGGCGCCGGCGATCTGCTCGGGACTCAGGGTCTCGCTGGCGAAGCGTTGCAGCCCGGCGGCGTTCAGCGCGGCGCGCAGGTTGACCGGGCCGAACGCCCGCGAGCGCACCAGCGGGATCGCCCAGACCAGTTGCAGCAACGGTTCGGCGACCAGGCCGGTGAGGGCGTTGATACGGAAGGTGGGGTCGTTGTCGTCATCGGCGTCGAGCAGCGGATAGACGCCGTCCCAGTACTGGCCGAGCAGCTCGCGGACCAGCAGCAGGCCGTCGGCGAGCCCGTCCAGGCCGTCGAGGGCGACGTTGCTCTGCAGCAGCAGGTTGGCTACCCGCAGGTCCTTGCTACGGCCGAACAGTTCGCTGGCCAGCGCGCGTACGCGCGGCCACTCCGGCGGCTCGGCGGGCAGCACGGCATCGCCCATCTGGCGCTCGGGTTGGCCCTGGGCGATGCGTTCGAGTTCGAGGAACGCGGCGTCGTACTCCAGATCGTCGCCACAGGGCGAGTCCGGGGATACGGCAGCCAGCAAAACGGGTACATCCAGCACGGTGACGATCTCCCTATCATCGAAGCCGCTGCGCGGCCCTCACCTTCGCTTGTAAGATCCACTCCGTCGGATCTTGTAGGAGCCATTGATGAATATCGGATGACTCGAAAGGTTGGCAAAATTCTTGTGGCATGCCGCAAGGCTTGTCAAGGAAGGCACAACGCCACTAGTTGCATGACACCGCAGATCGGACAAATCTTTAAAAGACGTAGGATTAGTCTTTTATAATCCGGTATCACCCGATGTGTCTTCCCGAGGCGACGAAACGCCGGAAAGCCGTCGGGCCAGCCTGGATGCGAACCGAAATCCCTCGGGCACGGGGGTGAGCGCCTGGAAGAGCCGGGCGCTGGCAATGCAAGGAGTAGCAATGCCGCTGCGATTGACCATCACCAGCTACCACAAGCTGACCCCCGGTCAGTGTTCGGAAAAGGTACTGGACCAGGGACAGCTGACCATCGGTCGGGGCCCGGACAACGACTGGGTCCTGCCGGACCCGGAGCGCCTGGTCTCCAGCCGCCACTGCACCATCCTCAACCGCGACGGGGTGTACTACCTCACCGACACCAGCACCAACGGCGTGCTGCTGGTCAATGCCGGGCACCGCCTGCGCCGCGGCAACAGCGAGCCGCTGCAGGACGGCGAGACCGTCCGCCTCGGCGAATACGACATCCTCGTCCAGCTCGGCCATGACATCGCCCTGCCCGGCAGCGGCAATCCGCAGACCGATCCGTTCACCAGCTTCGACGCCCTGATGAGCCGGCAGGCCGCCGGATCGGCGCCTGCCTTCGCCGAACCGGCGCCCACCCCGCACCCCGCGGTGACGGCGCATTTCCAGGGCGGCTCGCCGCTGGACACCAAGCCCGACCTGTTCGACTTCCTCACCCCGCCGCCGCCCGGCGCGGCGCCGCGTCCGGACCATGTACCGGCCGAACAGCACGACTTCCGCCCGCCGGAACCGGTGATCCCGCCGCCCCCCGCGACCACCCCGGCGCCACCGCCCGCTGGCGGCGCACCGCTGATTCCGGCCGACTGGGACCCGTTCGCCGAACTGCTCGGCAACACGCCCGCGCCAAGCGCCACGCCCGTCGCCCAGCCGCTGCCGACGGCCGAACCGACGCCGCTGGCGATGCCCTTCGCCGACCCAGGGATCACCCAACAGCCACAGCCACAGCCACAGCCACAGCCACAGCCACAGCCAGCGAGCGTGGCGGCGCCGACGCCGCCGGCAAGCGCCGCCGCGTCGGCCGGCGGCGACCTGCTGCAAGCGTTCCTGCGCGGCGCCGGCATGACCCAGTTGAAGGTCGACCCGGCCGGCGCCGAAGCGCAGATGGAAGCCATCGGCCGCAGCTATCGCGGCCTGGTGGAAGGACTGGTGGACGTGCTGCGCGCGCGGGCCAGCCTGAAGGGCGAGTTCCGCATGGCGCAGACCATGATCCAGCCGGTGCAGAACAACCCGCTGAAGTTCGCGCCGAACGTCGACGAGGCCATGCTGCTCCTGCTGCGCCGCGACAACCAGGCGTTCATGGCGCCGGATCGCGCGGTGGCCGACAGCTTCGAAGACCTCAAGGCGCACCAGCTGGCGGTGATGGCCGGCGTGCAGGCCGCCATCCGCCACCTGCTGGCGCGCTTCGAACCGGCCGCGCTGGAAGCCCGCTTCGGCAAGCCGGCCGGGCTTTCCGGCCTGCTGCCGGGGGCCCGCCAGGCACAGAACTGGGACAGTTTCACCGAGCTGTACGCGAAGATCCTGCGCGAGGCGGAGGACGACTTCCAGGAGCTTTTCGGCCGCGAATTCAGCCGCGCCTACGAGGAACACAGCGCTCGACTACGGCGTTCCTGACGCCAACGAACACCAGGAGAAACAACGTCAATGAGGACGACACCATGCAGAAACTGATCGTCGCGCTGTTCGGGCTGCTGCTCGCCGCCTGTTCGTCCAGCCCGCCGGAAACCCCGCCGACCCGGGTGGTGATCTGGCTCCACGCCGCACCGAACCTCAACCCGTCCGCCGCCGGCCAGGCGGCGCCGCTGCGCCTGCGGCTGTACGAGCTGAAGAAAGACACCGCGTTCGGCCGCGCCGACTACTTCGCCCTCACCGACAACGCCCAGTCGACCCTCGGTGGCGACCTGGTGGAGCAGGACGAGTTCCTCCTGCGTCCGGGCGAGGAACGGCGCATCGAACGCACGCTCGACGAGCAGACCCGCCAGCTCGGTTTCGTCGCCGCCTACCGCGACCTCGACCGCGCCACCTGGCGCCAGGTCCTCGCCGTGCCGGGGCAACGCACCAGCCATCTCGACATCACGCTCGGCGCGCAGGCCATCGGCATCGTCGCGCGTCCCGCGCCCTGAACCTTCGGAGTCCCTATGTCCTGGAATAACCGCGTGGTGTGGTCCGAAGGCATGTTCCTGCGGCCACAACATTTCCAGCAGCACGACCGCTACCTGGAAACCCTGGTGGATGGCCGCTGCCGCTCGCTCCTGGCGGGCGGCTGGGGCTTTTCCGAGCTGAAGCTGGACGATGCCCTGCTGACCCAGGGCAAGCTGGCCATCGTCAGCGCCCGCGGCGTGCTGCCGGATGGTACGCCGTTCAACATCCCCGCCGACGATCCGGCGCCGGCGCCGCTGAATGTCGAGGAAAGCCTGCGCGATGGCATCGTCTACCTCGGCCTGCCGCTGAAGCGGGTCGGCACCCGCGACACGGTAGAGGAGGGCGAGGCCCTCGGCGGCGCCCGCTACGTCAGCCAGGTGCAGGAAGTGCGCGACGACAATGCCGCCTTCGAGAGCCGCGCCCCGGTGGCCCTGGGCAGCCAGGCGTTCCGCCTGCTGACCGAGCGCGACGGCCTCGGCGAATACGCCGCGGTGGGCGTCGCGCGGGTCCGCGAGAAGCGCGCGGACCAGGCCCTGAGCCTGGACGAGGACTACCTGCCGCCGGTGCTCGACATTGCCGCCGCGCCGCCCCTGGCGTCCTTCGCCAAGGAGCTGCTGGGCCTGCTCCACCAGCGCGGCGAAGCCCTCGCCGGGCGGGTGGTGGCATCCAGCGCCGGGGGCGCCTCGGAAATCGCCGACTTCCTGCTGCTGCAACTGGTCAACCGCGCCGAGGCCCTCACCGGTCACCTGTCCCGCGTGCGCCCGCTGCACCCGCAGGAGCTGTACCGCGAACTGGTGGCCCTGGCCGGCGAGTTCTGTACCTTCACCGCCAGCCAGCGGCGTCCCGAGGAGTACCCGGTGTACAACCACGACGACCTGGCCGCCAGCTTCGCCCCGGTGATGCTCGCCCTGCGCCAGGCGCTGGCGACGGTGATCGACGCCAAGGCGATCGCCATCCCGATCGTCGAGAAGGCCTACGGCGTGCACGTCGCGATGCTCAGCGACCGCAGCCTGATCGACAACGCCAGCTTCGTCCTGGTGGTGCGCGCCGACGTCCCCGGCGAGAGCCTGCGCGGGCACTTCCCGCAGCAGGCCAAGGTCGGCTCGGTGGAGCACATCCGCGACCTGGTCAACCTGCAACTGCCGGGTATCGGCCTGCTGCCGATGCCGGTGGCGCCGCGGCAGATCCCCTACCACGCCGGCTCCACCTATTTCGAACTGGACCGCGGCAGCGCGCATTGGAAGCAGCTGACGCACTCCGGCGGCTTCGCCTTCCACATCGCCGGCCAGTTCCCCGGGCTGAACCTGGCCTTCTGGGCCATTCGAGGATAAGCAACGATGCCTCCCATCGACGATCCCTTCGGCACCCCGGCCGGCGGCGGCAACGGAAGCCCGCCCGACGACCGCACCATGATCATGCCGCGTCCCGGCGGCCGCGCCCCGGAACCGGCCGGCGGCCCTCGCGGCGGCGACCCCTACACGCCGCCGCCGATGGCCAGCCTGGCGCCGCTGAGCGGCCGCGGCGACGGCCTCAACCCGCTGGAGCAGGCCGCCGGCCCGCTGCTGGCGATGCTCACCCGCCTGCGCAACACCATCGCCCATCCAGCGCCGGCCAGCCTGCGCGCGCAACTGCTCGGCTACCTGCGCCAGTTCGAAGAGAAGGCACGCCAGGCCGGCGTGGCGCCGGACGAAGTGATGCTGGCGCGCTACGTGCTCTGCACCGCCCTCGACGAAGCGGTGCTCAGCACGCCGTGGGGCAGCACCAGTGACTGGGGCAAGCAGAGCCTGCTGATCACCCTGCACAACGAGGCCTGGGGCGGCGAGAAGGTCTTCCAGTTGCTCGAACACTGCCTGCAGAACCCGCACCAGCGCCTGCACCTGCTGGAGCTGCTGTACCTGTGCACCAGCCTCGGCTTCGAAGGCCGCTACCGGGTCATGCACGACGGCCGCAGCCAACTGGAGGCGCTGCGCGAGCGCACCGCGGCGGTGATCCGCAGCACCCGCGGCGAGTACGAGCACGAACTGTCGCCGCACTGGCGCGGCCTCAGCGTGATGCGCGATCGCCTTTCGCAATACCTGCCGCCGTGGGTCGGTATCGCCATCGGCCTGGCCCTGCTGCTGGCCCTGCTGTTCGGCCTGCGGATGAAGCTGGCCGCCGACGCCGAGCCGGTGTTCAAGCGCATCCACGCCATCGGCGAGATCCCGGTGCAGGCCATCGACCGCCCGGCGGTGCAGCCGCGGGTGATCGAACGGCCACGCCTGGCGCGCTTCCTCGCCGACGACATCAAGGCCCAGCGAGTGGCGGTGGAGGACGCCGTCGACCGCTCGGTGGTGACCATCCGCGGCGACGAGCTGTTCGCCAGCGCCAGCGCCAGCGTGCGCGACGAGTTCCAGCCGCTGCTGCTGCGCATCGCCGACGCCCTGCGCAAGGTCAAGGGCCAGGTGCTGGTCACCGGCCATAGCGACAACCGGCCGATCGCCACGCTGCGCTACCCGTCCAACTGGAAACTGTCCCAGGCCCGCGCCCAGGAGGTCGCCGACCTGCTCGGCGCGACCACCGGCGACGCCGGCCGCTTCACCGCCGAAGGGCGCAGCGACACCGAGCCGGTGGCGAGCAATGCCAGCGCCGAAGGCCGCGCACGCAACCGCCGGGTGGAAATCACCGTATTCGCGGAGGGCGCGCAATGAAAGGCTTCCTCAATTTCTTCGCGCGCTGGGTGGTGCCGGTGCTCGGCCTGCTCGCCCTGAGCCTGATCATCTGGTTCCTCGGCCCGCTGCTGCGCCTGGGCAACTACGAACCGTTGGCCTCGGCGACCAGCCGCTGGGTGCTGATCGTCCTGCTGTTCCTGGTCTGGATCGGCTTCCGCGTGCTGCGCATCGTGCAGGCCCGGCGCAACGCGGCGAAGGTCATGCAGAGTCTCGCCGAGGTCAGCGCGCCGGACGCCGCCAGCGTCGCCACCGCCGAAGAGCTGGCGACCCTCAAGCAACGCATGGACGAGGCCCTGGCCCTGCTCAAGCGGGCCAAGCTGGGCGGCAGCGAGCGGCGCAACCTGTACGAGTTGCCCTGGTACGTGATCATCGGCCCGCCCGGTTCGGGCAAGACCACCGCGCTGATGAACTCCGGCCTGGACTTCCCGCTCGCCGCACAGATGGGCGCCGGGGCGATCCGCGGGGTCGGCGGCACGCGCAACTGCGACTGGTGGTTCACCGACGAAGCGGTGCTGCTGGACACCGCCGGCCGCTATACCACCCAGGACAGCCACGCCCAGGTGGACAAGGCCGCCTGGCTGGGCTTCCTCGACCTGCTCAAGACCCAGCGCAAGCGCCGCCCCATCGATGGCGCGTTCATCGCCATCAGCCTTTCCGACCTGCTGCTGGGCAGCGACGCCGAGCGCGCCGCCCATGCCCAGGCGATCCGCGCACGCATCCAGGAGCTGTACCAGCAGCTCGGGGTGCGCTTCCCGATCTACGTGATGCTGACCAAGTTCGACCTGGTGCCGGGCTTCATGGAGTTCTTCGACAGCCTGAACCGCGAGGAACGCGCGCAGGTCTGGGGGATGACCTTCGCCCTCGACGACGGCAAGAGCGCGGAAGGCCCGCTGGCGGTGTTCGACAGCGAATTCGCCCTGCTCGAACAGCGTCTCACCGCGCGCCTGGTGGAACGCCTGCAGCAGGAGCGCGACCCGGCGCGGCGCGACCTGGTCTACGGCTTCCCGCAGCAATTCGCCGCCCTGCGCGAATGCCTCGGCGAGTTCCTCAACGGCGTGTTCAAGCCCAACCCCTACGAGGAACGCCCGCTGTTGCGCGGCCTGTACTTCACCAGCGGAACCCAGGAAGGCAGTCCGATCGACCGCCTGATCGGCAGCATGGCGCAGTCGATGAACCTCGACCGCCAGCACCTGGCGCGGCAGACCGGAACCGGGCGCAGCTACTTCATCGAGCGGCTGTTCCGCGAAGTGGCGTTCGGCGAACGCGGCCTGGTCGGCACCAACCCGAAGGTCGAGCGCCGCCGCAAGTGGCTGACCATCGGCGCGCTGAGCGCCACCGCGCTGGTGGTGCTGGCGGTGACGGCGGTATGGATCGCCAGCTACCGCGCCAACCAGAGCTACATCGCCGCGGTCGACCAGCGCGTCGACCCGCTGGCGCGCGGCATCGAGTCGCTGAGCCCGGCCCAGCGCGACGTCCTGGCCGTACTGCCACAGCTCAACGCGGTGCAGAATCTCGCCGGCGACGCGCCGAGCTGGGCCGAAGGCTACGGGCTGTACCAGGGCGACATGCTCGGCGAGGAGTCCGCCAGCGTCTACCGCAAGCTGCTGATCGCGGTGTTCGCCCCGCGCCTGGTGACCCGCATCGAGGAACAGTTGCGCTCCGGCGGCAGCAGCGATTTCCTCTACGAGGGCCTGAAGGCCTACCTGATGCTCGGCAGCCCGGACCATTACGACGCCGACTTCATCAAGGCCTGGATCAGCCTCGACTGGGAACGCAACCTGCCGCGCGACCTCTCGCCGGAACAGCGCCAGGCGCTGCACGCGCACCTCGACGCGTTGCTCGAACGACGGCCGCCGTCGGCGCGCCTGGACCAGGACCTGGTCGAGGACCTGCGCCGCCAGTTGCAGCAACTGCCGGTGGCGCAGCGGGTCTACGACCGGGTCAAGCGGCAGAGGCTGCCCAAGGACGTGCCCGACTTCCGCATCAGCGACGCCGCCGGCCGCGACGCGCCGCTGGTGTTCGCGCGCAAGAGCGGCAAGCCGCTCACCGACCCGCTCAGCGGCTTCTTCACCTACCGCGGCTATCGCGAGGTGTTCCTCACCGCCAGCCTCAGCCAGGCCGGCACCATCGCCGAGGAACAGTGGGTGCTCGGGCGCGACCTGAACGATGCCGGCGACGCCGCCAACCTGGCCCTCGACGTGCGTCGCCTGTATTTCCAGGACTACCTGCGGCAGTGGGACGACCTGCTCGCCGACCTCACCGTGGTGCCGATCACCAATGTCACCCAGGCCGCCGACGTGCTGCGCATTCTCTCCGGACCGACGTCGCCGTTCCGCAAGCTGCTCGAGGCGGTGGCCCGCGAGACCGACCTGCAGAAGGGCGACCGGCTGGTCGCCGCGCAAGTGAAGAAGGCCGCCGACGGCACCGTGGACAAGCTCAAGCAGCGCCTCGGCTCGCTGGTCGGCCAGGAGGAAGAGGGCGCCCGCGAACAGCCGCGGCAGGTCGACAGCGACCCGATCAGCGCCCACTTCGCCGAACTCAACAGCCTGGTCAGCAAGGGCGAGGGCGGCAACGAACCGGCGCCGATCGACAGCCTGCTGGAAGACATGAACGCGCTCTACGTGCAGGTCAGCGCCATGGCCGGAGCCAGCGGCGACTCGCTGCTCGGCGACGCCAAGAACCAGGTGGCCGCCGCCGCCTCGCGCGTGGCCCTCAGTGCCGAGCGCCAGCCGCCGGTGGTCCAGGGCCTGGTGAAGAACGTGGTCAACTCCACCACCAGCAGCATGATGGGCAGCGTGCGCAACCAGCTCAACGCGGCCTGGATCAGCGACGTGGTCAGCGTCTACCGGCAGTCCCTGGCCGGGCGCTACCCGATCGCCGCCGGCAGTTCGCGCGACGCCACCCTGGAGGACTTCGGCCACTTCTTCGGTGCCGGCGGGGTGATGGACAGCTACTTCCGCCAGTACCTGCAACCCTACGTCGACACCTCCGCCAGCACCTGGCGCTGGCAGCCCGGCGCGGCGCAGAAGCTCGGCATCAACCCCGGCGTGCTGCACACCTTCCAGCGCGCGGCAGCGATCCGCGACGCCTTCTTCCGCTCCGGCGGCATGCAGCCGGCGGTGCGCTTCGAACTCAAGCCGGTGACCATGGACGCGGCGATCAGCCAGTTCATCCTCGACCTCGACGGCCAGCAGCTGACCTACGACCACGGCCCCAGCCGCCCGGTGGCGATGCAGTGGCCGAGCGCCAACGGCCTCGGCGTGGTCCGCCTGACGGTGACGCCGCCGCCCAGCAGCGGCCGTTCCGGCCTGACCCTGGAGGGCCCCTGGGCCTGGTTCCGCCTGCTCGACCAGTCGGACCTGGAACGCGGCAACTCGCCGGACCGCTTCACCCTGCGGCTGCGCATCGACGGCTCCAGCATCGCCTGCGAGCTGCGCGCCAGCAGCGCCTTCAACCCCTTCAAGAGCCGGGTCGTGTCCGGCTTCAGCCTCCCGGAGCGCCTTTGAACAGCGTCGGTTTCTACGGCAAGCTGGCCGGCCGCGGCGATTTCGTCAGCCGCGGCCTGCCGAACACCTTCGTCGAACCCTGGGACGCCTGGCTGGCCAGCGGCATGCGCGCCAGCCAGGACGAACTCGGCGCGGCCTGGCTCGACGCCTACCTGACCAGCCCGCTGTGGCGCTTCGCCATCGCCCCCGGCCTGCTCGGCGGCGAAGCGGTGGCCGGGGTGGTGATGCCGAGCATCGACCGGGTCGGTCGCTATTTCCCGCTGACCGTCGCCTGCCTGCTGCCGGCGAACGCCGACCTCGGCGGGCTGGTCGGCGGCGACGACGGCTGGTTCGAGCAGGTCGAGAGCCTGCTGCTCTCCACCCTCGAACCGGAGGCCGAGGTCGAGGCCTTCGAGCAGGCGGTGGCGCAGCTCCCGGCCCCTCCCTGCGGACCGCGCATCGAACAATCGCTGATCAGCGGCAACCTGCTGCGCAGCGAAGCGGTGACCCCGGCGCAGCGCCTCGCCGCGCTGGCCCAGCATGCCTGCGACGGCGCCAGCCACTGGTGGGGACGCGGCTCGGCACGGATCTCCGCCGGCCTGATGCGCTACCAGGGCCTGCCGCCGGCGCCGGCGTTCGGACGATTCCTCACCGGAGAGGGCGAGGTGATCCCGCTCTTTCCCGGCATACCCGGTTAAGGACAACTGATGGTGCCCAACTCAGTCAGCTACTACAGGTCGGCCAGCTACAGCCACGTCGGCATGGTCCGCAAGGTCAACGAAGACGCCAGTCTCGACGCCCCAGAGTCGGGACTCTGGGTGGTCGCCGACGGCATGGGCGGCCACGCCGCCGGCGACTTCGTCAGCAGCCTGATCGTCGATACCCTGCGGCGCATCCCGGCGGCCTCCTCGCTACCGGCCTATGTCGGCGCGTTGCGCACCGGCCTCGCCCAGGTCAACGAGCGGGTTCGCCAGGAGGCCGGCCTGCGTGGCGTCAGCGTGATGGGCAGCACCCTGGTACTGCTCGCCGCGCGCGGCAACCAGGCGAGCTGCCTGTGGGCCGGCGACAGCCGCCTGTACCGCCTGCGCGGCGGCGTGCTGGAAGCCATCTCGCGGGACCACAGCTACGTCCAGGAGCTGCTCGACAACGCATTGATCAGCGAGGAAGAGGCGCGCCACCATCCGCGCGCAAACGTGGTCACCCGCGCGGTCGGCGTGCACGAGCAACTGGAACTGTCGGAAGCCGCGCTGCACGTGCTGCCCGGCGACAGCTTCCTGCTCTGCAGCGACGGCCTCAACAAGACCGCCGACGACAGCGAACTGCGCGACGTGCTCAGCCACAGCGATCCCTATGCGGTGGTCCGCAGCCTGGTCCACCTGGGCCTGACCCGCGGCGCCCCGGACAACATCACGGCCCTGGTGGTCAGGGCCTTCTGAGACGGACATGGACATAGAACTTCCGGGATTCGACATCGAACGCGAGCTGGGCGAAGGCGCCATGGCCACGGTCTACCTGGCCACCCAGCGCTCGCTGCAGCGCAAGGTGGCGCTGAAGGTGATGGCCGCGGCGCTGGCCGCCGACCCGAGCTTCGCCGAACGCTTCCTGCGCGAAGGTCGGACCCTGGCGCGGCTGTCGCACCCGAACACGGTGACCATCCACGACATCGGCAACGTCGGCAGTTGCTACTACATGGCCATGGAATACCTGCCCAACGGCACGCTCAAGGAGCGCATCCAGCAGGGCCTCGATCCCGAGCTGGGCCTGGTCTACGTACGGCAGGTGGCCGCCGCGCTCGGCTACGCGCACTCCCAGGGCCTGGTGCATCGAGACGTGAAGCCGGCCAATATCCTGTTCCGCGCCGACGGCACCGCGGTGCTCTCGGACTTCGGCATCGCCAAGTCGATCGAGGACAATACCCAGTTCACCCAGGTCGGCTTCGCCGTCGGCACCCCCAGCTACATGAGCCCGGAGCAGGCCCGCGGGCAGGAGATCGACGGCCGCGCCGACCTCTACGCGCTGGGCGTGGTGCTCTACGAGATCCTCACCGGCAAGCTGCCCTACAACGGCAAGGATTCGCTCTCCACCGCCCTGGCCCACCTCACCGAGCCGCTGCCGGAACTGCCGATCGAGCAGGGCCGCTACCAGGACATCCTGCGCCAGTTGCTGGCCAAGGACCCGGCCGAGCGCTTCCCAACCGCCGGCGCGCTGATCGCCGCCCTCGACCGCCTGGCGCCGAGCGCCCTGGAAGCCACCCAGATCCGTCCGCTGGCGACGCCGCAGGGCTCGCCGCGAGCGAGCAACCCGCCGCCGGCCGAACCCGCGCCCATGCCGCCCGCCGACCTCGGCGGCCTGCAACCGGTATCGATCCAGTTGCCGCCGGTCACGCCCAGCGCCGGCGGCGCCACGCCGCCCCCGCCTCCGCCATCGCAAGCGGCGAAACCGCCATCGCCCCCGCCGCCTCCGCTGCCACCGGCGAAGCCGCGTGCCGGCGGCAGCCGCACGCCGCTGATCGCCGCCGCCGCGGCCGCCGTGCTCCTGGCGATCGGCGGCGGCGCCTGGTGGCTGCTGGGCTCGGGCGACGCGCCGAGCGCTGCCGATCCAGCGCCGCTGGGACAGACGCCGGCGGACAAGCCGCAGCAGCAGACCCCGGTGGCCGATGCCGAACAGGACGGCGGCGAGCGTCCGCTGCTGATGCCAGGCAAGAAGACCCTGTTCCAGCGCGTCCTGACCAAACCCGGCGCGGCCATCTCCGCCGAGGCTGGCGGCCCGCCCCGGGCCGGCGCGGTGCCGGCCTTCTCGGTGCTCTACGTGTACGCCCGCAAGCAGGTCGGCGGCAGCCCCTGGCTGCGCGTCGGCGCCTCCAGCAACGGCGAGGGCGACGGCTGGCTGCCGGCCAGCGCGGTGAGCGACTGGAAGCAGAGCCTGGTGCTGAAGTTCACCGAACGCTCCGGCCGCGCGCCGGTGATGTTCCTCAACAGCGCCGAGCAGGTCGAGCGCCTGCTCGGCGATACCCGCGCAGCGCGCGACACCCTGACCCAGGCGGTGGACCACAAGGGCGATCCGCAGGTGGTCGCGGTCGAGCCCAACGACCGGGCGATCCCCCAGGACCAGTTCTACCTGCTGCCGATCTTCGACTCGAAGGAAAGCTTCGACGCCGACGGCCAGCCGGCGCAGTTGCTGGAGGTCGCCTCGATCGACCCCGGCGGCAGCGCCGCGGCACCCCAGGCGCCGGGCCAGGCCGGGCAGGGCGGCGCCAGCGGCGCGGCGAGCGACACCTTCCGCACCGGCATCGTCCTGGTGGTGGACACCTCGGTGTCGATGCAGCCCTACATCGACCGCGTGCGCGAGGTGATCGACGGCCTGCAGCGGCAGATCGGCGAGCGCGGCGACCTGGACAAGGTCAGCTTCGGCCTGGTCGGTTTCCGCAACAACACCGACAAGACCCCCGGCCTGGAATACGTCAGCAAGACCCTGGTGCCGCTGCAACCGGGCAACGACGCGCAGCGCTTCGCCGAGTTGAGCAGCCAGGTGCGCGCCACCGACGTCTCCAGCCACTCGTTCAACGAAGACGCCTTCGCCGGGATCATGCAGGCGGTCGACGAAATGGACTGGTCGCCCTACGCCGGGCGCGTGGTGCTGCTGGTCACCGACGCCGGCGCGCTGCGCAAGAACGACCCGCTCGGGCGCACCCAGATGAACGAGGCCGAGGTCCGCCAGGCGGCGCTGCGCAAGGGCGTGAAGATCTATGCCCTGCACCTGCGCACCCCGGCCGGGAAGAACAACCACGGCTACGCCGAGCAGCAGTACCGCAGCCTCACCGCCGACGCCAACCCGAAGATCGCCGACCTCTACATCCCGGTGGCCGGCGGCGAGGTGAACGCCTTCGGCAACACGGTGAAGGAGATCGGCACGGTGTTCGCCGACCTGGTCCACGACGCCGGCAACCGCAAGCCGCAGGCGCCGCGCTTCGACGCCGCGCCAAGCGTGGCGAGCAAGTCGGCGGCCATCGGCTACGCCATGCAGATGGAATTCCTCGGTCGCCGCGACCCGGTGCGCGCGCCGCAGGTCGTCACCGCCTGGACCGCCGACCGTGACCTGACCAACCCGGCGCTGCCGGCGTTCCAGGTCTGCGTGCTGCTGAGCAAGCTGCAACTCAACGAACTGCAACAGTCGCTGAAACTGATCGTCGACGCGGCCAAGCGCACCCAGACCTCGCCCAAGGACTTCTTCCAGGAAATCGCCAGCGCCAGCGCCTACATGAGCCGCGACCCGGCGCAACTGGTGAAGGGCAGCAACCTGGCGCAGAGCGGCGTGCTCGGCGAATACCTGGAAGGCCTGCCGTACCGCAGCAAGTCGCTGAACATGACCCAGGACCTCTGGCTGTCGCTGAGCGTCGCCGAACAGCAGGACTTCATCGACGAACTGGAGTCGAAGATCCACCTCTACGAAACCTTCCACAACGACGTCGCCAACTGGGTCCGGTTCGGCGACGCCGACGCCGGCGACGCGCTGTACCGCGTGCCGCTGTCGACGCTGCCATGATCCTGCGCCTGCACGAGGTCGCCCGCAGCCACGGCGCCGGTCGCCAGCGCTACCGCCTGCGGGTGCCGGCGCTGGAATTGCGCGCGGGTCGCCAACTGGCCATCGTCGGCCCCAGCGGCTGCGGCAAGAGCACCCTGCTCGACCTGCTGGCGCTGGCCCTGGCGCCGGACCCGGGCGGGCGCTTCGAATTCCTCGCCGGAGAACGCCCGCAGGACATCGCCGCGCTCTGGCGCGACGGCCGCCAGGACCGCTTGGCGGCGCTGCGCCGGCAGCACTGCGGCTACGTGCTGCAAAGCGGCGGGTTGCTCGAGTTCCTCGATGTGCGGCGCAACATCGGACTGCCCTGCGCGTTGCTCGGCGCCCCATCCGCCGAGCGCGTGCAGGCGCTGGCCGAGCGGCTGGAAATCGGCGACCAGCTGGACAAGAAACCGGCGGCGCTGTCGGTCGGCCAGCGCCAGCGGGTCGCCATCGCCCGCGCCCTGGCGCATGCGCCGCGCCTGTTGCTGGCCGACGAGCCGACCGCGGCGCTCGACCCGCTGAACGCCGAACGGGTGATGCGCCTGCTGGTGGAGCAGGCCCGCGAGCGCGGCGCCTGCACCGTGGTCGCCACCCACGACGAGCGCCTGGCTCGCGCCGCCGGCCTGGAAGTCCTGGCCATCCGCTGGCAACGCGAGGCCGACGACAGCGTCGGCGCCTGCCTCGAGGAAGTTGGCTGATGCGCGCCGGCCTGCTGCTCTCGCTGGCCTGGGCCGACTACCGCGGCGAGGCGCGCCTGTCGCTCTGCGCGATCTTCGCCCTGGCGGCGGTGATCACCCCGCTTCTGGTGCTGTTCGGCCTCAAGTACGGCCTGGTCAGCACCCTCACCGAGCGGCTGGAGCGCGCGCCTTCGGTGCGCGAGATCATTCCAGTCGGCGGCGCCCGCTACCGTGCCGAGGACATCGCCGCCCTGGCCGCACGCGCGGACGTCGCCTTCGCCGTGCCGCGCACCCGGCAGATCGCCGCCACCGCCGACCTCAGCGGCGGCGGCGAGACCGCCCTGAGCGTCGAGATGATTCCCAGCGCCGCCGGCGACCCGCTGCTGGCCGGCCTGCCGCAACCCGACCGGCCGACCCGCGTGGTGCTCAGCCACGGCGCCGCGGAAAAACTCGGCGCCCAGCCTGGCGAGCGCATCGTCGCGCGCATCGGCCGGCGCATGGATGGCCAGGCACAGAGCCAGCGCCTGGAGCTGGAAGTGCTCGCGGTGCTGCCGCAGGAGCGTTTCGCCCGCGACGCGCTGTTCGCCCCGCTGGCCCTGCTGGAAGCCGCCGAGGACTATCGCGACGGTCGCGCGGTGGCCGCCTACGGCTGGCCGGGGAAGGCCGGCGAGACCCCGCGCGCACGCATCTACCCGGGCTTCCGCCTGTACGCCCGAGACCTCGATGCGGTGGAAGGGCTGCGCCGGCACTTCGTCGCGAGTGGCGTGGAAGTCGCCACCCAGGCCGAGGCCATCGCCCAGGTGCGCAGCCTCAGCCGCAACCTCGGCCTGGTGTTCTGGATCGTCGCCGCGCTGGCCATCGGCGGTGCCTTCGCCGCCATCGCCGCCAGCAGCCTGGCCGCCGTCGAACGCAAGCGCCGCGCCCTGGCGGTGCTACGTCTGCTGGGCTTCCCGACCGCCGCGCTGGTCGGCTTCGTCATGCTCCTGGCGCTGTTCAGCGCCGTCTTCGGCCTGTTCCTCGCCGGGCTGCTGTACGCCGCCACGGCCGGCGCGCTGAACCACCTGTTCGACAACCAGAGCGGCGAGTTCGTCTGCCGCCTGCTGCCCAGCCACTACCTGACGGCGCTGCTCGCCACGCTGCTGTGCAGCGTCCTGGCCGCCGCCAGCGGCGGCTGGCGCGCGGCGCGGATCGAAGCCGCAGAGGGATTACGCGATGTTTGAGAAAGCCATTCTTCCGCTCGCCCTCGGCGCCTGCCTGGCATTTGCCGCGCCGGCCTGGGCCGAAGGCGACTCGCCGGACAATCCCAAGCCGCTGGCCGACGACGTCGCCCTGCCGCTGCCGTGTGGCGGCGAGATGGTCTTCCGGCATGTCTACGTACTCGCCGAAGGCGCCCTCGACGATCGCGAGGTCAACCTCGGCTACGCCTTCAACGAAGGCGAGGCGGGCTACCAGCAGTCGTTCATCTCCGGCTACCGGCGCGACTACGTGAACGGCCAGTTCAGCCTCGCCGACCTGGCACCGGCCTGGCAGCAGAAGCTCTCCGCCAGCCTGCCGAAGCCTGCCGCCGGCACCCCGCTGAAGCCGATGCTGTACTTCATCGGCAAGTACGAGGTGACCGCCCGCCAGTACGCCGCGGTGATGAGCCAGGCGGCCGCGCTCTCCGGCCAGGGCGAGGCGCCGGCCTGCGACGTGCCGGACGGGATGGCCGCGCGGCTGCCCAAGGTCAACCTCTCGCGCTTCGACGCCGAACGCTTCGGCGCGGTGTACAGCGCCTGGCTGCTGAAGAACCACCCGGAACTGCTGCCGGTCAGCGGCCGCGGCAAGAATCCCGAGGACGGCGGCATCGGCTTCGTCCGCCTGCCCACCGAGGTCGAGTGGGAGTTCGCCGCGCGCGGCGGCCAGGCGGTAAGCCGCCAGGAACTGGAAGGCCGGCTGTTCCCGCGCAAGGTCGAGGGCAGCGACCAGGAAGGCCCGCTGGGCGACTGGGCGGTGTACAACCAAGTCGCCGGCGGCACCGGGCAGGCCGCGCGACTGTTGCCGGTAGGGATGAAGCGGCCGAACCCGCTGGGCCTGTTCGACGTGATCGGCAATGCCGCGGAGATGGTCCAGGAGTCCTTCCAACTGGTCCACGCCGGTCGCCGGCAGGGCACATATGGCGGTTTCGTGGTGAAGGGCGGGAACTATCTCGAAGGCGAGATGACTCTATTCACCGGGATGCGCCGCGAATACCCGCTGTTCGCCGCCGACGGCAGCGAACAGCGCAACGAGACCACCGGTTTCCGTGTCGCCATCGGCGCGCTGTCCGCGCCGCGCTCGCGCTATCCCGAGCTGTTCGCCCAGTGGCAGAAGGAAGGCCGACTAGCGGCATTGACCGATGCCATCGATGACGCTCAAGATCCCACCAAGCAATTGGACGGAATCATTGCCGCCACCCGCGACCCGCAGATGCAGGCGCAGTTGGCCCAGATAAACGAGGAACTCAAGCGTAACGTTTCGTTGATCGCCCGGCAGCGCGAAGAGGCCGCCGGAAACCTGATACAGTCGGCGGCACTGGTCGCCGAGACGATCAACAACTACAACATACGCCTGACCAACCTCAAGAAGGACAGGGAGAAAGCCGTGGCAGCCAGGGATCAGGCGACCGCCCAGCTCTATGCCGGCGCCATCGCCAACGGGCGCAGCGCCCTCGATGGCGCATTGGCCATCTACATCGACAACCTCGCCACCGGCACCCGTTACACCGACGCGGTGATCCAGGCGCAGTTCCAGCGCATCCAGGAAGAACTCAATCGCAACCCGGTTCTGGGCAAGAGCCTGGTCAAGCGCGCGACCCTGTTCGTCAAACACGTCGGAGATTATCGCCAGCAGCACCGGGCCGAGCCGGAGGCGGTATTGAAGGAATTGCTCGCGTCCAGCGGGCGTTGAAGGAGTTCCGTCCGGCCCCTCTCGGCAGCCGGGCGGTTCATCAAACCAGGAGTGAGATGCAATGAGCCAACCCAGCGAAAACCGTTTGATCACCTCGGCGCGCTACGCGCTCTGCCTGTTGACCGCCAGCGGCGTGCTGCTCAGCGGCTGCGCCAGCAGCGGCGTCGGCTCGGTCGCCCAGACCACCCGCGCGGAATACTACCCGTCCTGCTACGAGCCGGTGTCGCACCTGCGCAGCACCGATAACGCAGTGCGCAATTCGGCCATCACCGGCGCCATTACCGGCGGCCTCCTGGGCGGCCTGGCCGGCGGCCTGGCCAGTGACGAGAACCGCGGCCGCAATGCCGCCCTCGCTGCCGCAGGCGGCGCCCTGGCCGGCGGCGCGGCGGGCTACTACATGGAGAAGCAGAAGCAGATCAGCGATGACCGCGCGCGCATCGGCTCCTACGGTACCGACGTCGACCGCAGCACCGTCGAGATCAACCGTAGCGTGGCCTACGCCAAGTCGGCGCAAAGCTGCTACCAGAGCCAGTTCAAGGCTCTGCTCGACGGTCGCAAGAACAAGTCGATCAACGAAGCCGAAGGGCGCAAGCGCCTGGCCGAGATCGTCAGCGGCCTGCAGGAGACCAACGCCTTGCTGGTCGCCGCCAACGGCCGTGCCGGCGAGAACATCAGCAACTACACCCAGGCCTACGAGAAAGACCTGCAGCAGGTCGGTGTACCGCGCGCCGAGGTGACCAAGGTCGCCGAGGCCGAGAACCGCGCCAGCACTACGAAAGGCGGCAGCAAGCCCAAGACCGGCAGCAATCCCAAGGTGCCGAAGGAAGCGGTCGCCACCGAGCAGACCATCCGCAAGGCCCAGGACGCGCAAAGCGAAGGCAACAAGGTGGCCTCCCAGGGCCAGGGCATGATCCGGGAAGTCTGCAACAGCCCGGACATGGGCGACTGGGCGCCGCCGAGCTGCGCCAAGGCCTGATCGGCCTCGTTACCGGCACGAACGCGACGGCGACCTTCGGGTCGCCGTTTCGTTGAGGGGGCTGGCGCGCTGACCCGACCGGCCTGAAGGTCGAGCGTTCGCCGGGACGGCTGCTTCCGACGTTTCCGGCTTCCCGGCGGCAGCGGTTCTTCCCGCAGGGCGGATATCGCCACCGGCACGCTCCGCCGCTACTCCGCCCTATACGAAATGCTGCACCGCGGGGAAAACGCTAGAACAACGCCATCTGCGCCCCCGGCACGGCGAACCGGCTGCAATCCAGCCCGAAGCCCTCGCGGCGGTCCAGCCCGAGGCGCTTCATCGCCACCGCGAAACGCTGCGCCAGCAGGTCGGCGAACGGTCCCTGGCCACGAAAGCGGTGGCCGAAGCGGCTGTCGTAGACCTCGCCGCCACGGCATTGGCGGACCAGGCTCATCACATGCTCGGCGCGTTGCGGGTAGTGCGCCGCCAGCCATTCCTCGAACAGCGGGCCGACTTCGCGCGGCAGGCGCAGGAGCATGTACGCGGCGCTGCGCGCGCCGGCGTCCCGCGCCGCCTGGAGCAGGCGCTCCAGCTCCATGTCGTTGACCATCGGGATCATCGGCGAGCAGAGCACGCCCACCGGGATGCCGTTGCCGCTGAGCGTGCGGATCGCCCGCAGTCGCGCCGAGGGCGCCGCCGCGCGCGGTTCGAGAATGCGCTTCAGCTCGTCGTCGAGGGTGGTCAGGCTGATCATCACCGCCACCAGGTTCTGCTCCGCCAGTTCGCGCAGCAGGTCGAGGTCGCGAAGGATCAGCGAGCCCTTGGTGACGATGGTCAGCGGGTGACGGAAGCGCAGCAGCACCTCCAGCACCTGGCGGGTCAGGCGGCGTTCGCGCTCCAGCGGCTGGTAGGGGTCGGTATTGGCGCCCAGGTTGATCGGCGCGCAGCGATAGCCGGGCTTGCTCAGTTCCTGCTCCAGCGCGCTGGCGACGTTGCTCTTGGCGATCAGCCGGGTCTCGAAATCGATCCCCGGCGAGAGGTCCCAATAGGCATGGCTGGGCCGCGCATAGCAGTAGATGCAGCCCGTGCTTATCCATTAAGTCAACCCCTAGACACCGATGTGTGAAGGTATCACCAGGGAGAGGTAGAAATACCGGGTCTAACAGACATGAATCGCATCCGCGGCGTGACCTAGGGCCAACGGGCTCATCGGGATTGGCTGCCCAGCTAACAGCAGATGCCGGCTCCTTAACAAGCCTCGACCAGCGTCGAACCTGCCACTACGTCATAGGTTTATGGCAGCGGATAGTGAATCGGCAACAAGCCGTCATTCGATTCAGTTTCCGATCTGGTCAAAGGGGATGCCTGCCTAAGCTCTGAAACAGGCATTAGTGATGTGCAAAGCTCGGGCAAGCGATTAAACAAAGCGCCCCCGCCAGGCATGAGCTTGCATGAAGTCAAAGGTGGCCTACGCTTATCACTTACTGCCCACAGGAGGGATCCGAGATGCCGCATTGTTGGCGCTGATGGAAAATTGACCCACCCTG
>NZ_KV819911.1:0-666 GCF_001815235.1 Pseudomonas sp. HMSC065H01 | reverse complement strand
TGCAATAGATCGTCCATGGTGGGTCCCCCTTCGGCAGGAGATATCGTTTCGATCAAGTGGGAATGCCTTCGCGTTTTATTTCCGGGACCGGAATGCTCAAGGCGCGCAATTGCTGGAAGACGTTCATGAATTCGCGGTTGCGCTTGATCTTGCCGTCTTCAAGTTCGAAGGAATGCAGGAAGTGGTTTTCGTAATAACCTTCGGGATATCCGGGGAAAAGAATCTTGCCGTGACCGTCGCATTCGACCCAGAAATGATTGGGGTCGTCGGTTCCGAATATATTTATGTTGTACCACTCCCAATCGGGAAAGCACTTCAATGACCAGACGGCATGTTCCGCAAGTTTGTCTTTGCCACGAATGACGATGGGCGAGCCGGTATCGGTGGTCCATAAACCGCCACAGCCGTCCTCGACGAAAAGTTCATGGCGGCGCAGGCGATCCTGGCCTTTGGTATTCATGTACTTCTCGACGGTGGTGCGATTCTTTTCGCGAAGTTCGTTGGCATCGGTGAAACCGATTGGATTTGTCGTATCAGGCATCGTCAATGCTCCTTGGCGGTAGATGTCATTCAAGTGGGAATACCGTCACGTTTTATTTGCGGAACGGCTATTCCCAATGCACGCAGTTTCTGTATCGGGTTCATGAACTCGCGATTACGTTTTAT
>NZ_KV819910.1:0-1340 GCF_001815235.1 Pseudomonas sp. HMSC065H01 | reverse complement strand
GAGCTGGAAACCCAGGCCGGGCGCCTGCGCCAACTGGTGGACAGCTTCAAGATCTGAGACCGGCCGGTCTCGTCGCCGAACCGGCGGACAACCGCGATGCGGTTATCCGCCCTGCCGACGAAAAGCGCCCACGGGCGCTTTTTTTCGTTCTCCAGGTCGCATTCGGTGAAACCATTCATCCGTTGCGCTAAAGCTTCCGGACTTGCCGCCGACAGACACGGCAAGCCTTGCAGTTGCGATCCAACTGGGGCTGTTCACGACAGCGCGCCCGCGCCTCCCGGATGCAAGAAACCATGATCAAAAGTCTCAAGTTCAGCCACAAGATCCTGCTCGCCGCCGCGCTGGTGGTGATCGCGACCTTCTCCCTCTTCACCCTCTACAACGACTCCCTGCAGCGTGCCTCGATCCGCGAGGACCTGGAGGACTACCTGCACGAAATGGGCGAGATCACCGCCAGCAACGTGCAGAACTGGCTGAGCGGGCGCATCCTGCTGATCGAGAACCTGGCCCAGACCCTGGCCCGCGACCACAGCCCGGAGACCACCCAGGCCCTGCTGGAACAGCCGCTGCTGGGCTCGACCTTCCTCTTCACCTACCTGGGGCAGACCGACGGCACCTACACCGCGCGCCCCACCAGCGACCTGCCGGCCGACTACGACCCGCGCCGCCGCCCCTGGTACAACGCCGCCACCAGCGCCGGCCAGACCACCCTCACCGAACCCTACATGGAGCCGGCCATCCACGAGCTGGTACTGACCATCGCCAGCCCGGCGCGCCAGGGCGGCCAGCCATTCGGCGTGGTCGGCGGCGACCTCAGCCTGCAGACGGTGGTGAAGATCATCAACTCGCTGGACTTCGGCGGCATGGGCTACGCCTTCCTGGTCAGCGGCGACGGCAAGATCCTCGTCCATCCGGACAAGGACCAGGTCATGAAGAGCCTCAGCGACGTCTACCCACGCAACACGCCGAAGATCGGCAGCGGCTTCAGCGAGGCCGAGCTGCACGGCAACACCCGGATCCTCAGTTTCTCTCCGGTCAAGGGCCTGTCCGGCCTGGACTGGTACATCGGCATCTCTGTGGACAAGGACAAGGCCTATGCCATGCTCACCAAGCTGCGTACCTCGGCGATCGTCGCCGCGCTGATCGCGGTGGTCGCCATCGTCCTCCTCCTCGGCATGCTGATCCGCGTACTGATGCAGCCGCTCACCGACATGGGCCGCGCCATGCAGGACATCGCCCAGGGCGAAGGCGACCTGACCAAGCGCCTGAAGGTCACCAGCAACGATGAGTTCGGGGCCCTGGCCATTTCCTTCAACCGCTTCGTCGAGCGTATCCACGAA
>NZ_KV819909.1:0-803 GCF_001815235.1 Pseudomonas sp. HMSC065H01 | reverse complement strand
CAGGGCCATGAGATGTTATTTGACGCCCATACACGCTCGTTCGGCGCCTTGGGCGGCGTGCCGCGCCGGGGCATCTACGACAACATGAAGACCGCCGTCGACAAGGTCAATAAGGGCAAAGGCCGGGCGGTGAATGCACGCTTTGCGGTGATGTGCGCGCATTACCTGTTCGATCCGGACTTCTGCAACGTCGCCGCTGGTTGGGAAAAGGGCATCGTTGAAAAGAACGTGCAAGACAGCCGCAGGCGTATCTGGCTAGACGCCCAGGACTGTCAGTTTCACTCCTTCGAGGAACTCAATGCCTGGCTGGGCCAGCGCTGCCGCGCGCTTTGGAACGAGCTGACGCACCCTCAATACAGCGGGCTGAGTGTGGCCGAAGTGCTGGAGTTGGAGCGCGCTGAACTGATGCCTGTGCCAGCGCCATTCGACGGTTACGTCGAGCGGCCTGCGCGGGTCTCCAGCACCTGCCTGGTCAGCGTCGGGCGCAACCGCTACTCGGTGCCGTGTGAGTATGCGGGTAAGTGGGTCAGCAGCCGTTTGTATCCGACGCGAATCGAGGTGGTGGCTGACGACGCGCTGATCGCCAGCCATGTCCGCTTGCTGGATCGCGACCAGGTCAGCTATGACTGGCAGCACTACCTCCCGCTGATCGAACGCAAGCCCGGTGCGCTGCGCAACGGCGCGCCCTTTGCTGATCTGCCGGCGCCGCTGCGTCAGCTTAAGCACGGTCTGGGGCGTCATGCCGGCGGTGACCGGATCATGGCGCAAGTTCTGGCTGCCGTACCGGTCGCCGGGCTCGATGC
>NZ_KV819908.1:199738-324744 GCF_001815235.1 Pseudomonas sp. HMSC065H01 | reverse complement strand
GGCTTCTTCTCGATCAGGTGGACGATGGCGTGTTTGATAGGCATCAGAAAGACTCCTGGTTCAGGGAACGCTGCCTGTCGGCTCGACGGAGCAGGGCGCGGGCATTGAGCTCGCCGCGTGCGTCGCTTGGCGTGGAAGAAATGAAGATCGAGGCGCAGCCGATCTTGCTGAGCTTCAAGTGGCCGCCGGCGGAGCGGTCGACGCTCCAGCCTTCGGCTTGAGCGAAGGCCACCAGCCGGCGAACGCTTTCCCGGGCGCCGCGAAGGAAACTACGCATCCGTGGTCTCCTCGCTGTTGAGCTGCAGCCAGGTCTCCATCTCTGCAAGGGAGCGGGGAAGGCTATCGGTGGCGGCGGCATCCAGGAGGCGTTTCACCAGCGTCTGAAGGCTGCGACGATCGTTCTGTCGGCTGCAGGCCAGGTCGTCATGCGCGGAACGCAGCATGCGGACCTCTGTGCGCAGTTGAGCGAGCTCGTCCTCAGCCGGCCGGTAAGCGGTGACGTCAGGCATCGTGCGCTACCTCCTTGGGATTTCTACAGGACAGTTCCCAGCGGCTCTCGATGCGCTTTTCGTGGTCGCCTGCCTGTGCCGGCATACGGGTGATGTAGGCGTTGTCCTCGCCGAACAGCCGTTCGGCAAGGCGGGAGGCTGCCACCTTGTCGCTCCAGGTGCAGGTCGCACGCTGCTTCTGAATGGTATTGGTCCAGAAGCCGGCGCCATCGAACTTGACGATGCACTGATAGGTCTGGGACGCCTTCATGATTCGGCCTCCTTGCTGAGTGCATCACCGACCTGAACGGCCACCAGTTCGGGCAACTCCGGCTCATGCCCGGGATAGTTGTTGGCCAACTGATGCAGGAACTCACGTGCGGCGTCCTTGCTGCCTGCAATGCGGAACACCGCAGTGAGGTGCTGGGAGTCCTGAGTGCCGCAGCAGAGGTGTGACATCAAGCTCACCTTCAGCGAGCAGCTGAACAGGTGGCGAGGGATCCATACCGACCAGAAGTAGGCCGAAAGCAGTTGCCCCGGAGCACGCGTAGTGACCACCAGAGTCCCGGCCTGGGTGGTCGAGATCTCGATGTACCCCAGTTCTTCCAGCTCACGAAGCTCTCGCTCCATCGAACTGGGCGCGACCGTGCTCTCGTCCCGCGAAAGGCGCGAGATCACTTGGCTGAGGGCGTCCAGCTCGATCGGATTGACCCCAACTTGATTGGCATGAACAACCGCCGAGTCGGTGAACGCGGCCGAGGCGTGGATACTCGGAAAACGGGCTTCAGTGTTCATCTCGGATAGCCTCCAATTGATGAACGTCGTAGCTCCCGCAGCAGGGGCAGACCAACACCTCGGCTTCTCCTTCCGGGGTGTTCTCGGCGGGGAGAACCTGGCGCACCAAGTGGTGTGGGTGGTGCTGGTCACAATTCATGCACTGGTGGGTGACCAGGTGCTGGGAAGTGGTCATGCATGGGCTCCTTGCCATGTCCCCGGCGCCAAGTCGGCGAAGCGGGTCTGGTTGGCGATGAAGGCGGTGTGGACGGTGCCGATAGGGCCGTTGCGGTACTTGCCGATGATGATTTCGGCGATGCCCTTGGCCTCGGTGTTGGGGTGGTAGACCTCGTCGCGGTACACGAACATGATCACGTCCGCGTCCTGCTCGATCGCGCCGCTCTCACGCAGGTCTGCGTTGTTCGGTCGTTTGTTCGGCCGGTTCTCCAGGCTGCGATTGAGCTGGGACAGGGCCACGACGGGGCAATCCATTTCCTTGGCCAGTGCTTTCAGCGAGCGGGAGATTTCCGATATCTCGGTGGCTCGGTTTTCCAGGCCTGGGCAGCGCATCAGCTGCAGGTAGTCGACCAGGATCAGTACGGGGTGGCCGTACTTCCTGGCTGCACGGCGAACCTTGGCGCGCAGCTCTGTCGGCGTCAGGTTGCCCTGGTCGTTGATGACCAGTCGGCTGCCATAGTCGTTTATGCGCTGGATCGCGACGGTCAGCCTGGGCCAATCCTCTTCTTGCAGTTGGCCCTTCATCAGCTTGCCAAGGTCCAGGTGGCCGAGCAGGGCAGCAAGCCTGAACAGCAGCTGCTCTGCTGGCATTTCCATGCTGTAAACCTGGACAGACTTCTGTTGGTCGCTCTGCAGCGCGGCGTCGATCAAGTTGAGGGCAAACGACGTTTTGCCCATCGAGGGACGGGCACCGACGATGATGAGATCCGACTTCTGTAGTCCGCCGGAGAGCTCGTCGAGATCCTTCAGGCCTGTCGGGACCCCCGTTACCGTCACGTTGTTGTTGAAGCGGTAATCGATGGTGTCGACGATCTTCGCGAGGCCCTTGTTGATATCGACAAAGTCGGACTTGTGCTGATCTTGGCCGAGGGCGAACAGCTTCTGCTCGATCTCCTCCTGAACCTCAGAGGGATTTGCCTGGTGGTTCGAGGCGGTCCTGGTGCAGTGGTGCCCGAGAGACATCAACTGCCGCAGGTGCGCCCGATCGCGAACGATCTGCGCGTAAGCCTCGATATTGGCCACGGAGGGCGTGTTGTCGGCGAGCTGGCCGAGGTAGGCCAGCCCGCCAGCTTCTGGAAGATCTTCGATCGCTTCCGACACAGTCACGACATCAAACGGAGCATCTTTTGCGGCCAGCTCGCTGATGGCGGTGAAGATCAGCCGATGCTCATGCCGGAAGAAGTCCTCCTTCTGCAACTGATCGCCGACAATGTCCCATGCCGCGTTGTCCAGCATCAGGCCGCCGAGTACCCCTTGCTCCGCCTCGACGGAGTGCGGCGGCGTAAGTTCCAGAACACTCACTTCGAGTCCTCCCGGCCGATCTGCAGAGTTCGAGAGAGCAGAGCGAGTCATCGGGAACCTCCCTGCTCGAGCGCGACCTGAACTCGCCGGCTGACGCCGCGGTGCAGGCGAGTGTTTTTGCCGTGCTCCCAGCCTGCGTGCAGCGAAGCCTGGTCATAGGCCAGGGGCTTCGTCGGCGCTGCCGGCTCCAGGAGTTTCAGCTCCGGATGGTGTAGTTCGAGGTAGGCCTTGATGGCTGCTTGAGTCGACTCGTCCGGCCTGCCGGCAAAGTCACGTACCAGCGAACGCACTGCGAGAAGCCAGCCTTCGACGAAGAGCTTGCTGCGACGGCGCTTGGTCGACAGCTTGCAGCGCTTCTGTTGAGCGACATGAGCCGAGCGCGCCGCCACCAGTTGGTGGTGGAGCGTAGAGTAGGCGTGAGCGGCTAGCTCAGGGCCGATCCCTCGGCCCATGAACTTGAACGTCCAGCCCGCTGGCATCGCGTATGCCGCCAGGTAGTCGCAGCCGAAGGAACTGGCGCAGATCCCGGCCAGTTCATGCAGCCATGGGGCAGGAGAGCGCCTGGTTCGAGTGGGAACGCACGCGGTCTCCACCGTGTGGGCCGAGATCTCCGCATCGCTGAGGTCGAACTGGCGCTTCAGGATCGCGGCCTGGCGCAATGCGGTTTCCGCCTCGTTCGGCGTGGCCCCCTTGGCATTCGCAAGGGCCATCAGCTTCTCGACCTTGGCAAGGACTTTTTGCTTGTCCATTACGCGCCCCCCTTGCAGCAGGTTGAGCCCTGCTCGGTGGCGGAGCGGTCCAGGCGCTCGATCTCGGCTAGCACCAGGGCGCCGGCGCGTACCAGGTTCTCGCGCGCCGACTTAGGCTTCCACCACTCTTCGTCCCAGGGCCAGAACAGTGCAGAGCCATTCCGAATGCCGCCCGGCCAGTCGGTGCCGATGCCGCCGGCATGGAGTGCGTAGCAGCCGGCTGCCTGGGCGATCTGGCCAGCGCTAGCGTCGTCGTTGCTGGTATCGAAGCCTTCGACGGTGATCTGGCGCCGGCGCTCGGCCTGTACATCGAGCCAGGCCTGCGGAACAGGGGAGAGGTTTGAAGTTGGGTAAATTCGGTCTGCGACCTGCCGTACCCGGTCGACAATAGCCAGGGCTGGTACGTTGCCCAGTGCGACCTCCAGGGCGGCGAGCAGGTTGGCCATCAAGAACTGCTCACGCTCGTCCGCGTGGCTTTTTGCGCTTGGGCGCCTGTTCCAGTCGACCTGTGCTGAATACCTCGCTGTTACCGGGTCTGGCTCGCAGTAGGACGGCCCGATGTGAACCTGGCAGTCCAGGCATTCAATGGCACAGTTCCAGGCATCGGTGTCGAGCAGCTCGGGTTCCAGCGTTCGAATGTTCGTGCTGCTGCAGAGCGGGCAGGGCTTGAGCTTGGGGACACTCATGGCCTGCCTCCCTGCCCGTCGTTGGTGCTGGGCTTAGCTTGGGAGGAGCCGGCGGCGAGCATGGCGTGTACCTCGCTGATTGCATCATTAAATGCTGCAGCTCGCTCGGGATCTCCGGCATGCGACGCACAGTCCTTTAATTGTGCGATCAGCTTCTCAGCGTCCAGCACCGCGCAGTGCTGAGCCTGGGCTACAGGGGCGCCGCCCAGCGCGGCTTGAACGGCCATCTCCTCATCTACGGTGCTGAATTGCATCAGGCCGTTGGTGCTCAGTTTGCGCAGAAGCATCTCCAGCTCCGCGACCCTAGCCAGGGCGGCGTCGCGCTGATTCAAGGCCTTGGCACAAGCCTCGCTGAGCAGGCGCTCATGCTGTTCTGCTGCCGCATCAAAATCGATTGGGCTGAGGCTCTCTGCGAGGGGCCTCACGTACTGGCACACCGGGCCGTTCTCGGTATCGTGGATAGACAGCACGAACCAACCGGAGCCTTCGGGCCGCGTTGGGATCCACTCGCTGTATCGTTGGTCCGATCGTGCAGAGTCGTAGAGGCGAGGCGCATCCGACTCCATGAAGACGGTCTGCAACTCAAGGCCAAGCCGGCGCAGCGTTTCCTGCGCTTCGTTGGAAGAGCAGTTGTCGGCCAGGTCCGGATAGTTCGGATGGGTCCAGAAGCCGAACTGGTCGCGCTCGACCAGGTGGGCTTGAATCATAGGCTTCATGCCAGGCCCCCCTCGCTCATGCCAAGCACTGCACTTGCCTCTGCGGCCAGTTGCTGGCCTTCCGGGCTAGGCGAGCTGCCGACGAAGAGCATCAGCCGCTCGATCACCTTCACGGTGTCCTGGGAGGGTTGGGCGAACTCGGCCAGGTGATCGATTGCAGTCGCGATATTCCAGATAGCCCTGTTCATGTCCCGCTGGATCACGTGGATCGAGCTGGCATTGGCCGCGATGGCCAGTTGCGACTTCGTCTGCAACAGTAGGTCGTGGGCGATTTGGAGCAGGGCGTTCTGCAGGGGCTGTCCACAGGCACGCTGCTGAGCGCGAACCGGAGCGACAAGGCCCTGCAGCATCGCAGCACCTTCAGCCTCGACCAGCAGATTGTCGGAAGCACCGGCGGCAGCGCCTGCTTTGGCCATGTAGCCTTGCACGTAGGCGTCGAACTGGGTCTCGGCGATCAGGCTCAGGATGAGGTTGTTGCGGTTCTGGAGGTTCATATGAGGCCCTCCGGAGCCGATTGCAGAGCGTCTGTCCAGAGCTGAAGGGTTTCCTGCTCCTCGCTGGTCAGAGCGATCTGTGCGGTGCAGTCAGCGACCTTCTGCTTGATGACGCGCAGGCGCTCCTCGACTTCACTGCCATCGTCGTAGGCGATTTCGTGAGTCAGGTGGCTAATGAAGTCACATCGCAGGCTCCCCACCTGACTAGCGAAATACTCGGCTTCACTGCGCCACCCGATGAGCTGCTTGGGACGCTCCAGCCAGCGTTTGAGTTTTGAGTGGAGCTGGTGCGTGGAGTACAGGGGATCGAACACCTTGGCCCGGTTGTAGATCAACGCGATCTGCAGGATTTCCAGCCGCTCTTCGAGCGTATTTCCCGGAAGCGGGTAGTTCGAGGCGACCAGTTGCTTGGCCAGGCGCTCGCGCAGCTCACGCCGCTTCTTGGCCTGTTTCTCGTCGCGATCACGCTTTTCCTTCGCATGCTCGACCTGCTGGTTCACCGAGTCGAGCAAGCGCGCAGCGTCTTGTAGGAGCTGCTTTTGCTCGAAGCTCAAGTAGCAACCCAGCTTCCCGAACAGGTCGGTACCGCCACCAGTCAGCTTGCGTATTTCTCGCGCAGCGCCGGTCAACTTGGCCTGTTGGCTCCGAAGGTCGGCGGCGCTGCCGAACTTGTTCAGTTGCAGCACAAGTTCCGCGTCGACGTCGCGGGCTTGGGTGATAGGAGGCTTCGCCATGTCAGCGCCCTCCCTTGACCAGTGCTGCTACCGCCTCCGGCGTCAGCGCGAGGAAGCGGTCAGTCCACTCGGGAAAGACCTCGATGGCCAGGTTACGGATGATTTCCAGCGCGGGCGCTGATGTGCGATTCGAGGGTTGCCGCGTTTCGAGGCGGTGCGCTGGTAGCCCGCGCGATGCTGCATTGCGAAACACGACGGCATCCGGGACAGTCGTTTCGAGTACAGAAATATCCTGATGCTCATCGAAGATGGCACGCACATTCTCGTGAATCGCCCGGGAGTCATTGGTCTGGTCCAGGCAGTTGATGACGATCTGAACCTTGGGGATCCGCATGCCGAGGCGCTCGTAGGGGCGCAGTCCATCGAGCATTTGCATGGTGCCGCGGTTGAACTCGCGGGCAGTGAGCATGTTGGGCTGCAGGGGGGAAACAACCAAATCCGATGCGAGCACGACCATTTCGAGTAAAGCGGAGCGCGCACCTTGGGTGTCGATCAGCACCAGGTCGTAGCCCTGTTTCAGGGACGGCATGAGGTTTGCCAGCCGGAGCCGGCCATCGGGCGCCTGGAGCAGTAGGTTGTTGAGCTGGTTGTTCTGGTCGTTGGAAATCACGACGTCCAGGTTGGGGATAATCGTCCTGGAGATGATCCTCGCTGGGTCAGTTATGTTGGCGGCGAGCAGGTCGTAGATGCCGCCCTGGGCGACTTCAGGTAGCTCGTAGTACGAAGATAGGGAGGGCTGGACGGGGTCCAGGTCGATGAGGAGGGTCTTCAGGCCAGCATCGGCGCAAAATGCACCGAGGTTGGCGGCGGTGGTGGATTTCCCTACACCACCCTTGGTGGATACAACCGAAGTCGCTTTCGCATTCATGTCTACAGCCTCTAATGTGGGGTCATTAGAGGCTGCTGGTGTGAAAGGTGGCTGGGTAGAAACCCTTCCTAGAGAAACCTAGGCCAATTGTCTTTTAACCAATTGGTCGTAGGTTCGAATCCTACACGACCCACCACTATTCAGCGCCCAACCGTTCTCGGTTGGGCGTTTTCGTTTGTGGGTTCCCCAAGCCGCGCGGGGTTCCGGGCCATTTTGCATGTGCCAGCCGCTCCGCCCGTGAGCGGCATGACCGGCCCGGTTCGCCCCTGTTTCGCCCTATCTTCTCTCGAAACCTGCGCCAACTTCTTCACCGTGGCACACGCAGGCGGCGTTTTCCGTCAATGGTTTGTGCGTGTGCCGGTGGGAATGGTTGGCTCGCGGGTTTGCTGTTCCAGATTGCCCGTGCAAACCCGCGAGGCCAGCCCCAACATCAGCCCTTGGGCGGGAACGGATCATGACCGTAGCTGTTGCGCTCACGGATCTGGCCGTCACGACCTTGGATGAACATCTCGCTCTGCTGGTTGATGGCGATGTCCCGCGCACGGTCAATCGCCTGTTGCTGCGTGTCGTGGACGGAGGTGAGGCGGTCGTTGCCTTCACCGCGCACGCCCCACTGATCACCGCCGTTGACGGGTACGACCCATTGGTTTTTTCTGCTCATTTCAAATGCTCCAAAAATTGAAAAGGTCAGGCTCTTGAAATCGCGCGAGCCTCGGCGCGTCGGGTGGTGTGCTCACGTCATGACAACCTCCTTTCTCGCTGCCGCACACGGCATCGCATATAGCCCCGCGCGTTGCTGCGTGACCACGAGTGCGCCGTAGGCCGCAAGCCGTGCCGCATGCAGAGGATTGCCCTTGTCTTTCGCTTTGATCTTGAACAGGTCGATGGGCTTGTCGCTCTTCTGGCCGGCGCGCTGCATGACCCTTTCGCCATCCACCTCGACGCCCTTGAGTTCCCAGAGAGCTTTGAACACGCTGGCCTGACCTTTGGTGAACTGGATCGGCGTGGCCTGAACATCCGGCAGCGTCGCCCACCTGAAGTCCGCCGAGAACGGTCCGTTCACTGGCGTGGCCGGATCGGCGACTGCTTGCGCCACGGGTGACGGCGTGGCGATGAACGTGATCCCGCCGCCATAGAACGCGAAGCGCTCCTCCAGCGCCAACCACTCGACGCCCGCGCCGAAGGGCGCTCCGCGCGTCGTGCTCGGCCTTGGCGTGATCACCCGGATGTCACTGCCCGCTACGCGCACCCGCTCCAGCAGCGCAGGTTCGTGCAGCACCCGTGTGAGATCGCGCGCCAGCAGCACCGGCGACCGCCGGGCATCGCCCAGCCGCCACGCTCCGTCGCCGAGGTCATCGATGCCATCGCGACTTTCAATACCGAGCGCGAGGCGCATCTTCTGGCGCAGCCAATCCTCATCCAAGACCAGCGCCGCACCATCGGCGGCCTCGACGGTCACTGGCCCGCAGTCCGGGCAACGGCACATCCGTCCGCCACGACCATCGCTCCACACCTGCGCCCGATGCTGTTGGCAGTGCGGGCACAGCACGAAGGACTGATCCATGACCGTCGGCTTGACCGCCTTGCCGAGTATGGACAGCGCCACTGCCTCGCGCGGCGACAACATGGCGCGCAGTACAGGCGTGCCACCCGCGAACAGGCGGCAGATCAAGGCCCAAGCGTCGTGCGTCGCCATCGTCAGTCCTCGATCACTGGGGTTGAACCAACGGCATCCGTTTCCGGCGGCATTTCGTGCGCGCTCAGGGTTTGGCCCTTCTGCAAGATGCCGACCGCGACCAGATAGCCTTCCAGTTGCGCCTGCATCTTGGCGTCGAATTTGTTGAGGTTCAGCCGCCCTTTGCTGGTCACTTCGATGCTGACCACCTTGGGCCGTGTGCGTCCTGGCTCTGGCGGGTAGTACAGATTGACCTGCGCCGCCGTCACCGCCCAGTTGCCTTCCAACGGGCCGGGCAGTTGTTCCTTCAGCAACTCATGCACCGAACGCTGCTGACTGGCCTGCATCGCGGTGCACTCGATTTTCAGATCACCGCCCGGGCTGAGGAGAGTGAGCGCCTTGAGTTGCACCAGCGAAAACCCATCCTCGAACACCTCCGGCACGTCGAAGCCGGTGCGCAACATCGACAAATCCAGGGTCGGCGGTTTGATTTTCTGGGCATGGGCTTTGACACCCAGCACATGCTCGGCGAAGGCATCGATCAGCATCTGCTGGTATTTCGCCCCACCACGCACCAGTGCGCGCACGACGCCGGTGGTCTCGGAATATTCCAGCGCCAGCGGGATGTTGGGATTGCCGATGCGGCGTGTCAGCGTCACGCCTTCGAACTCCAGCCGCAGCATGGCCGAATCCTTGACGTGAACGATCAGCAAGTGGATGCCGGGCGTGCGCGTCACCAGATAGGCCACGCTGCCGTCCCCGCATTGCAGTTCGCGCTTGTAAAAGGCCGAGATGCTGTGGCGCAATCCGGCCAGCGCAGTGTCGCTACCGATGGGCTTGCGCTTCAACCCCATGTCATAGTGTTGCGCTTGTGAACCGTGGTGTTCCCAATGGTCGAAATCGCAGGCGCGCTCGAACAGCGCCGGGTGGTGAGCATAGAGCCAGAACGAACGGTGCAGATCACTGGAGCACAAGGCCAGACCGGACAAGGCGGCCGCATCATCGACGGCCGCCTCAAACATCGCCTGCTTGCCTGCCGCATCACCCAACTGGACGCTGGCATTGAGGTTGGCTGCCATGCGGTCACGGGCATCAGCATCCGGCCAAACCTTGATTGCCTCCACCAGGAACTGGCTGGTCTCTGGCGTATCGTCCCACGCGAACCCGTTCGGCACGGGCAGGCCATGTGAGGTCAGGAAGTCGCGCAGCGTGGCATCCACCGGCAGCTCGAGCATCACGTCGACAAAGGTTTTCTTCATCTTGTTCGTCCTTTCTGGATCGGCGTCGGAGGTCTGCGACCGGGGATCGGGCTGCACGGGCCAGCGACAGGGTTTCTGAACATGAGTCTCATGAAAGTAAAGCCACGAGATACAAGCGCGATTCTGTTCCCCGCATTCCCGCTTGTCAATCAATGCGGTACATCTGGCGATAACTGGTATCTTGTTGCTATACTTTCGGGCTTGTTGAGAACACCGCACTGACAGGAGGAATCGATGGCTTCGGCATTCGGGGCACGCCTGCGGCGCTTGCGCGAGGCAAAGAATCTGACGCTGCAACAGGTCGCCGACGCGGTCGGCTGCACCAAGGCCTACATCTGGGAACTGGAGATGAAGGACGGGCAGCGTCCCTCCGCCGAGCGGATTCAGAAGATCGCTCAGGTGCTCGGCGTGACGATGGAGGACGTGATGGGCACGCCCATGCAGCAGGCACCGGAGGCCAGCCCCGAGGACGTGGCCTTCTTCCGTGAGTACGCCGGGATGGCCGATGAGGAGAAGGATCGTTACCGGCAGGCGCTCAAGATCATGTTCCCCGATAAGAGCGACGGCGGGGACTGACGATTGAGCACGCCGCAAGCTCTCACTGGTTCGATTGCCGCCAGCCACGTCATCAAGTGGCTGCGGGCGTGGTACAGCACAGGCATGCCCGACGCCATCGACCTCGAGATCGTGCGGCAGATGCTGCCGAGCACGCCCTACGGCAGCGGCGTTCGGGAGATCAAACAGCCGGTGCAGTTCAACGACGATGCTTTCGAGGGGATGCTGGCGCGCGACCCCAATGACCACGAGGTGTGGGGCATCGCTTACAACGGCAAATCGCGCCCGGAACGCCAACGCTTCACCATCGCTCACGAGCTGGGTCACTTCATTCTGCATCGCGGTCAACAGCAGAACTTCAACTGCGACAAGCAGAGCGTTCACACCGGCATCGAGACGCTCCGCGACATCGAGCGGGAAGCCGACGACTTCGCCAGCAACTTGCTGATGCCTGGCGATCTGCTGCGCGCATGGATTTCCAACCAGCGCATCGACTTCCGCGTCCTCGGTGACATCGCCGAGCGTTTCAACGTCTCGCTCGAGGCGCTGTGCATCCGCTACATCAAGTTCACGACGGAACGCGCCATCCTCGTGTATTGGGACAACGGCTACATGAAGTACGAGTGGCGCAGCGGCAGCGCGAGACGGACGCGGGCGCGCATTCGGCGCAACGGCGAGCCGGTGGAACCCATGCCGGGCACGCTGGCCGCTGACGCCAGCATCGCGCAGGAGTGGGACGGTACGGAGATGTCCGCCGCGATCTGGTGCCCGGAAGAAGCGCCGCACATGAGGCTGCGCGAGCTCAAGCACACCTTCGCCGGGCGTGACCGTGTCCTCACGCTGCTTCTGCTCGAAAGCGCCGAACCGCGTTCGTGGGATCGGTCGTGGCACGATGAAGATGCCGAAGACTGCGCCGACAGATTCGCATCCAGCGGTCAGTTCCCGGTTCGATGAAGAGCGGTCTGACATGACGACATTGCCTGCCGATGATGCATTGACAGCGCAGCAACGTGAGGTTCAGCGATTTCTGGGCCGCTGCTTGCTGCGTCTGCAGCAGTACGAAAAGTTGATGAAGGCCATCGTGGCCCACCACGAAATCTCTGCCACTGGATTACCGCTGGCGTCGAATCAGGAGCAGCGCATCGCGGATGCTGCCAGCAAGACACTGGGCACCTTGGTGGGTGCGCTCTTCGGTTCCTATGTCACTACCGACGAGAGCGATGGGGCTACTTCCGAGTCAGATGAGCGCGACGACGTCATTTCGTTCAAATTCAAGATGAACCTGCGCATGTCTGTCGAGGACTACGACAGGACGCAGAGCGATCTCAAGGAGCTGGTGCTGCTACGGAACAACCTGGTGCACCACTTCATTGACCAGCACGACCTGTGGAGCTTGGACGGATGCCGCTGTGCGCAGGACACCCTGACGGCAGCCTACAGCCGCATTGATCAGCACTTCGAACAACTGCGGGGTTGGGCAGAACACATGGATCAGGCCCGGCGACTGGCAGCAGAGTTTGCCCAGTCCGATGCCTTCCGCGATCTGGTGATCCACGGCATCGCTCCGGATGGCTCAGTGGATTGGCCTTCCGCAGGGATTGTGCGCGCACTGCGGGACGCAGCTGCCGAACTGGCCATCGACGGCTGGACGCCGGTCGCTTCGGCGGGACGCTGGATCGCAGAACGGCTCCCCGAACATCTGCCTGCCAAGTACGGCTGCAGCAGTTGGCGGCAGGTCGTACACGAGTCGCGCCTGTTTGAGCTTCGATACCGTGATGTGGGCGGCCAGCGTGCGGCTTGGTATCGGGCCAAGCAGAACTGACGTCAACCCGCGCACACCCGCTAAATCACGTTACGCGAAGCGCCTTCGGTTCCTAGCATGAGCAGTGTTTTCCATCGGAACGCCTGCCATGACAGAACTCGAACCTATCTCCATTTCCCCGTCGCCTGACCAGCCTCGGCATCCGCAGCAGGAAATCGCCGACCTGCTGGCCGCTGCGTTGCTGCGCCTGCGCGCACACCCCGGACGCAACACCATCGAAAACAGCGAGCGCGTTCGCCTTGGCTTCTGCGGCCACCAGCGCGTGAATGCGAACCCCGATCACAAACACGGAGTTCGTCCATGACGGCACACGCACAACCCACCATCACCTCGGTCGCCGCCCGCGTCGCCGGACTTCCCCATTTATCGATGGGCGATCTCTGGAAGCTGTGGGATGAGCATTTCGATGAACGGCCTGCTCATCATCACCGCGTCTGGCTGGAGACTCGACTGGCCTACAAAATTCAGGAGCGCGCCTTCGGCGGCCTGAAACCTTCGCTGCGCAAGAAGCTCGAGGACATCGGCGAAACCGGCCTCCTGCCGAAGCAGTTGCGCAACGATGCTCTGCGCCTGTTACCGGGCACCATCCTGACGCGCATCTACGATGACATTGAGCATCGTGTGCTGGTGCGCGGCGCGAACGACTTCGAGTACCACGGGCAACGCTTCAAGAGCTTGTCCTCGATTGCGGGCCACATCACCGGCAGCCACTGGTCGGGCCCTGTGTTCTTCGGCCTCAAAAAGCCCGCATCGAAGAAGGTGACGACATGAGTTCACCGCGCACCAATCCGCCAGTGACGGTCACGCCGAAGAAGCGCTGCGCCGTCTACACCCGAAAGTCCACCGACGAGGGGCTGGATCAGGAATACAACAGCCTCGAAGCCCAGCGCGACGCAGGCCTCGCCTTCATCGCCAGCCAGCGGCACGAAGGCTGGATTGCCATCGGCGACGGCTACGACGACGGCGGCTACTCCGGCGGCAACATGGAGCGCCCTGGATTGCGCCGTCTCATGGTCGACATCGAAGCCGGAAAGATCGACACCGTGGTGGTCTACAAGATCGACCGCTTGACGCGCAGCCTGCCGGACTTCGCCAAGCTGGTCGAGGTATTCGACCGCAACGGCGTGTCCTTCGTCTCCGTCACGCAGCAGTTCAACACCACCACTTCGATGGGGCGACTGACGCTCAACATTCTGCTGTCCTTCGCGCAGTTCGAGCGCGAGGTCACCGGCGAGCGCATCCGTGACAAGATCGCGGCAAGCAAGGCCAAGGGCATGTGGATGGGCGGTGTCCCGCCCTTGGGCTTCGATGTCGTCGAGCGCAAGCTCATCGTCAACGAAAGTGAGGCGGCGCTGGTGCGCGACATCTTCCGGCGCTACGGCGAGCATGGATCGGCCGCGCGGTTGGTGCGCGAATTGGAGATCGAAGGCCACACCACGAAGGCGTGGCTGACGAAGGCCGGACGGCAACGTCCGGGGCGCACCATCGACCAGCAGTACCTGTTCCTGCTGCTGCGCAACCGCATCTATCTCGGCGAGATCTCCAACAACGGCCAGTGGTACGAAGGCCAGCACGAAGCCATCGTCACACCCAGCCTGTGGAATGCGGCGCATGCTTTCATCGAACGGCGCAAACAGGCACCGCGCGAGCACGCAGCCAAACATCCGGCGCTGCTGACGGGACTGCTGTTCGCGCCTGATGGCCAACGCATGCTGCATTCCTTTGTCAAGAAGAAAAACGGCAAGCAATACCGCTACTACGTTCCCTACCTGCACAAGCGGCGCAACGCGGGCGCGACCCTGTCGCCCGGCGTGGCCGATATCGGCCATCTGCCCGCCGCCGAAATCGAGAACGCGGTGCTGGCGCAAATCCATGCCGTACTGTCTTCGCCGCAGATGCTGATCGCAGTGTGGCGATCCTGCCAGCAGCATCCTACAGGCAGCCAGCTTGACGAAGCGCAGGTGGTCGTGGCCATGCAGCGCATCGGCGATGTGTGGGCGCAGTTGTTCCCCGCCGAGCAGCAACGCATCACGCGGCTGCTCGTCGAGCGCGTGCAATTGCACGACCACGGACTGGACATCGTCTGGCGCGAGGATGGCTGGCTTGGCCTCGGCCCCGACATTGGCGGGCATCCGCTGGTCGAGGAACAGATTGAGGAGACGCTGGCATGACGGGAGCGACCGACAACCCGCGCAAGCGCGCCGTCCGAATCGAAGTCGGTGCCGATGCGCGCAGCTATGTCAGCGGCGGCCAGCGCGTGACACTGGTGCCGTTGACCATCAAACGCCGCCAGAACCGCAAGTTGCTGATCCCGCCCACGCCCGATGCCTATGGCGCGGTGGGCGGCTTGGATGCGCCGATGATCAAGACGCTCGGCAAGGCGTTCCACTGGAAGCGGCTGCTCGACGACGGCGAGTACCCGACGATGGTAGATATGGCGCGCGCGCGGAAACTGGAACCGGGCTGGGTATCCGAAGTGCTGCGCCTGACCATGCTTGCACCGGACATCGTCGAAGCGATTGTCGAAGGCCGCCAGCCCCGGCATCTGAACCTGCATGTGCTGCGCGGTCGTCCGGAACTGCTGCCGCGTGACTGGGCAGAGCAGCGCCGGTTCTTGGGCTTTACTGACGCCTGACGCCACCCACCCGAATTCCCGATGACGGCGAGCCATGTGCTCGCCGTTTTCGTTTGCGCGCGCGGATTGGCGAACCCGAAGTTTCAGCAAAGTTCGCCATTGCGTCCCTTCAAGGTTCGCCACCCGAAATTTGGAATGACACCTGTTCCTCAACAACGCAACAGGAGCGTTCCATGCAGACATCAGCGAGCAGTATCCCCCGGTCGTCGCAGCAGGCGATCAACAGCCTTTCACCCGGCGACCGCCGGGTGCTCAACGAAAACGAACTGGCCCAGCGGTGGGGCGTCAGCCCCAAGACACTGCAACGTTGGCGCAGTGAAGGTCGCGGCCCGCGCTACCTGAAGCTGTCCAAGCGCGTCGGCTATCCCGTCGACGCGGTCATCGAGTTCGAGCGCGACGCGCTCCACGACTCGACGTCCGAACGCGCGGCGGTTTGAGGAGCGATGCCATGAACGACATCACCCTCTTTCCCGCCGACATCGCCGCGATGTCCGTCAGCCAGTTGGCCGCACTGCCCGCCGCGCAGAAGGCCGAAATCGATAAGAACCTCGACGAAGCCCTCGACTGGCTCAAGAAGGCGCGCAGCAAGTTCGACGCGGCACTCGACGCCGCCTACGGCGAGCAGGCGCGCACGGCGCTGCGCGATTCAGGCCGCGACTTCGGCACCGCTCATCTCGACGACGGCCCGCTGCACATCAAGTTCGAACTGCCCAAGAAGGTCAGCTGGAACCAGCAGCAACTGGCCGAAATCGCCGAACGCATCGTGGCATCCGGCGAGAAGGTCGAGGGCTACCTCGACATCAAGTTGTCCGTCTCCGAATCCCGCTACACGAACTGGCCTCCGGCGCTGCAACAGCAATTCGCCGCAGCCCGCACCGTGGATTCCGGCAAGCCGTCTTTCACCCTTTCCATCGATTCGGAGTAATCACTATGAGCACCAATCTCATCGCTTCACTGCGTAAGCAACTGCCATCCATCTACGGCGAACACCTTCCCGACGAAATCCGGTATCGCCTCGCCGACGGCCAGGATGTCGTTGTCCCGTTCGATGCCGCCACGGTGGATGAACTGGCCTTCGCTATCCAGACGGCCAATGCGGAATCGCTGGCGCTCGGTCGCCGTCGCACCGCGCTGGAAGAACTCCACACGGAGGTGCGCAAGCGTGCTGCCCGTGGAGCCGACCGTATTGCCGACGTGTCGTGGGAGGGCTGATCATGAGCGCAATCATTCCTTTCCAGTTTGAAGCGCACGCCGTGCGCGTTCAGGTCGATGGCGCTGGCCTGCCGTGGTTCAACGCCAGCGATATCTGCTCCATCCTGGAGTTCGGCAATTCGCGTCAGGCCCTCGAATCCCACGTCGATGCCGATGATGTCCAGAAACTGGACGCCATCGACAACCTCGGCCGCACCCAGCGCGCCAACCACGTCAACGAGTCGGGTCTCTACGCCCTGATCCTCGGCAGCACCAAGGATGCCGCCAAGCGCTTCAAGCGCTGGGTCACCAGCGAGGTGCTGCCCGCGATCCGCAAGACCGGCAGCTACTCCACGTCCGGCGCGCTGGCAACCCTGCCTGCACCGACCCACGACCGCGTGTCCGCGATCCTGCTGATCGGCGAGGCCGTGGCGAAGGTGCCGGGCGTGAAACCGGGCATCGCGGCAGCGGCGACCCTGACCTGCATTCAGGAGAACACCGGCATCACCACCGAGGTGCTGCGCCGCGCGCTGCCGTCGGCCAACGAGCCAATCTGTGCCTTGAACGCCACGCAGTTGGGCAAGCTGCTGAACCGCTCGGCCAAGGCCACAAACCAGATGCTGGCGGCCAGTGGCTTCCAGATCCGCAACGACCGCGACGAATGGGAGCTGACCGAGGCCGGTGAAGCCTGGGCCGAGGCCATGCCGTACTCACGCAATGGCCACAGCGGCTACCAGATTCTCTGGAATCCCGCCGTCGCCGACGAGCTGAAGGAGGCCGCGTGATGAGCCTTCCCATCATCTCCGCGCAACAGCGCATGGCCGAGCGCAAGGGAGTGAAGTTGCTGATGCTCGGCAAGTCCGGCATCGGCAAGACCTCCCGGCTCAAAGACCTCGATCCCACCACCACGCTGTTCCTCGACATCGAAGCCGGTGATCTGGCCGTGGCCGACTGGCCGGGCGACACCATCCGTCCGGCATCGTGGCCGGAGAGCCGCGACTTCTTCGTGTTCCTCGCGGGGCCGGACAAGTCGCTGCCGCCGGAGGCCGCGTTCTCGCAGGCGCACTACGACCACGTCATCGAGAAGTTCGGTGACCCGGCGCAACTGGGCCGCTACCAGACCTTCTTCCTCGACTCGATCACGCAGCTGTCGCGCCAGTGCTTCGCGTGGTGCAAGACGCAGCCGGGTGCCGTCAGTGACCGTTCCGGCAAGCCCGATCTGCGTGCGGCCTACGGTCTGCTCGGGCAGGAAATGATCAGCGCATTGACCCACCTGCAGCACGCACGCGGCAAGAACGTGGTGTTCGTGGCGATCCTCGACGAACGCCTCGATGACTACAACCGCAAGGTGTTCGTGCCGCAGATCGAAGGCAGCAAGACCAGCTTGGAGCTGCCCGGCATCGTCGATGAGGTCGTGACGCTGGCCGAGATCAAGGCCGAGGACGGTAGCGCCTACCGCGCCTTCGTTACCCAAACGCTCAATCCCTACGGCTTCCCGGCCAAAGACCGCAGCGGTCGCCTTGACCTGCTGGAGCCGCCGCATCTCGGCGCGCTGATCGCCAAGTGCGCGGGCACATCCGTCATGCCCACCAGCGCCGCCACCCCGAACACCACCGAATCCAAGGAGTAATCGCCATGTCGTCCAACTATTTCGATTTTCAGGATGCTGACCCCCAACAGCCCGGCTTTGATCTGATCCCCAAGGGCACCACTGTCCCGGTGCGCATGACCATCAAGCCCGGTGGCTATGACGATTCCTCGCAAGGCTGGAGCGGCGGCTATGCCACCGAGTCCTTCGAGACTGGCTCCATCTACCTCGCTGCCGAGTTCGTGGTCACTGCGGGCGACCACGCCAAACGCAAGATGTGGTCGAACATCGGCTTGCACTCCAAGAAGGGCCCGACCTGGGGCCAGATGGGGCGCAGCTTCATCCGCGCCGCGCTCAACAGCGCCCGCAATGTCCACCCGCAGGACAACTCCCCGCAGGCCGCCGCCGCGCGCCGCATCCAGGGCTTTCATGAGCTGGATGGCATCGAGTTCCTCGCCCGCGTCGACATCGAGAAGGACGGTAAGGGCCAGGATCGCAACGTGGTCAAGGTCGCGGTCGAACCCGATCACCCCGACTACGCCCCGTTGATGGGTGTGCCGCCCAAGACCTCGGGCGGCGGCACGTCCGGCGCTCCGGCGCAGGCAGCGCCCGCATCTACGTATCAGGCACCGGCTGCGCAACGCGCACCCGTGACGGGAAAACCGTCGTGGGCGCAGTGAGGGAGGCCGATGAAATGCTGGGTCTGCAAACGACAGGCACGCGGCTACGGCCACACGGATGGTCGCTTCAAGACCGCCGATCCGCGTCGCTACGTACTCGACTGGGTGTTCTGCTCGCGCCGCTGTCAGGACGCGTTTCACGCGCTGTACGGCAACTGGCAGCGCGCCAAGGACGGTCGCATCGACCGGACGGAGGTCGCCATGATCGATCCGTCTGATGTCGAACTGGCCGCGATGCGCCAGTGCCTTAAGGCCTTCGGAGAGGCGGCGGGCGAGATCGGCTTCGGCAAACCGCTCGGCGACTACTCCGAAGCGGAAGCGCTGCGCGTTATCGACGCCATCGTCACCTGCTGGTCGGAGGCGATGGTCGCGCACCACGAAAAAACCAAGTTCCCACCCGTGCGCGGCATGCCGCCAACACCCGACCCGTTGGCTCCCGATGCGGCGAATCCGTTCGCGGATTTCAACGATGACATTCCATTCTGAGGAGGCAGCGATGCTGGATTTCAATTCATCTTCAAGCCTATCTGATCGTGTCACGACGCTGATCCACATCGGCATGCAGCACGTTCGTGGGCAGCAGGCCGCACGCGACTATCTCGGCGCGTCGCGTCTGGGCGTGGCCTGCGAGCGTGCGCTGCAGTTCGAGTACGCCAAAGCGCCGGTCGACCACGGGCGCGACACCCAAGGCCGGATGCTGCGCATCTTCGAGCGTGGCCATGTCATGGAGGACTGCATGGTGGCGTGGCTGTGCGACGCGGGTTTCGATCTGCGCACGCAGAAACCCGACGGCGGTCAGTTCGGCTTCTCCGACGCGCACGGTCGCCTGCGCGGTCACGTCGATGGCGTGATCGTCGGCGGGCCTGACGGCTTTGGCTATCCCGCGCTGTGGGAAAACAAGTGCCTCGGCGCGAAATCGTGGCGTGAACTGGAAGCCAAAGGCCTCGCTGTCGCCAAGCCGGTGTACGCCGCGCAGGTGGCGCTCTATCAGGCCCACCTGCAACTGCACGAGCACCCGGCGCTGTTCACCGCGATCAACGCCGACTCGATGGACATCTACGTCGAGCTGGTGCCCTTCGATGGCGCGCTGGCACAGCGGATGACGGATCGGGCGGTGAAGGTCATCTCCGCGACCGAGGCCGGTGAACTGCTGCCCCGCAGCTTTCAAGACCCCACTCACTTCGAATGCCGCATGTGTGCGTGGCAAGAACGCTGCTGGAGGAAAACAGCATGAGCCATTCTCCAATGAGCCAGTTGCTTGGCGAACAACTGATCGACTCGCGCCAAGCGGCGCTGATGTTCAACCTGCCGACCTACTGGTTCTCCCAAGCCAAGGAACGCCAGCAGCGCCGCATTCCGCATTACCGCGTCGGCAAGCTCGTTCGCTTCAAGCCCAACGAACTGGAAGCGTGGATCGTCGCGCAGCAGCCCTCCGGCGGGGAGTCTGCGGATGCTTGATTTCAACGACACACCGCCTCCTGTTCCTCGTGATCTCGACGCCGAACGCGAAGCGATTCGCGCTGAACTGCTGGCGCGGGTGGAATCCGTTCTGGCCGCGTTGCTCCCGGCAGGCCGCAAGCGTGGTGGCAAGTTCCTCATTGGCGACGTGCTCGGCAGCCCGGGCGACAGCCTGGAGATCGTGCTCGATGGCGAGAAAGCGGGCCTGTGGACGGATCGTGCCACGGGCGACGGTGGCGACATCTTCGCGCTGATCGCCGCACACCTCGGCATCGGCGTGCTGCACGATTTCCCGCGCGTGCTCGACGCAGCCGCCGATCTGCTCGGTCGTGCCAGAGAAAAGCCTGTGCGCAAGGCCAGCAAGAAGGATGCACCCGTCGACGAACTCGGCCCCGCCACCGCCAAGTGGGACTACCTCGACGAGGCAGGCCATCTGATCGCCGTCGTCTACCGCTACGACCCACCGGGGCAGAAGAAGCAGTTCCGCCCTTGGGACGCCAAGCGCCGCAAGATGACACCGCCCGACCCGCGCCCGCTCTACAACCAGCCGGGGATGGCCAGCGCCGCGCAGGCGGTGCTGGTCGAAGGCGAGAAATGCGCGCAGGCATTGATCGACGTGGGCATCGTCGCCACCACGGCGATGCACGGCGCGAATGCCCCGGTGGACAAAACCGACTGGTCGCCGCTGTCCGGCAAGGCCGTGCTGATCTGGCCCGACCGCGACAAGCCGGGCTGGGAGTACGCGACGCTGGCGGCGCAGGCCATTCTGTCGGCGGGCGCGAAGTCATGCCACATCCTGTATCCGCCCGAGGAAGCTGCTGAGGGCTGGGATGCGGCCGACGCCATCGCCGAGGGTTTCGATGTCGCCACCTTCCTCACCCACGGCCCACGCCTGCAGATGCACGACGTTGCTGACGACATCGATCCGGTGGTCAGCAGCGACGAATCCGTTTGGGGCACCGAGGATGCGCTGGCGCTGTCTTTCACCCGCCGCTATCACCGCGACTGGCGCTACGTTGCAGCCTGGGGCCGCTGGCTGGTGTGGGACGGGCAACGCTGGCGCACCGAGGAAACGCTCGCCGCTACCGATCTGATCCGCAGCGTCTGTCGCCAGACCGCCGTGCGCGCCGACAACCCCAAAGTCGCCGCGAAGCTCGCCAGCGCCAGCACGGTCGGTGGCGTGGAACGGTTGGCGCGCGCCGACCGCAGGCACGCGGCCACCACCGACGAGTGGGACGCCGATCCGTGGCTGCTCAACACCCCCGGTGGCGTGGTTGATCTCAAGACAGGCCGGATGCGCCCGCACGAGCGTGCCGACCGGATGACCAAGATCACCACGGCCACGCCCAGCGGCGATTGCCCGACGTGGAAGCAGTTCATCGACGAGGTCACCGGCGGCGACAAGGAACTTCAGGCTTATCTGCAACGGATGGTCGGCTACGCGCTGACCGGCTCGACGCAGGAGCACGCACTGTTCTTCCTGTACGGCACGGGCGCGAACGGCAAGTCGGTGTTCGTGAACACGCTGGCCACCATCCTCGGTGACTACGCGACCAACGCGCCGATGGACACTTTCATGGAAACGCGCACCGACCGCCACCCGACGGACATGGCGGGCCTGCGCGGCGCGCGCTTCGTCGCGGCCATCGAAACCGAACAGGGCAAGCGCTGGGCCGAGTCCAAGCTCAAGAACCTGACCGGTGGCGACAAGATCGCCGCGCGCTTCATGCGCCAGGACTTCTTCGAGTTCTTCCCGCAGTTCAAGTTGTTCGTGGCGGGCAACCACAAGCCCGCTATCCGCAACATCGACGAGGCGATGAAGCGGCGTCTGCACCTGATCCCATTCACGATCACCGTGCCACCCGAGCGCCGCGACAAGAACCTGCAGCACAAGCTGCTCGCCGAACGCGACGGCATCCTCGCGTGGGCCGTGCAGGGATGTTTGAACTGGCAGCGTCACGGTCGGCTCGATCCGCCGCAACGGGTGGTGGACGCCACCGAGGAGTATTTCGAGGCCGAGGACGCGCTGGGTCGCTGGCTCGACGAGCGCTGCGTGCGTACCGCCAACGCCAAGTCGCTGACTGCCGAACTGTTCTCCGACTGGAAGGTGTGGGCCGAGGCAGCGGGTGAATTCACCGGTTCGCAGAAGCGCTTTGCCGACCTGCTGCTCAACCGGGGCTTGGACAAATGGCGCAACGGCATGGGCTTGCGCGGGTTTCAGGGCATTGGCCTCAAGTACCCGCCAGCACCAGCCTACACCCCCTACGCCGATGACTGAAACAACCGCGTCTGACGGATCGGACGGACTACGTCGTAACTCCTACACGTGCGCGTGCGCGCGCGCCTCATGGAGACTTTCGATACGACCCGTCCGATCCGTCAGGCTCGCCAAAAACGAGGACTGACACCATGACCACCACCATTCTTGCCCTCGATCTGGGCAGCACCACCGGCTGGGCGCTACGCGGCAGCGATGGCCACATCACCAGCGGCTCCGAGAGCTTCCGGCCACAGCGATTTGAAGGCGGCGGCATGCGCTTTCTGCGCTTCAAGCGCTGGCTCACCGAGATCAAGCAGTCCTGCGACGGCATCGACGCGCTGCACTTCGAGGAAGTGCGCCGCCACGTCTCGACCGACGCGGCACACGCCTACGGCGGATTCCTCGCCACGCTCACCGCGTGGTGCGAGCACCACCAGATTCCGTATCAAGGCGTGCCGGTTGGCACGATCAAGAAGCACGCTACCGGCAAGGGCAACGCGGGCAAAGGGGATGTGATCGCATCCGTCACCGCACGTGGCCACGCCCCGGTCGATGACAACGAAGCCGATGCGCTGGCACTGCTGCACTGGGCTATCGAGCAGCATGCACTGGAACGGGAGGTGTGAGATGAAGATTCCGACACCTCAATACCGCTGCCCGCTCGGACGGCTCCAGCCTGATGTCCAGGATGTGGACGCCATCAAGCAACGCGGCTGGCGCGACCAGCACATCCTGGTCGTGTCGCCCGACGATGAACGACTCGACTGGATGGAGCGCGAACTGGTACGCCAGATCGGCGAGCGCCTCTACGGGACAGGAGGGCGGCGTCATGGTTGACCGTCACGCCACCTGGACGATTGATGACGTGGCGGCACGCTTCGAGGAAGCCGCCAGTACCGGACGACGCCTGCCACCCGTGCGTGTGCAGGGCTACTTCAACTGCTGGCCTGCCATCGTGCGCCGGGAGTGGGAGACGTTCGCTGCCGAAGAGAAGGTCTACCGCCCATTCCCGCCCGCACCGGACGCCATCGACCGGATGCTGGAGACGATGAAGTGGGTGCAGTGGCTGGAGGTCGAGCAGCGCCATCTGGTGTGGATGCGCGCCAAGCGCTACGGCTGGCGTGATATCACCATCCGCTTTGCCTGCGACCGGACGACGGCGTGGCGGCGCTGGCAGCGCGCCTTGCAGACGGTCGCCGATCAGCTCAACGGTGTCGTCGTCGCGTAGTGATTTGGCGTGATTTGGCGTGCGTGCTCGGTGATGTGCGTGGTTGCGCGTGCATCAGCGGTTTTTGCCCCTGCAACAAATCCGCCGAATCATGCGTAGTATTCATCTATCGTCTGGACAGCGGTGACGGTAAAGGACGCGGGCCATGAATCAATGGGCCCTTCCTGGCTAATAACCCATGCGGGGGGCACGAGCGCGACGCTTTTTTAGCGTCAGGGCGCGGACAAGGTTACCAGTCGGCAGGTTACCGGCTCGGGTTACCACCCCAGGGCACGGTTACCACCTCTCCAGATTCATCATTCACCCAACCCGCCCGGTGGCAACGCTCGGCGGGTTTTGCTTTTGGGATTTCCACTTTGAACACGCTCAACGTCGAGTACCGCAAGGTCGAGGCGCTGATTCCCTACGCCCGCAATCCGCGCACGCACGCCGAAGGCCAGATCGCCAAGATCGCGGCCAGCATCGTCGAGTACGGCTGGACGAACCCGATCCTGGTCGATGGCGACAACGGCATCATCGCCGGGCACGGGCGTCTGGCCGCTGCTCGCAAGCTGGAGCTGGATCAAGTGCCTGTGATCGAACTGGCGCACCTGAGCGTCGCGCAGAAACGGGCGCTGGTGATCGCCGACAACCGGCTGGCGCTCGATGCCGGTTGGGACGAGGAGATGCTGGCGCTGGAACTGGCCGACCTGTCCGAGGCCGGGTACGACCTTGCGCTGACCGGCTTCGAGGATGCCGAGATCGAGGCACTGCTCGCCGGTGATGTGCTTGACGCCGATCCTGATACCGAGGCGGAACCAGACGCTGACGAGCCGGACGCTGCGGACGATGTGCCGGATGCACCCGTCGTGGCGGTGTCCCGCCCCGGCGATGTCTGGGCCATCGGCCAGCACCGTCTGATCTGTGGCGATGCGACCGACCGGGCCGTGGTCTCCGCGCTGATGGGCGGTGATACCGCGCGGCTGTGCTTCACCTCGCCACCCTACGGCAACCAGCGCGACTACACCTCGGGCGGCATCACCGATTGGGATGGCCTGATGCGCGGCGTGTTCGAGCACCTGCCGATGGCGGACGACGGCCAGGCGCTGGTCAACCTTGGCCTGATCCACCGCGACAACGAGGTGATCCCGTATTGGGATGCGTGGCTCGGCTGGATGCGCCAGCAGGGCTGGCGGCGCTTCGCGTGGTACGTCTGGGATCAGGGGCCGGGGATGCCCGGCGACTGGCAGGGCCGACTGGCTCCGAGCTTCGAGTTCGTTTTTCACTTCAATCGCGAGAGCCGCAAGCCCAACAAGATCGTTCCCTGCAAGCACGCCGGCCAGGAATCGCACCTGCGCGCCGATGGCTCGTCCACGGCGATGCGCGGCAAGGACGGAGAAGTCGGCGGCTGGACGCACAAGGGCCAGCCCACGCAAGACACCCGAATTCCCGACAGCGTGATCCGCGTGATGCGCCACAAGGGCAAGATCGGTCAGGACATCGACCATCCTGCCGTATTCCCGGTGGCGCTGCCGGAGTTCGTGATCGAGGCCTACACCGACGCGGGCGACCTCGTGTTTGAACCCTTCGGCGGCAGCGGCACGACGATGCTGGCTGCGGAACGCACGGGCCGCATCTGCCGCAGCATCGAGATCGCACCGGAGTACGTGGACGTCGCCCTCAAGCGCTTCCAGCAGAACCATCCCGGTGTGCCGATCACGCTGGTCGCCACCGGCCAATCCTTCGAGCAGGTCGTCGCCGAGCGCACCAGCACTGTTGATGCCGAGGTGGCGGCATGAGCTGGTTCGCCGACAAGATCGAACAGTGGCCGACCGCGAAGCTGCTGCCCTATGCCCGCAACGCGCGGACGCACTCGGATGATCAGGTGGCGCAGATCGCTGCCAGCATCGCCGAGTTCGGATTCACCAATCCGATCCTCGCGGGCAGTGACGGCATCATCGTGGCTGGCCACGGTCGGCTCGCCGCCGCCCAGAAGCTCGGGCTGGAGATCGTGCCGGTGGTCGTGCTCGACCACCTGACACCGACGCAGCGTCGCGCACTGGTCATCGCGGACAACCGCATCGCCGAGAACGCAGGCTGGGACGACGCGATGCTGCGTATCGAACTGGAAGCCTTGCAGCTTGAAGGCTTCGATCTGGACATCACCGGCTTCGATGCCGACGCGCTGGCCGAACTGATCGCGGGAGATGAGCCGGACAACGAGGGGCAGACCGATGAGGATGCGGTGCCGGAGCTTGGCGAGACGCCGATTTCCCGCCCGGGCGACATCTGGATCATGGGCAAGCACCGGGTGCTGTGCGGTGACGCCACCGTCGTCGAGGGTTACGACCGGCTGATGCAGGGCGACGCGGCGGACATGGTTTTCACCGACCCGCCATACAACGTGAACTACGCCAACAGTGCCAAGGACAAGATGCGCGGCAAGGATCGCGCGATCCTCAACGACAACTTGGGCGATGGCTTCTACGACTTCCTGCTGGCGGCGCTGACGCCCACCGTGGCGCATTGCAGCGGTGGCATCTACGTGGCGATGTCGTCCAGCGAACTCGACGTGCTGCAGGCCGCGTTCCGCGCCGCCGGTGGCAAGTGGTCGACCTTCATCATCTGGGCAAAAAACACCTTCACGCTGGGCCGCGCCGACTACCAGCGCCAGTACGAGCCGATCCTGTACGGATGGCCCGAGGGCGCGACGCGCCACTGGTGCGGCGACCGCGATCAGGGCGACGTGTGGGCGATCAAAAAGCCGCAGAAGAACGATCTGCACCCGACGATGAAGCCGGTGGAACTGGTCGAGCGGGCCATCCGCAATTCCAGCCGCCCCGGGAACGTGGTGCTCGACCCCTTCGGCGGTTCCGGCACGACGCTGATTGCAGCGGAGAAGTCAGGCCGCATCGCGCGGCTGATCGAACTCGATCCGAAGTACGTGGATGTGATCGTGCGCCGGTGGGAGGAATTCACCGGCAAGCAGGCTATCCGCGAGGCGGCAGACCAGGAGGTGTGCGCCAGTTGAATCCGCGCGCAGGTGCTTTGGCTTCTTCTTCCTCGGCGATGCGCCGCAGCAGTTGCATCGTGGCGAGATCGCGGGGCAGCGCGGCACACATCACGCGCACTGCCTGTTCGATGGAGACATCCGGACGCCGGTTGGCGATCAGCCAACGCAGCGCCTGTTCGCGTTCGGCGGCGAGGGTTTTCATCAGGCGGCTTCTTGTTCTTCGACGATGCCGCAGTGGATCACGTAGCCCGTGAGGTAAGGCAGACCGCGCGGGATGCCGTAGTCCTTGCTGGTCTGGCGACCAATCGTCCAGCCCATCCACTTGGTGGTGGCGGCGTCGATGGCGTCCTTCATGCTCTTGCCTTCAAAGAGGCCGTTGTGGACTTCGTCTGCGAAGTGGCGGCCAAAGCGGCTGTCGAGAAAGGCGCGGACGGTGTCGAGGTCTTCGCCCGTGGCGTCGGTGACGGCGGTCATGGCCAGAGGCCACGCGATGCAGGCGTGTCCGCCCATCGTGCCCCAGAAGCCCCAACCTTCGTTGCGGGTGGCGGGGATGTTGGTGTTGGTCATGGTGGTTTCTCCTTCGGGTTGATCGTTGCGACACCCGTAGTAACGCGCTGTCCGATGGAGAAGCCAAGCTGTTCCTGGCTTCTTTCTCAATCAATTTTGATCACCCGAGACGGGCCACGTAGCGGGCGTAATCACCGCCCTCCGGGTTGATGTACAGGTAGGGGCGGCCGGGCGCTGTGACCTCGACGCAGAGGAAGCCATCGCCGGTTCCGCCGCCCTTGCCACGAAGCCAGTCGCGCGACACCAGCAGCCTGCGCGCGAAGGCGTCAAATTCGGCGGCAGTGAGTTCCTTGGTTTCGGTGACGTAGACCTTGCACTGATCGCCTCTGCCCAATTCTCTTAGGTCGGCAGGCTTGCGGGCGAATGGCAGGCGGGCGCTCAACTCTTCGACTTGCAGGACGGTGTCGCCAAGCTGCAGGGTGCGCGGGCTGCGCTCGATGGTGATGATCATGGTGCTCATGGCGGTTTTCCTTATGTGGCGTCGTCAATCACGACACCAGCATGAACGCGCTGTTCAAGCAGGAAGCCAAGCTATTCCTGGCCTCCTGCTTGATGGCGTTCATTGGGTGGCGCGGGGCGCGCATCAGCTCTGCCTGCGCGGTGGCGATGATGTCCAGACGCACGTTGTTCGGGACGTAGGTGGCAAGGTGCCCAAGCGCCCAGTTGAGCACGTTGGCTTTGTCCTTGATGTCCTCCGCGTCCTCGTATCGGGTGATGTAGCGATCAAGTTCGGCCAGTGCGCGCTCCAGCGTGGCGCGGGCGTTATCCAGTGCATCGTGGCCACTGCGGGTGGCGTATTCGATCTCGTAATCGGCGTGGGATTTCATGGCGTGTTCTCCTCGGGGTGGTTGCTTGCGACACCCACATGAACGCGCTGGTGGCGAGAGAAGCCAAGCTATTCCCGGCCTCTCTCGCCATCTTTTTTCAGGCGATGCGGTAGACCCGTTCGCCGCCCTGGGGCTTGTCCGACGTGATGGTCAGGCCGAGTTTTTTCTTGAAGGCTCCGGCGAAGGTGCCGCGCACCGTGTGCGCCTGCCAGCCGGTGGCGGTGCAGATCTGGCCGATGGTTGCGCCCTCGGGGCGTTGCAGCATCCGGATCACTTCGGCCTGCTTGCTGTTGTCGCGGGTGCGCGGTTTGGCCTGTGCCGTTGCGGCGTTCTTGGCCCACACGGCCTCACACGCGGCCACGTCGGCCTCCAACTCGGCGTCGGTGGTCTGCGGTGCTGCGGTGGCGTCGGGCGCGTCCTGCGCCGCTTCGGCGTTGGCAATGATCGCGTCGAGCTTGGCCTCGAATGTCGAGGGGTTGATGTGCGGGCGCTTCATGCCCAAGGCGTCGTAGCCCTCGGCGGCGACGCACCAGCCCTCACCATCGGGCGTGATCAGGGCGCGATTGAACAGGCCGTCGAGCACCTTCTTGCGCGCGCCGCCTTTGATGTTGTCGGGGAACCATTCGATCTTACCGCCGCTGGTGTTGATGGCTTTGGCGAGGATGGCGTGCTGGGCCGGGGTGAGTTGGGTGGTGGTCATTTGCTGTTCCTTCGGGGTGGTTGATGACGATGTGATGAACGCGCTGTTCGGGAGTGAAGCCAAGTGCTTTCTGCTTGGCTTCGTTGCTTCTCGATCAGTCCTTGGCGATCTCTGCTTCCGTGGGCTCGGGCAAAGAAATGCCGACCTCGATGCCCGCCTTGAAGGCCGCTTCCAGCGCGTCCCGGATGCACCAGACGGCCGTGTCGTGGAAGTCCAGGCTGTCGGCGTGGCGGGTTTCCAGGGTGTCGAGGCCCAGATGCTTCTGGGCGATCAGGGTGAGGATGGTGTCGATCTGGCTCATGGCGGGTTCCTTTCAGGATGTGGTTGGCGTGACGTGATGAACGCGCTGTTCCCGATGGAAGCCAAGCTCAATCCGCAGAAGCGACGAACAAATGATTGAAGGTGACGATGGGACTCTCGATTCGCGCCTACGCGCGCCACCGTGGCGTGTCGCACGTGGCCGTGAAGAAGGCCATCGACACCGGGCGGATCACCGCACTGCCAGACGGCACGCTTGATCCGGATGCGGCGGACGCGCAGTGGGCACAAAACACATTGCAGCCACGCCGGGCCGCTGCGCAGGAGCAGGCCAGCAGTCCGAAACCCCGGCGCGCGCCCGCGACTGCCGATGCAACGCCGCAACGTGAGGCACCCGAACCGGGTACGCCGCCGTTGTCAGCGGGCGGCACATCGCTGCTTCAAGCGCGCACAGTCAACGAAGTGCTCAAGGCCCAGCTCAACAAGGTGGAGCTGGCGCACCGCAAGAAGGAACTGGTGGATCGGGCGCAGGCCGTGGCACACGTTTTCAAGCTGGCGCGCATCGAGCGCGATGCGTGGCTCAACTGGCCCGCGCGCATCTCCGGGCAGATGGCCTCTGCGCTCGGCGTCGATGCGCACCAGATGCACGTCGCGCTGGAGGCCGCCGTGCGTGAGCACCTGATTGAACTGGGCGAACTGCGCCCCAGAGTCGATTGATCTGGGATTGATGGCGATGGACGATTACGAAGGCGCACAGGAGATCGAACGCGCGTGGCGCGACGGCTTGACGCCCGATCCGCTACTGACGGTGTCGGAATGGTCGGATCGGCACCGGATGCTTTCCAGCAAGGCGTCTGCCGAACCGGGCCGCTGGCGTACCGCCCGCACGCCGTACCTGAAGGCCATCATGGACTGCCTGTCGCCGACCTCGCCGGTCGAGCGCGTGGTGTTCATGAAGGCCGCGCAGCTCGGCGCGACCGAGATGGGCAGCAACTGGATCGGCTACGTCATCCACCACGCACCAGGGCCGATGATGGCGGTGTGGCCGACGGTGGAAATGGCCAAGCGCAATTCCAAGCAGCGCATCGACCCGCTGATCGAGGAGTCGGCGGCGCTGGCGGAACTGATCGCTCCGGCGCGTTCGCGCGATTCGGGCAACACGATTCTGGCCAAGGAATTCCGGGGCGGCGTGCTGGTGATGACCGGCGCGAACAGCGCCGTCGGCCTGCGCTCGATGCCGGTGCGGTATTTGTTTCTCGACGAAGTCGACGGTTACCCACTGGACGTCGAAGGCGAAGGCGATGCGATCTCGCTGGCCGAGGCGCGCACGCGCACCTTCGCGCGGCGCAAGATATTCATCGTATCGACGCCGACGATCTCGGGTGCGTCGGCCATCGAGCGCGAGTACGAGGCCAGCGACCAGCGTCGCTACTTCGTGCCGTGTCCGCATTGCTCGCACCGGCAATGGCTGCGCTTCGAGCAGTTACGCTGGGACAAGGGCGCGCCGGAAACGGCGGCCTACATCTGCGAGGTCTGTGACACCGCGATTGCCGAGCACCACAAGACGTGGATGCTGGAACACGGCGAGTGGCGGGCGATGGCCCAGGATGGCGGTGTCAAGACGGCGGGCTTTCACCTGTCGTCGCTGTACAGCCCGGTGGGGTGGCGCGCGTGGCGCAACATTGCCGCCGCGTGGGAAGCCGCCGTCAACAAGGAATCGGGATCGGCCGCCGCCATCAAGACCTTCAAGAACACCGAACTGGGTGAGACCTGGGTCGAGGAAGGCGAAGCGCCCGACTGGCAACGGCTGGTCGAGCGCCGCGAGGACTATCGCATCGGCAGTGTGCCACTGGGCGGCCTGCTGCTGGTGGGCGCGGCGGACGTGCAGAAGGATCGCATTGAAGCCTCGGTCTGGGCCTTCGGGCGTGGCAAGGAATCGTGGCTGATCGAACACCGCGTGCTGATGGGCGACACGGCGCGCGACACAGTGTGGAAAGCCTTGGCCGCGGTGCTGGCCGAACAGTGGACGCACGCCTCGGGCATGGCGATGCCACTGGCGCGTTTCGCGCTCGACACCGGCTTTGCCACGCAGGAAGCCTACGCCTTCGTGCGTGCCTGCCACGACCCGCGCGTGATGGCGGTCAAGGGTGTGGCGCGCGGCGCGGCCTTGATCGGCACACCGACCGCCATCGATGTTTCGCAGGGCGGCAAGAAGCTGCGCCGGGGCATCAAGGTGTACTCGGTGGCGGGTGGCATCGCCAAGTTGGAGTTCTACAACAACCTGCGCAAGAGCGCGGATGTTGGCGAGGACGGACTGACCACGGTGTTTCCTGCGGGGTTCGTCCACCTGCCGAAGATCGACGCCGAGTTCATCCAGCAGCTCTGCGCCGAGCAACTGATCACCCGCCGCGACCGCAATGGCTTCCCGGTACGCGAGTGGCAAAAGATGCGTGAGCGCAACGAGGCGCTCGACTGCTACGTCTATGCCCGCGCCGCCGCGTCCAGCGCAGGGCTGGATCGCTTCGAGGAGCGCCACTGGCGGGAGCTGGAACGACAACTGGGGATGGCCAGTCCGCCACCCCCTGAAACCACAACCGAATCGATCAACGAGGCCACCCAACGCGGTGGCCTCGCTGTTTCTGGAACCCGCAACCCCGGTCGGCGCGTGATCAAAAGCCGCTGGCTGTCCTGACATCCCAAGGAGAAAACATGAGTCTTGCTACCCGTATCGAAAGTCTGGTCATCCGCGTCGCACAGGAATTCAACGACGTGCGCGCCAAGACAGGCGATCTCGCCAACCTAACCACCACCGACAAATCGAATCTGGTCGCCGCCATCAATGAGCTGAAGGCCGCCGTGGTGTCGTCCTCGGAAATCGACGACGCCAACATCGCCATTTCCAGCACCTATTCGTCCAGCAAGATCGTCACGCTGCTGGACGCGCTCAAGTCGGAAATCTTGGGCGGTGCCGATGCGGCCTACGACACCTTGCTGGAAATCCAGCAACTGCTGCAAAACGGCACCACGGGTCTGGATGCGCTGCTCGCCGCCGTCAACAACCGCGTGCGTTTCGATGCCGCGCAAACCCTCTCGGCACCCGAGCAGGCACAGGCGCGCAGCAACATCGGCGCGGTGGCAGTCAGTGATGTGGGCGACACCGACACCGATTTTGTCGCCGTGTTTGAAGGCGCGCTGGCCTGATGAGCCTCGCATCGCGCATCACGGCGCTGGCCAGCCGCATCGGCCTGGAGGTCAAGACCAAGATCGATGCCACCCATCCCGGCTTGGCCCGGGCATGGGTGTGCTTCGGCTACGTCGGCAGCCAGATCGTCGTGCGCTCCTCGCACAACGTGGCCAGCGTCACCCGCCTTGGCACCGGGCGCTACCGCGTGACCTTCGTCAATGCGATGGCCGATGCCGATTACTGCTGGGTGGCTTCCGTGGTCAAGAACTCAACCATTCTGGGTTTGCAGCGTGTGGCCCTGGTGCGAGCCAGTGGTGACACCAAAACCGCGCAGCAACTCGATGTCAGCTGTGCGTCCTCCACGTTGGCGACCGACGCCGACGAAATCAACCTCACGGTGTACCGCTGATGGCCTACACACAAGCACACCTCGATGCGCTGGAGTTGGCGCTGGTCAAGGGCGAAAAGCGCGTGACCTTCGGCGACAAGACCGTCGAGTACCGCAGCGTCGATGAACTCATGGCCGCCATCGCGGCCATCAAGCGCGACCTGTTCGAGCAGGCCGTGGACACCGGCCTGTGGCCCGGTGCGCCGCGCCAGATCCGTGTCACCACGGGCAAGGGGTTCTGAACATGCAATGGTTTGACCGTATGCGCAGACGTGTCGGCATCAGCCTGCTGGGTGGCACGCCGTTCTACGACGGCATCGGCGGTGGCCGCCGTGCGCTGGCGTGGCAGGTCGGCAACCCCGGTGCGGTCGCGGCGCTGGCCTATACCCAGAACGAACTGCGCGCCAAGAGCCGTGATCTGGTGCGGCGCAATGCGTGGGCAGCAGCAGGCGTCGAGGCCTTCGTCTCGAACGCCATTGGTACCGGCATCAAGCCGCAGTCGATGGTGGCGGACAACACGCTGCGCGAAGCCATCCACAGCCTGTGGTGGGACTGGTGCGCGGACGCCGATGCCGCCGGACTGACTGATTTCTACGGCCTGCAGGCGCTGGCCTGTCGCGCCATGCTCGAAGGCGGCGAGTGTCTGGTGCGGCTGCGCTACCGCCGTCCCGAGGATGGTTTGGCGGTCGGCCTGCAATTGCAGTTGCTCGAACCCGAACACCTACCGGCCACGCTGAACAGCGAACGGCCCGGCGGCAACGTCATCCGCGCGGGCATCGAGTTCGACAAGATCGGTCGACGCGTGGCCTACCACCTGTACAACGCGCACCCGGGCGACGGTTCGCTGGCCCCGATGTCCGGCAACGGTGGAGTCGGCAGCAGCATCGACACGGTGCGCGTGCCTGCCGCCGAAATCGTCCATCTGTTCCGGCCCCTGCGTCCCGGCCAGATCCGGGGCGAACCGTGGCTGGCCCGGGCGCTGGTCAAGCTCAACGAACTTGACCAGTACGACGATGCCGAGCTGGTGCGCAAGAAGACGGCGGCGATGTTCGCGGGCTTCATCACGCGCCTCTCACCTGAAGACAACCTGATGGGCGAAGGGCTACCGGATGCCAATGGCGCGGCGATGGCCGGACTCGAACCCGGCACGATGCAAATTCTGGAGCCCGGCGAAGACGTGAAGTTCAGCCAGCCTGCCGATGTGGGCGCGAGTTACGCCGAGTTCCTGCGTATGCAGTTTAGGGCGGTGGCCGCCGCGATGGGTATCACCTACGAGATGCTGACCGGCGATCTGACGCAGGTGAACTACTCGTCGATCCGCGCCGGGTTGCTGGAGTTTCGCCGCCGCTGCGAGGCCATCCAGCACAACGTGATCGTCCATCAACTGTGCCGCCCGATTTGGCGCGCGTGGATGGAGCAGGCAGCACTGGAAGGCGCATTGCCGCTGACCGGATTCAGTCAAAAACGGCGCGACTACTTGGCCGCCAAATGGATTCCGCAAGGTTGGCAGTGGGTCGATCCGAAGAAGGAATTCGACGCGATGCTGACCGCCATTCGTGCCGGACTGTTGTCGCGCTCGGAAGCCATCTCGGCCTTCGGCTACGACGCCGAGGACATCGACCGCGAGATCGCCTTGGATAACCAGCGTGCCGACGAACTGGGTCTGGTCTTCGATTCCGACCCGCGCCACGACAAGCCGCCTTTTGCTGCCGTAGCCCCGGTGCCGCCGCAGCCTGACCTACAGGACAACTGACATGCCCCTCATCCATCTGGCGTCCCGCATCATCGGGACGCCGCTGCTCATTGCGCGCCCGAAACTCGACGTGATCCTCTCCGTGCTGGGTTCACGCATCGGCTTGCCCGACCGGGACATGGCCTTTCCCATCCCAGAACCCAAGCAGGCGCGGGCGTTTGCGCAGTCGGGCATCGCCGTCATTCCGGTGTTCGGCACTTTGGTCAAACGCTCGCTGGGCCTCGATGCCGCTTCGGGCCTGATGGCCTACGACGAACTGGAATCCCGGCTGGAGACTGCGCTGGCCGATCCGCAGGTGGCGGGCATCCTGCTCGATCTGGATTCTCCCGGCGGCGAAGCGGGCGGCGTGTTCGAGTTGGCCGAGCGCATCCGCGCCGCCAGCCGGATCAAGCCGATCTGGGCACACGCCAACGATGCCGCGTACTCGGCCGCCTACGCCATTGCCGCTGCCTGCCAGCGTTTGACGCTGTCGCAAACCGCCGGTGTGGGCTCCGTCGGCGTGATCGCGCTGCACGTCGATCAGGCCGTCAAGGATGCCAAGGACGGGCTGCACTACACCGCTGTTTTTGCCGGTGGCCACAAGAACGATCTCTCGCCGCACGAACCCTTGAGCCCGCAGGCGGCGGGTACGCTGCAAAGCGAAGTCGACCGGCTCTACGGAATCTTCACGACGCAGGTTGCCCAGATGCGCCAACTGGATGTGGATGCCGTGCGCGCCACCGAAGCTGCCGTGTACTTCGGCGAGAACGCAGTGGCCGCAGGGCTGGCCGACGCGGTGCTGCCCTTCGATCAGGTGCTGGCCGAATTTGCCGAGGCGTTGGCCGCCCAGCGTCCGCAGACCACGCCACAAGCCCGGTCGTCTGCCTTGCCGCGCGCTTCGCCCCCCACGCTTCACCACGCCCCTCGACCCACCTCTTTCACCTTGGAGAACACCATGACCGAACACCCGGACGAACACGCCGCCCTCGACGATCTTCACGATCCGCACGAACCACACGATCCGACCGACCCCGCCCAGCAAACCGATCCGCCGCAAGACGAAGGCGATCCGCAACCGACACCTGTCGCCAGCGCCGCACTGGCGCAGTCTTTCGCCAGTGGGCGTGGTCAGGCGCAGGCCATTGCCGAGATGTGCCTGATCGCGGGCCAGTCGCAACGCACGGCGGAATTCCTCGCCGCCGGGTTTTCCGAAGCGCAAGTGCGTCGGGCCTTGCTCGATGCCCGTGCTGACCAGCCCGAAATCGCCTCGCGCATCACCGCCGATGCCAGCACCAGCCAGCGCCCGGAAAACAGTCCCGTGGTCGCTGCCGTCAAGAAACTCACCGCCAAGGAGTAAGCCATGACCGCCATTGCACAACCGCAGACGCTGGGCGACCTGCTCAAGTACGAAGCGCCGAATCTCTACTCGCGCGAAACCGATACCGTGGCCGCCGGGCAAAAGCTCGCGCTGGGCACCGTGCTCGGGCGCGATACCACCAGCAGCAAACTCAAAGCCTTCGATCCGGATGCCACCGACGGCAGCGAAATCGCCATCGGCATCCTGGTGGGCGATGTGGACGCCACGCTGATCGACCGCGACGACGCACTGGTGATCGCGCGCCACGCCATCGTCGCGCGCGGCGCACTGGTCTGGCCGACCGGCATCACCACTGCGCAGAAGGCCGCCGCCATCGCCCAGCTCACCTTCTTGGGCGTGCTGGTGCGCGACAGCGCCTGACCCCGTCCTGACACTCCGTTTCACTCCCCCGAAAACCCGCCGCTGTGCGGGTTTCGTCATTTTTGGAGATCCCAAATGCAGAACCCCTTTGAAAACCCCGGCTTCTCGATGGCCAGCCTTACCGCCGCCATCAACCTGCTGCCCAACCGCTACGGGCGGCTGGAGCAACTGAACCTGTTTCCAGCCAAACCGGTGCGCACCCGGCAGATCATCGTCGAGGAATTCGCCGGTCGCCTGAACCTCTTGCCCACCCGCGCACCCGGTTCGCCCGGCACGGTCGGTGAACGGGGCCAGCGCAAGCTGCGCTCCTTCGTGATCCCGCACATCCCGCACGACGACGTGGTGCTGCCCGAAGAGGTGCAAGGCCTGCGCGCCTTCGGCTCGGAAACCGAGATGGAAGCCATCGGCGGTGTCATGGCCCGTCATCTGGAGACGATGCGCAACAAGCACGCGATCACCCTGGAGCACCTGCGCATGGGCGCGCTCAAGGGCGAGATTCTCGACGCCGACGGCAGCACGCTGGTCGATCTGTTCGATGAGTTCGACATCACGGCGCAGAGCGTGCCGTTCGAGTTTTCCACCGCCACCGACAACGGCCAGCTCAAGGGCGCATGTCTCGAACTGCTGGGTCTGATGGAAGATGGTCTGGCGGGCGAGTTCTCCACGGGCCTTCACGTGCTGTGCTCGCCGGAATTCTTCCGCGCACTGACCACCCACAAGGAGGTCAAGACCGCTTACCAGAACTGGCAGCAGGGCGCAGTGCTGATCAACGACATGCGCTCGGGCTTCAGCTACAGCGGCATCACCTTCGAGGAATACCGTGGCCAGGCTTCCTTTGTGCAGGCCGACGGCACGCTGGGGTCGCGCCGCTTCATTGCCGCAGGGGAAGCCCATGCCTTCCCGGTCGGCACGGTGGATACCTTCGCGACCTACTTCGCGCCAGCGGACTTCAACGAGACCGTGAACACCATCGGCCAGCCGCTGTATGCCAAGCAGGAGCCACGCAAGTTTGATCGGGGCACTGATCTGCACACGCAGAGCAACCCCCTGCCGATGTGCCATCGCCCTGGCGTGCTGATCAAGCTCGTTGCTGCCTGATGGATGTCGCGACGTTGTACGAGGCGGCCCGCAGTGCAGGACTGCTGACCCCCGTCACGGTGGTGGGCAGCACCGTGCACTGCGCCTTCCGTGCCCCCGACGAAACCGTGCTGGATGGTTTTGCGCTGTCGCGGGACTACCAGATCGACTACCCGGCGTTCTGGCTGACGCTGGCAGCCGGGGACACCGTCGAGGTGGCAGGCAATACCTATCAGGTGCGCGACGTGCGCGCCATCGGCGACGGCACCGAGCGTCGCGCCTCGCTCTCCCAACTCTGAGGAACTCCCCATGAACTCCGTCCGCGAGCGCGTCTTGCGGGAGATCGTCACGCGCCTGGCATCTGCGATTGCCCCGACACCGGTGCTGCGCATGCCTGCCGTGCCGGTCACCCGCGAGGCCAGTCCAGCGCTGCTGCTCTTCGTCGATGGCGACAGCATCACCGCCCACGCCAACCACCTGGTCGACCGGTTGCTGATCGTCCGGCTTGCCGTGGTGGTACGCGGTGCGGATGCCTTCGACGTCGCCGACCAGGCGCTGGTCGCGGCCCACGCGGCAATGCTCGCCGACCCGAATCTGGGCGGTCTGGCCATCGCCGTGCGCGAGATCGACTGCGAATGGGAGTTCGACGACGCCGACGCCGGGGCCGTCGCGCTGCCCGCCCGCTACGAGATCCGTTACCGCACCCACGCCATCGACCTCACCCAAACAGGATGAACACCCTATGCAAACCCTCTCCATCGAACTACTGAAACCCCATACCCACGCAGGCAAGCGCCTCGCCGTAGGTGATCGCCTTGATCTGAATGACGCCAGCGCCCGTTGGCTGATCACACAAGGCACGGCCAAAGCGGCCACCCCCGCCACTGATTCCAAACCCACCCGCCGTGATGCCACGTCCGGTGTTTCCACAACTGCAGCCACCCAAGGAGACTGAACATGGCTTACTTTTCCGGACAAGGTCGCGTCTACATCGGCGCGCGTGATGACAATGGCAACCCGGCCGGACTGACCTTCGTCGGCAACGTGCCCGAGCTGAAGGTGTCGCTGTCGGTGGACACCATCGAGCACCAGGAAGCGCAGTCGGGCCAGCGCCTGACCGACCTGCAACTCATCAAGACCAAGAAAGGCGAATTCGCCTGCACGCTGGAAGAACTGATCGCAACCAACCTGGCGCTCGCGCTCTATGGCACCACGACCACGATCACCCCCGGCACTGTGACCGGCGAGCTGCTGCCCAACCCGGTCACCCCGGGCAGTCTGTACCCGCTGGCCATGCAAAACGTGTCCGCCGTGCAGGTGCAGGACTCCGACGCCACGCCCCAGACGTTGCCCCTCAGCCAGTACAGCGTCAACGCCAAGCACGGCTCGCTCGTGGTGCTGGATGCCACGTCGGGTGGCCCGTACACCGAGCCCTTCACCGTTGATTACGCCTATGGCGCAGCGCAGAGCACGGCGATGTTCACTCAGCCGCTGCCCGAGCGCTGGATTCGCTTCGAGGGACTCAACACCGCCGACGGCAACCGCGAGGTGGTGATCGACCTCTACCGCGTGGCCATCAACCCGGCCAAGGAGCTCTCGATCATCACGGACGAACTGCTGAAGTTCGAGCTGTCGGGCCAAGTGCTGGCGGATCTGACCAAGCCAGTCGGCGGTGATCTCGGTCAGTTCGGACGTCTGGTGCTGCTGTGATGGACGGCTTCAAGACCTTTCCCCCTGAGCCTGTGGTCGTGACGCTGTCCGGCACCGCGCTGGAACTGACGCCAATCCGGCTGGGCGAATTGCCGCGGCTGTTGGCCGTGGTGCGGCCGATGGCCGAGGAAATCACCAGTGATCCGGACTGGATGACGCTGCTGGGACGGCACGGCGATGCCGTGCTGGACTTGCTGGCGATCACCACCCGGCGTGAACGCGTGTGGATCAACGACCTGTCGCTGGAGGACGCCGTTCTTCTGGCCGCTGCCGTGTTCGAGGTGAACGCGGATTTTTTCGTGGCGCACGTCGTTCCGGCGATTCAAGGCGCAGCCCAGCGGCTCGCCCCGACGCTGCGCTCGCTGACGAACTCGGCTGGGACGCCGCCGTCGCCCGCCTGATCCGCGCCGGTCACCGCCTTGGCGACGTGATGTCCTACACGCTCACGCAGGCCCAAGCCTTTCTGGATGCCGACGGCCAGATCGAACGGCAGCAACTGGCTCAGATGCTCGGCATTCACGCCGTGGCAGCACAGGGCGAGAAGCGTGGCATCGAACAACTGCAACGCGATCTGCTGAAGGACTAAAACGTGCGCCTGTCTCTGACCACCAACGGCCTGCTGGACCCACGCCAGTTGGCTGCGTGGAGTACCGAGCGGCGTCGCGCCATCCACACCGCCGTCGCCAAGGGCATGCAATCGGGCGGGCGTGAAGTGCGTGATGCCGCGCGATCCGAGATGCGCAGCGCCTTCACCGTCAAGCGCAACAGCTTCATCTCGTCAATGGGTGTGAAGGTGTTCGACAAAAAGCCCGAGCAACTGCCCGCCTTGCTGGTGGGCAGCAAGATTCCGTGGCTGGGCATGCACGAACGAGGCGGCAGCGTGAGCGGCAATCTGCTGATCCCGCTGCTGCCCGGTCGCATCGGCCCCAAGCGTTTCAAGGCGGTCATTGATGGCCTGATGCGCTCGGGCAATGCCTTCTTCATCGAGAAAAACGGGCGCGTGCTGCTGATGGCCGAGAACATCAAGGAGAACGCCGGGCAACTGGGCCGCTTCAAGCGCGCCGAGCGTGGTCGCACCGGGGCCAAGCAGATCAAGCGTGGCCAGGAGATTCCCATCGCCGTGCTGGTCAAGCGCGTCGATCTCAAACGACGACTGAATCTGGCGGGTGGCGTGCAACGCGCACTACCTGCCTTGGCGCAGGCGATTCAACAAGAACTGGACAAAGTCTGATGGCAAGCAACCGTGCCCAAATCCTGATCAGTGCCGTCGACCAGACCAAGACCGCCTTCGACTCGATCAAGCGGGGCTTGGGCGGCCTCACCGATACGGCCAAGAGCGTCAACGGCGTGCTGGCCAACCTTGGCGTTGGCGTTTCGTTGGCGGGAATCGGCGCAATGATCAAGTCCAGCATCGACTCAGCCGATGCACTGGACGAGATGGCGCAGCGTACCGGCATCGCCGTCGAATCGCTGTCGCTGCTGGTGCCTGCCGCCGAGTTGTCGGCGGTTTCCACCGAAAAGTTCGAAGCCGGGCTCAAGAAGTTGGCCACCGGCATGCTGGAGGCCGCCACCGGCTCGGAAACGTCCGCGCAGAAGTTCGGTGCGCTGGGCGTGGCGGTCCAGAACCAGGATGGCACCTTGCGCGACAGCGAACAGGTGCTGCTGGATCTGGCCGATCGCTTCAAGGCCATGCCGGATGGCGCGGAGAAGGCGGCGCTGGCGGTCGATATCTTCGGCAAGGCCGGTGCCGAAATGATCCCCTTCCTCAACCAAGGACGGGATGGCATCGGTGCGCTGAAGCAGGAGGCGGCTGAACTCGGGCTGCAGTTGTCAGCCGACACCGCCGCGCAGGCAGGCAACTTCAACGACGCGCTCGACAAGCTGAAATTGGCCACCCAGAGCATCGGCAACCAGATCATCGCGTCCTTGCTGCCTGCCCTGAACGACATGGCCGGTGGCATGGTCGAGTCGGCCAAGCAAGGCGGCACGCTGCGCACGATTCTGGACGGCGTGGTGCTGGTGCTCAAGACCCTGGCGCTCGGTGTCGCCACGGTTGGCAAGGCCTTCGTCGCCTTGGGTGAAGCGATTGGTGGCGGTGTCGCGGCGGCGGTCGAAGCGCTCAAGGGCAACACTGACGGGGCCAAGGCCATCATTGCCGACCTCAAAGGCAGCCTGATCCAACGGCTCGATGAGCTGGCGTCTTTCCGCGACAGCCTGTTCGACCCCAAACCCATCGAGGTCAAGGCACCCCGAATTCAGGCCGATCCGGAACTGTTGCAGCGGCTGACCAAACCCAAAGCGGGCAAGGCTGCGCAGGATTCCACTGGCGCGCAGACCACGCTGATGAAAGCGCAGCTGGACGCCGAGTTCGCGCTGCTCAAGGACGGATTGGCGCGGCAACAAACCGCGCTGGATGCAGCGCTTGAGGATCGTCTGATCTCGGTGCGCGACTACTACGCGCAAAAAACGGCCATCGAGCAGCGCGAGGTCGATGCCGAGATCGCGCGCAAGCAGCAGGAGCTGGCCCGCAGTCAGCAAGTCGCCAGCACCGGCAAGTCGGAGAACGGCCGCCTGAAAGCCAAGGCCGAGGTCGCCAAGGCGGAAGCCGACCTGATCACGCTCAACAACCGGCGCACGGACATCGAGCAGGCCAATGCGCGCAAGGCAGCGCAAGCCGAGCGTGAGCTGGCCGATGCCCTGGCGCAGGCGCGCGAGGAACTGGCCCAGATCACCAGCACCGCAACCGATGCTGACCGCAGATCGGCCATCGAGCGCAGCTATCGGGATCTGCGGGCGCGGCTGGCGGCAGAAAGCGATGCCGACGGCGTGTCGCTCGTTGACCGGCTGATCGACGTGAAGGCCGCACAAGCGAACCTCTCCGCACTGGAAGTCCAGTGGCGGCAGGTCACCGAGCGGATGCGCAATGCGCAGGATGCGATCCAGACCCAGCAGCAGGCCGGGTTGCTGACCGAAGCGCAGGCGCGCCAACAGATCGTGACCTTGCAGCAGCAATCGGCCACCGAGATGGAACGCCTGTTGCCGACCATGCAGCAAGCCGCGCAAGCCATCGGGCCGGATGCGGTGATCCGCGTGCAGGCGTGGCGCAACGAACTGGAGCGAACCCGGCTCACGGTCGATGAAATGGCTCCGCTGTGGAACCGCATCGGCGAGAGTTTCGGCGGCGCGCTCAACGGGATGATCACCGGCGCACAGACGTGGCGCAGCGCAATGGCCAGCCTGTTCCAGCAGGTGGCCGACGCCTTCCTGCAGCAGATCGTGATTCAGCCCTTCCAGCAGTGGATCGCCATGCAGGCGCGGATGCTGGCGCTCAAGCTCGGTTTCATCCAGCAGGAGCAAACCGTCGACGCGGCGGCCAGCGCTGCCAAAGTCGCGCAAAAGACCACCGAAACCACCGCCGTGGTGTCGATGGATGCCGCCAAGGCCGGTGCAGGTGCGGCAGCGTCGCAAGCCTCCGTGCCCATCGTTGGCCCGGGACTGGCCATTGCCGCAATGGTGGCCATGGTCGCCGCTGTGATGGCGCTGCTGGGTGGCATCAAGAAATTCGCGGGTGGTGGCTTGGTCTCCGGCCCGGGCAGCGCCACCTCGGACTCGATCCCGGCGCGCCTGTCCGCAGGTGAATACGTGGTGCGTGCCGCTGCCGTGCGCCAGGTCGGCGTGGCCTTCCTCGACTCGCTCAACGGTTTGTCCGTCGGCCCGCGTTTTAAAGGCGGCGAGCTGGCCTTTGCTGCCGGTGGCCTGGTGCCGGAGGTCAAAGTGCCACCCGCACAGCCGCAGATGAATCAAGCGGTGCGCATCGTCAACGCCATCGATCCCGGCGTGACCCACGACCACCTGCAGTCGCCTGCCGGAGAGCGGGTCATCGTAAACATCATCGGGCGCAACGCGCGGGCCATCCGCTCGGCGCTCCAAGGCTGAATTTTGAGGGGAAAGTCCACATGGCACTTTTGTTCATCGATGGTTTCGACCACTACGACCCGCAGGCTGTGGACAGCTTTGGCGATCCGTGGCTGGCGCGTGGCAAGGCGGCATATCTGTCACCGCAGGCCACCCGCATCAATGGCCGTCGCCCGTCCTCCTATGCTCTGCGGTTGCCGGAAGGCTCGGGCGGTGGCTACGTCAAGAACCTCGACGCCACCAAGACCAGCCTGATCGTGGGAGCGGCCATTCGCGTGGTGCCGTACCAGAACACCTACACCGAGCCTTTGCTGCTGGGCGTGCGCGATGCCAACGCGCAGGTCGCCCATCTCGTCAAAATCGGCGAGGACGGGCGGCTCAAGCTCTACCGCTGGCAATACGGCTACGACCAGTTGATCTCGACCTCGGTCGCCAGCGCCCCGGCACGCGGCTGGCACTACATCGAGTTGCAGGTCACGCAAGGCACCAGCAACGGCGTGCTGTCGGTGCGCATCAACGGCATCCTGGCCATCCAGATGACCGCGCAGAACACCCTCCAGGGCGGTAGCCAACTGGTCACCGCATTCGTGGGCGCGGTGCCCGGACAGAGCTGCCCGCTGACCATCGACGTCGATGACTTCTACATTGCAGACACCACCGGCACGATCAACAACACCTTCCTGGGCGATGTGCGTGTCGATGCTTTGCAGGCACAGGCCGATGGCAGCCTGAACCAGTGGACGGCCAGTCCGGTCGGTACTGCCGCATGGGAAGCCGTGAGCGACGAGGACGAGGGCACGGCGATCAGCGCGCCCAGTGTCGGACTGCGCCAGTCCTTCGATGTCGAGGCGCTGCCGGTGATGGCCACGCCCACCATCTACGGCGTGCAGCTCACGATGCTGGCGCGCAAGACCGATGCGGGTCTGGGCAAGGTCAAAGGCCTCGTGGTCAGTGGTGCGCAAACCGCCACCAGCGCCGACATCATCCTGCAGGAGCAACTGGCGTGGCAGAGTACGCTGTTCGAACGCAACCCGAACGGCAACGTGCAATGGGCGGAAGCCGCCTTCAATGCCGCCGAATTCGGCGTGGAGTCGGCATGACGGATCGCGTCGTCATTCAAGACATTGCGGAGGTTTCCAGCAAGCCCACGCCCGGAAGTGAACTGCTGGAAATTCAGGGCGAAGTGCTGTCGCGTGCATCGTTCGGAGCCAGTGCGGCTACCTTCATGCCCGAAACGGCCATTGCGCCGGTTCCGCCCAACTTGGCTGCGACTTGGCTTGCTGAGTCTCTGGCGCACCCGTGGCCACCCATCGATGGCCCGGTATTCCTCGTCGAGGTGCTGCGCCGGGACACCGCATCCAGCACCATCGTCGCCACTGGCATGGACGCCTTCGGGGATCAACCCTGGCCGGATGCGCAACGCGGTGTGTTTGCCTTCCGCCACGACTGGGCCGAGCCCTTGGTCGAACGGCTTGAGTGGCAGACCAGCGTCACACGGCTGGCCAGCGGCAACGAATCCCGGCAAGCACGCCGCCGCGTTCCTCGGCGCTGGCTCACCTACAAGGTGGGCAATGCCCGCCCGACCGATGCGCTGGTCGCCGACTGGCTGGCCGATCATCTGGGCCAAACCGCGTGGTGGCCGCTGCCACAGTACGCCGTCCACCTCGTCGAAAACGCTGAGGAGGGCGCGCTGACCCTGGCGGTATCGGAGGCCGACTGGCGGCGCTTCGCTCCTCCTGCTGCTGCGCTCCGCTTGACCTACGACGGCGTGCAAGGCTGGGAGGGCGGCGAACGTTGGGTGCTGATCATTGCGCCGGAAGGCTGGCAAGTCGCCCAACTCAGCGACGTGGAAACCGATCTGCTGTGGCTGGCCGATCCGCTGGCCCGCAAAGCGGCGGCTGGTAGCGCCGTGCTGCCGCTGGTGTGGGGCAAGGCCGTTGATCCGGCCGATCTCACGCAATGGGTGCCGGGAATGGTCGGCGGCAGCGTCACCGCGAGCGTCACGCCCGAACAAACGCCGGACATGGATGTCCTCGATGACCCGTGGCTCGACGAGATCCCGGTCTGGCCCGATGGCAACTGGCGCGATGATCCCACGGCCAGCGCGCAGGCGACGATCACGCGCCAGGATTTCTCACCCGCAGATCCGTGGGTGCGGCGTGACGATCCGTGGGCGACGACGACTTACCAGCGCCGCTATCTGGCCAGCTCGCTCGATGAAATCGACATCTGGCGGGCGCGGCTGTGGCGCACCCAAGGCCGCTTGGAAGCCTTCTGGCTGCCCGATGGCTTGGCACCGATCCTGTGGGTGAGCGTCGAAGCTGATCCCGATGACGGTTTCCTGCGTGTCGATGGCAAAGACCTCTCGGCATTCTGGCATCGCCCCGCTGCCTGTTTGATCGTGCATCCGGACGGCTATCGGCAGTACGCCCTGACAGCCACCTGCCATCTGGATCAGGGCGGTGTGCTGGTGCTGCGCTCGGGTCTCGACGACTGGGTGCCCGCAGGCAGCGGGATTGTTCGCCTTGCGCGCTGCCGCCTCGACCACGACGCCATCGACCTGTACTGGCATAGCCCGCAGTTGGTGGAGATCACCCTGACCGCGCGCCAGTTGCCCGAGCCACGCGGCAACGACCGAGAAACGTATGGAGAGTACGCCGTATGAGCCAGCAAGCGCTGATGGAAGTCGAGCTCTACGCCTTCGCCAGCAGCAGCGCGAATTTCTACCTGACTCCGCACGAATTCGACGTCGATCTCGACGGCACGCTGTACACCAGCCTGTCCATCGAGCGCAACGAACTGGCGCTGGGGGCCGAAGCGGCCAAGTCAGCGCTGGATCTCAAGCTGCCACCCGACTGTGAACTTGTGCGCCACCTGCTGGCCACGTCGCTCACCGGCGACACCACCTCGGTCACCTTGCGCATCGGGCGGCGCGATACCTGGGGCGATTACTGGTGGTTGTCGGGCACGCGCTGGATGGGCCGGGTGCTGGGTGTGGAAATCGACGCCGATGCTGCCCGCATCCGCTGCGAATCGGCACAGGTCAGTTTGAAGCGCATCGGCCTGCGCAGGCTCTACAGCCGCAACTGTTCCCACGTTCTGTACTCCAGTGCCTGTGGGGCGTCGCCCATTTCCGAGAGCGCCTTCGTCTATGAAGCCTATGGCCGCAGTGTCGATCTCGATGGCGGTGTGCCGGGTGGCGTCAGCGGTGGCTTGGCCGGTGGCTGGCTGCAAACGCCGGATGGGGCACGCCACATGATCATCCGCGACTACGGCAGCGGCGTCGAACTGCTCTATCCAGCGGCCATTGAACCGGGCACGCAAGTGTTGTTGACGGTCGGCTGCGATCACAGCACGCAAACGTGCGCCTCGCGCTTCGGCAACCTCGACAACTACGGCGGCTTTCCCGTCATCCCGAGCAAGAACCCGTTTTCGACGGGCGTGTTCTGACTCTTCCGGAGAATTTCCATGTGGTACCTCGTCGTCATCGTGGTGGCGGCGCTGGTTTCGGTCGCGCTCGCGCCGAAACCGCCCGAGCCCAAACCCGCATCGCTGTCCGACGTCGATGCCCCCACCGCAGAAGAAGGCCGACCGATTCCGGTTGTGTTCGGCACCGTGCTGCTGCGCGGGGCCAACGTCGTCTGGTACGGCGATCTGGAAGCCGAACCGATCCGCAAAAAAGGAGGCAAGAAATGAGCACGGATGTGACCGTCACCATTGACGATGTGCGCGCCGTCGGCCTGTGCGTGAACGGCACACGGGTCTGGTTCGCGCGCCACGATATGGACTTCCGCGCCTTTCTGCGTGACGGCTGCGCTGCCGACACCTTGCTGGCCACCGGCGACGCGATGGCCTTGCGGGTGGTCGAGCACGCCCGTGCGCACATCCGGCAGGAGCAGCACTGATGGGTGGCAGCAGCAAAAAACAAACCGTCGGCTACCGCTACCGGATGGGACTGCACCTGGTGCTGTGCCAAGGGCCGGTCGATGCCGTGCAGGAAATCCAGATGGGCGACCGTACCGCCTGGGGCGATGCCGACCGGGGGCCGCTGTCCAGCGGGCACGGCCTGACCACCCTCGGTATCCACAAACCCACGCTGTTTGGCGGTGACGAGCGTGAAGGTGGTGTGGTCGGCAACATCGATGTGCTGCCCGGTGGCCCAGGTCAGGGGCGCAACGACTACCTGATGAGCCGCCTTGGGCCAGCCATTCCGGCCTTCCGGGGCGTGCTGTCACTGGTGGCGCGCAAGATTCTGTTTGCGGCCAACAACCCCTACATCAAGCCGTGGGCCGTGCGCGTGCGCCGTTTCACGGCGGGCTGGCACGGTTACCCGTGGATGGAGTGGAACGCCGAAATCCGCGCCTGGGATGACAACCAAGGCCGCGAGATCAGTGTGGGCATGAACCCGGCCCACATCCTGGTGCAATGCCTGACCGACCCGCACTGGGGCATGGGCTACCCGCAGGACAGCATCGGTTGGAGTTTCTGGAATGCGGCGTGGGCCCTGTCGGATGAAGGCTTCGGCCTGAATCTGATCTGGACGCGCCAGCAGCCCATCGAGAGCTTCATCAGTCAGGTCATCGACCACATCGGCGGCATTCTCTACACCGATCCGGAGCAAGGCACCTTCGAGCTGAAGCTGCTGCGCGACGACTACTGGGTCAATGACCTGCCGCAACTGGGGCCGGACGAGATCGTGCGGCTGGAGCGTTTCGAGCGCGCGCAGTGGGGTGAGCTGCCCAACGAGCTGACCGTGGTCTACGCCGACTGGCAAACCGGCGGCGACACCACCGTCACTGTGGAAAACCTTGCCGCGATTCAGTTGCAAGGCGGCGTGATCAATCAGCGCCGTGACTACCCGGGCGTCAACTACGGACCGCTCGCCGCGCGTCTGGCGCTGCGGGATCTGCGCGCCCTGGGGTCGCCCCTGGCCCGGATGAGCCTGACCGTGGCACGCGACACGCTGGAACGCGCACCGCTGCCCGGTGACGTGTTCCTGCTCAACTGGCCGCGTTTGGGTATCGACCAGATGGTGGTGCGCGTGACCGGCATTGATACCGGCACCTTGGGCGCGGCCGAATGGCGCATCGAAGCGATGGAGGACGTGTTCGGGCTGGACAACGCCGTGCTGGCACCGCCGCCGCCCATCATCGACGAGCCAACCCTGGAGCCGCTGCCTCCCGCATTGGTGCTCGCGGTGGAAATTCCGTACTGGGAACTGGCGCGCAGCTTGTCACGTGCTGAACTGGATTACCTGACCGACACCGATGCAGCGGTGGGCGCATTGGCCGCTGTGGGCGGTACGGGCCAGCTCAACTGGCAGCTCGCCACCGGCGCCTCGGCCGGTGAGATTGCCAGCGTGGCCAGCGAGGACTACGCGCCACTGCTCACGCTCGATGCGGCCTTGCCTGCCAGCGAGGCCGATGCCGTGGGCGTGCCGGTGACCGCCGTCAGCCAGCCGGAAAGGCTGACCGTGGGCGACTACGCCTACCTGGTCGATGCCAGCGGGTCGATCCGTGAAGCCGTCGCCGTCCTGGACTTCAATACCGCTGCGGCCACGGTTGACCTCGCACGCGGCGTACTGGACACCACGCCGCAATCGCACCCGGTCGGAACCCGCCTCATCGGCGTGGGTGAGTGGCTGGCATCGGAAGGCGCGGAGCGCGCCCCGGGTGAATCGGTGTTCGTGGGAGCCATCCCGCGCACCTCAACCGATCAAGGCGATGCGGAACTGGCCAGCAATGGCCAGCCGATGGTGCTGACCGGGCGGCAGGCCTTGCCGTATCCACCGGGGCGCGTCCGCCTCAATGGTCAGACCGAGCCTGCCGTGGTCGCCGGGGACCTCAGCATCGCGTGGGCCCATCGTGACCGCACCCAGCAGACCGCCTACCTCGTGCAGCAGGGCGAAGCCGACATCGGGCCAGAACCGGGTGTGAGCTACACGGTGCGCATCCGAGATCGCAACGACGCGCTGGTGCATACGGCGTCCGGCATCACCGGAGCGAATTTCGTGTGGGACGTGGCGACGGCTGCGGCTGATGCCGGTGCGCTGGGCGACCGCATCACGTTGGAACTCACTGCCGAGCGTGACGGGCTGGAAAGCTGGCAGCCGCAGGTACGCGCCGCGGATCGCGCGGGCTACGGCCTGCGCTGGGGTCAGTATTGGGGAGGAATCTGATGGAACCGCCAGTAGAACCACGCATCGATGTTCACCTGCTGACGCTGAACGAGCCCGCCGAATGGCGCTCGGCTTGTATTGCCAGTCTCGACGGAGCACCGATTCAGTTGCACGTCCTGCCGGGTATCCCGAGCCGCATCGGCGAAGCACGCGCCGCTGGTTACGCCCAGGGCAATTTGCCGCTGGTGTCCTTCGTCGATCCCGACGATCTGTACGACGCAAGCGCCTTCACGCAACTAGCCGATGCGCTGGATGCCTGCCCGAAAGCCGTGATGGCCTACACCGACGAAGCGTTGACCGACGAAAACGGTCGCGACATTGCCGTGCGTCGTCTGGCCTACAGCCGCTGGCAACACGCCAACAGCGCCAGCCATGTGCACGGCTTGATCGTGATGCGCCGGTCTGCCGTGGAAGTCGCGCTTGCGGAAACCACCGACCTCAACAACTTCGCCGACTGGCTGCTGACCCTGCTGGTGGCCAAGCGTGGCGGCGTGCTGTACCTGCCCATCGTCGGGCGTCATTGGCGACAGCACCCGCAGCAAAGCCACCGCACCGGCGACCCCGGCGCTATCCAGCGCATACGCCAGACCACCGGCCAAGCATCGAATCCCTGGAGATAAACATGTCATCAACCGATCCGAACCTTGGACTGAACTACGGCTGGACGCTCGGCGAGAGCGGCTGGGACACCGGCATGGATGCCAACCTCAAACGCCTCGGCGCAGTGGTCGGCCTGTCCGTGAAAGACCGCGACCTGACCACGCCACCAGCCAGCCCCGCCAATGGCGACCGTTACCTCGTGCCCGCCGCAGCCACCGGCGTGTGGGCAGGCAAGACCAACCAGATCGCGGTGCGCATCGATGGCACGTGGGAGTTCCACCCGCCCAAGGTGGGCTGGCTTTGCTACATCGAGGATGAGGCCAAGCTCTCGGCCTACAAGCCCGCAGGCTGGAGTGCTGGCATCGCCATCTGATCGCCATCCCGCCGCAACCAACTGAACCCGCCCACGAGGCGGGTTTTGCATTTCTGGAGAACACAAATGACCGAACCCGAACAACACTCGCCCGCAGCGCTCGTGGAGAACATGCTGCTCTTGCGCCGCGAGGACTTCGACGAACTGCTGGACCGCGCTGCTGAACGCGGTGCCGAGCGTGTGCTGTCCCATCTCGGCCTCGAAAACGGCCACGCCGCGAAGGACATTCGCGAGCTGCGCGACCTGCTGGAAGCCTGGCGCGATGCGCGTCGCACGGCGTGGCAGACCACCGTCAAGGTGATCACCACCGGCATCCTGGCCGCGCTGCTGGTGGGGGCCGCCATCAAGTTGAAGCTGATGGGAGGCGCGCCATGACCACCACCCGCAAACTCTGCCTGCTCGCCGACTGGCGAAAGATCGCGCGCCGCGCCTGGAGCGTCCGCCTGTCTATCGTCGCCGCCATCTTCACGGCGGCGGAAGTGGTGGTGCCTGTGTTCGGGGACGTGCTGCCGCGTGGCGTGTTCGTGCTGTTGGCCTTCAGCGCCAGCATCGGCGCGGCCATTGCGCGCTTGGTCGCGCAGCCGGAGATGCACCGATGATCCGGCCGCCGCAACGCCGGACGGTGGCCGCGCTCACGCTGTCCGCTGCAGCGCTGGTGGGCATCGTGCTGCACGAGGGCTACACCGACCGCGCAGTGATTCCGGTCAAGGGCGATGTGCCGACCATCGGGTTCGGTACCACCACCGGAGTGAAGCTGGGCGACACCACCACGCCGCCGAAGGCGCTGGCCCGGGCACTCACCGACGTGCAGCAGTTCGAGGGTGCATTGAAGCAATGCGTCACCGTGCCGCTGGCCCAGCACGAGTACGACGCACTGGTGAGCTTTTCCTACAACGTCGGCAGCCGCGCGTTCTGCCAGTCCACGCTGGTCAGGAAACTCAATGCGGAGGACTACGCCGGGGCCTGCGCCGAACTGCTGCGCTGGCGCTTCTTCCAGGGTAAAGACTGCGCGCAGCCCGCCAACGCTCGGCTGTGCGGCGGGTTGGTCACACGGCGCGAGGCCGAGTACCGGCAGTGCATCGGGGAAACGCCATGAACCTGAATCCGTGGCCATACCGCTGGCTGGCCGTCGCTGCTCTGGCTGTCGCGCTCATTGGCTTCGGCTGGATCAAGGGCGCGGGCCACGTTCAAACGCAGTGGGATACCGCCACCCAGAAACAAACCCTGCAAGCCACCGCCGTCCGCCAGCGTCAGGCCGAGGCCACCGTCAAGGTCGTCACGCAGTACATCGACCGCGTCCGCATCGTCCGCGAGAAGGGCGAAGCCATCATCAAGGAGGTTCCCGTCTATGTGCCCGTTCAAGCCGATGCTGCTTGCACTATCAACCGTGGCTTTGTGCGCCTGCACGACGCTGCCGCTGCCGGTGAGCTGCCCGAGCCCGCCCGAGATGCTGATGCGGCCGCCGCAGGCATTGCACTCTCTGCCGTCGCCGGAACCGTTGCCGCCAACTACCAGACCTGCCACGAAAACGTCGAGCAACTGAGGGCGCTGCAGGCGTGGGTCAATGAGATGACAACGAGCATCAAGTAGTGGCTGGGTGTTGGCCCCCGAGTCCAAGTGGTGGTTCTCAGCCTTCGTGGACTTCACGTTCAACCTTGGTGCGGGGCGTCTGCAAATGTCGATGCTGCAGCCAAGGGTGAATCAGCGGTACGGGTTAGCTGCCAGTCAGGAGGGCTGCCGATGGGTCTGAGGCGGCGGAGCAGTGCTTCCGGGGATTGTCGCAAGACGGAACACAGCACTGATCGTCTGCAGTGGCGACCGATTGTTGTGTGCAACTATCTGAAACCGTAGAATGATTGTATTTGTCAACATGGCGCACGTTCATTCCGCAGCGCGCCCAAAAATAGTGAACATCTATGGTTAAGCTTCCGGGGAAAACTGCATATTCCGGCGTACGGCGTCCAATGACAAGAGAGTCTGGATTCTCATCGCACCCTGATTCAACTGGTGGCGAGTGGAAAAAAGAAAGCTCTAAAACCCTTAAACTCCAAGCCGGGGAAACTGTGGAAATTGTTTTCACAATCCCGGATCACACACCAAATACGTGGATAGCGTTCGGCGGATGGTATTGTGCAGATAAATGCTTGGCGATTGAAATTACCTCCCCAAATCCAAAGCACACATTATCAGAGCCAGCATCGCCGAATTGGTCGAAATTTGGAAGCATGTGGCAGGGAGATGGCAAAGGAGTTACTGCCACCGTCTCTATGACTGCGAATAAAAACGCAAGTATCTCTCTTTGGAATCTAGCTTGTGGGCTCGTTGAACAGCCGGGCTGCCATACCGGCGGGAAGTTCGAAGTATGTACTGCTCCGGGATATCTAAGCAATTTGCACCTGCTTTCACCGGAGGCGCACTTTTGGAGCACCAAAGGGGAGACTGAGATCGCACTGCTTGGGTCGACAGAAGTACTGGAACTGAGCGACGCTGGTGAGCATATTTTTCTAAAAACTTGCAATCGATGTGCACGCTTTCTTCCGATAAATGTAAATGACGAGCGCATTCAACTAAGCTTCTCCAATCATTGTGTTGCTCGCCGACCGTGCATACACACAGGCTTTGGAAAACTAAAGAATGCAGAAACCCAGGAAGTCCTCCAGCTTAACTACGGATACCAGCTTGAGTGTAGATTCTGCAAGAAGTATTGCGTCAATGCAGCCCATAATAAAAATAGAACTGGCGCTCAGATGAAGGAAGACGGCGCTCGCCGTAGGCATTTTGAATTGTTGGTTACCGAGCTCTATCAAATGAGCAGGCAGATGGCGTTCAAGCACCGAACCGGTGTTGAACTGTCTGATTACATCTGGAAAAAATTTAGCTGCAAGTGCTTCAATTGCAACGCAGATCTTCCGACTGTGAAGTCGATGGCGCTAGATCACACTAGGCCACTAGCACTGCTTTGGCCGCTTGATGAAACTGCGACTGCATTATGCGGATCATGCAACAGCTCCAAAAGCGATCGCTATCCGAGGGAATTTTACTCGGATGATCAGTTAGTGAGGCTCAGCGCTCTAACTGGCATTCCCGTTGACCAACTTAACGAGCCCACTCCGAACGTCGAGGTCATAACCGAGCTTGTTAAGCGCTTAGATTGGCTTTTTGATACGTTTCTAATGCGAGCTGAAATGATCAGAGTTCGAGATGGAAAGATAACTGGCGAGTTAGTGGTAAAGGCACTCCAGAAAGCCTTTGATGCTGCCCCTGGAGGCGCGCCGGTCGATCTTGTTGCGGAATATGAATTACGACGGCAGAAAAAATCATAGCTACTATGGTTTTTCTACAAATGCACCAAACCCATCAAGCAACAGCTTGATGGGCACTGAGAAATTGCTGCAGGCCTTATGAATTAACCACTTCATCACCAAATAAAGACACTACGCTTTATTTCTGAAGAATAAGGTACTGATGTCCTGTGGTGGTTCCTTTGTCGCGAATGCCATGACTCTCGCAATGTCCTACTGATTCGGTAGCGATGTCCAGCACATTAAAAAGTCCGTTGACCTGCTTGGTCAACTCCATTGCCATGTCACATTTGTGACTTAGCCCAAGGTGCAGCACAGCCAATCCGCCAGGCTTTAGGCGGGCATGAAACTGCTCAAAAATCCCTCGATATACATCGAAGGTTTTCTTCTGAAGCGATTCGACGAATTCATTCGCGCGGGTATCGTAATCACTTCTTGCCCATCCGCAGAACCAGAATCTCATCCAGTTTGTTATATAGAAGCGTGTCGAGTCGTAGAATGGCGGCGATGTGATGATGGCATCTATATCTCGGAGTTCTGCCGGCCATTCAGAACAAATATCACCTTGAAAGCATCGCCCAGTGGGGAGGTCGTCTGTCAACTGAGAGGCCAAGCTTTTCTCAACTTTTGCCCTGACCTTTTCTACAACAGATTTTTTTATGAAATCTCCTGTGGGCGCATATGGGGTTATAGGGTGGCTGTTTCTACTTAAAGCGTAAGGCCTGTTGCCATGCAGGACATGAAGCATGCAGGCCATGACCAGATGCCACTCCGGCGAATCACTCTGGTTCGCCGCAAAGAACTCGCGTGCAGATAGCACCTCCTGATACGTATCAGGATGGAAATACTCCGCAAGAGCCCCATTGAACCTAATCTCCTCCGCTTGCCGCAGTGTGCCGGAGGTAGCCTTGTTATTCTTAATCCACAAATCTAGCTTATCGATTAAATGGCGCACCTTTTGTTCGTCAGCACGCATTAGCTTTGCATTGGATACGGCAGTGCCCAGCAGACTAATTTCCAAGCCGTATCCCTCGCGCCCCATCAAGCATGCCTCAAATGGAATCGTTCCAGACCCACTAAATGGGTCGAGGACCTTGTCACCTCTGCGACTGAATACATCAACCAAATGGTGCGCTAAGGCAGGCTTCATTTTTGCCTGATAAGAGCAAACCGAGTGTAGTTGGCTACCCCAGTTCCGTTTTGAGTACGGCTCCTTCTGGTGTGGCAATACATCTTTGAAATTTTCCCATCGAGAAAGAAAATCTCCTTTATCTGCCGCTTCATGGAAAGGCTCATTTGTTAAAGACGGATCTGGCTTTAAGCCTGCGCTATCCTTTTTTCTGAACACAATCAGCGATTGAGACAATACGCTGCGATCCTTTGATATTCTGTTCCTCAGATGCAACGTCTCGATGTGCTCAAGGCCAATATCAACTCCCAGCGACTCAAGAATCTCATGCGTGGGAACATGTATCCCACCATATCGACTATCGCCAATATCAATGCAGATCGGCGCTCCTGGTTTGCAGCTATGCATTAGCCCCTGAAGGACAAGCCTCATGTCTTCGAAATAGCCTGCCACCATTCTAGGAATTCTCTGGTCGTAGGCGTTCTCAGAGAGCTTATCAACCAGCATCTGAATCGATTTGTGGACAATCTTTCTACCCTGCGCCACACCAACATCATTAATGCCGGAAGTAATTGCAGCATCCCTGTAGGATCTTAGAGTCGTTCCGTTTGACAGAAAGCGCCCATACCAAAGCTCTAGCTTTGTATTTCTAAAGTAATTTGTTCCATTTAGGTAAGGCGGTGAAGTAATGACCCCATCAGCATCAAATGATGCCGTCTTCAAAAGATCGCGAGCGTTGGCTGTAATGATGCCAACCGACGCCGTCAGATGGTCGGCGGCCAAACAATCCCCCGATATGAGAAGGAGATGGCTTGAGACCTCACCGATAAGATCTGGAATGCCTTTCTGAAGCTCTTTTTCTGTTTTGTATCTAACGTCACCAGACCGCTTTAACATTGAGCAAATGACGAGTTTCGCCATCACTGCAATGGTGAATAAATTTCCAATCAACTCGTCTTCTTTTGCAACATCATCATTGACAGTCCTGAGAGAAAGCACTGCAGCCATGCCGACATCGTTGAAGAATTGACTTCCCTCAAAGTTAACTTTGTAGTCATCCTGTAAAGCTTTGTCCGGTTGCGCTGCTTTTACGAGATCTCGGAGGTTTTCGGCAATACCCTGAAGTCTTGAGGCAATTTTCTTTCGACGCGTCATTGTGGCAGAGCCAAGCGCCATCTTCGCTTCGACGACGAGCCGCATAGCGGGATTCACTTCGCAGTAGCCACAATCAATGCCAAATGCAGCCAAAGCCACAGGGGTTGTCCCTGTCCCAGCAAAAGGCTCAATTATCTTTTTGGCATTCGGCATGTATTTCGCAAGAACAAACTTGACAAATTCTGATGAAAATCCTTCTAGGTATGGGTACCAGTCATGAAAGGGCTCTCCTTTACCACCTTGATGGGTTACTTGTGCGGCAGCTAACGTTTCCAGGCCAGATAAACTGAGTTGCATTTGATTCGATTTGTTCTTGAATTTTCTAGAGCAATTAGCGTCACCAGATCCCCTAAGCATTTCTGTGCAAGAGGAAACAGGGCGCTTCTCGTTAGTAATGATTTCGGTCATGCCCCTGCTCCTGTCGAAGGGGCGGGTGATTGCGGCTTCACTTCACCTAGCGTTGGTGCGGAGCTTGCATTTGAAAATGACAAAGGCAATTGGTTGTTTGCCGTCATGTAGCTCTCAACATTTCTTAAAAACCAATCTTTTAGAGTCAAACCATCCCGAGCTAGGGCGGCGTAGAGCAGCCGCTTGGATTCAGGCTCAATCTCAATGACTATGCGACCGCTGCTACCAATACTCATGGAAGAATCCGTGACAATGTAATGTGCTGGATGTTACATTACATTGAGGGGAAGGGAAAGCCAAGGCCGATCTTGGCCCTTGGCCGAAGATGGAGCCTGATGGGCCGAAGGGGCACATCGGCGCTTTCGCCCTAGAACGTAAAAGAGGACTTGCTATGGCTCGCTATTCGGAACACGACACAAACAAGATCTACCGAGCAGCAGACTCATTTCGCGCCAACTGCCTCCTGCGTGACGGCTCGCTACTGTTCGCCGACGATTCTGTTTGGCGTCCCGACGTGCTGGAGCGCATCCACAAAGCCTTCGTTGCCACCCCCGACGAGGGCGACCGGACGTTCATCGACAAGTTCAAAGACCAAGTCGGAAAGGCCGGACAGGACGTATCACGTCTTGCGGCAGAGATCTTGAGCGTGTATTTCCTGTTTCCGTCCAGTGTCGGTGGCGTGCGCAAGCGGCAGGTCGTGAACGAGGTGCTCGGCTGGGGCGGCGACAGCCTGCCGGACTCACACCCTGTCTCCGCAGCATTCGCCAACGGGATCGGTAGCGGCGGTCAGGGCTACAACACCCGCCGCCCCTTCGAGATCGCCTTTCTGATCGAACTCGCCATCGCGTGGAAGAAGTTACCGCAGGATCGGCAGGTAGAGGTGGCGGCCGATCCGTGGCTCTTTCAAGAGGTTGTGGACAGCATTGAGGATGCGGAGTCGAAGCAGCTTCGGCACATGCTTCTTCATCTCTTGTTCCCCGAACACTTCGAACGCATAGCAAGTGGAAATCACAAGCGCAGAGTCATCAAGGCTTTCTCGGGACTGGTCACGGCCGACGCAGAGGATGATGACCGGGCGATCTTGGCCATCCGCCAGGAGCTCGAACAGCTGCTTCCCGGCCAGGAGCTGGACTTTTACTGGTCACCGCTGGTCGAGGCTTGGTACGACGATAGCGAGGGCGCATCTGAAGGCGCGCCGCTGGAGATCATCCAGCACAAGAAGCAGATCGTCCTCTATGGCCCACCGGGTACTGGCAAGACTTTCCGCGCAAAGAAGCTGGCTGAGCGGGTCATCCGATCTGCGGCACTGAGTCAGATGGGGCCGGCTCGCTACTTCCAGTCTCAATCTGTTGTCGAATCCGCGATCCGCGACAACGTGCATCGACTACAGCTGCACCCGGCCTACAGCTACGAGGACTTCATCCGCGCACTTCACATTTCGAATGGCGGTGGCACGGAATATCGAGCTGGCTACCTTCCGAAACTGATTGAGGACATCGAGCGACAGCCACGCGCGGAACGTCTGCCGCACATCCTGATCCTGGATGAAATGAACCGGACGGATCTGAGTCGGATGCTCGGCGAGTGCTTCTCCTTGCTTGAAGATCGCAATCAGACAATTGAGCTTCCGGCACGCAATGGCGACGGGGTATCAATGAAGCTGCGCATCCCGGACGATCTGTACGTGATCGGAACCATGAACCTGATCGACCAGTCCATCGAGCAGATCGACTTCGCGCTGCGCCGCCGTTTCCTGTGGCTACTTTGCCCGTTTGACGCAGAGGCTCTAGTGGGTGCCGCCGAATCCAAGTGGCAGGTTCTGAAATCGGGCCTGGAGTGGGATCGCATCGAACCGGACTTCCGCAAATTGGCTGCAGCGGCGGCGGCGTTGAACGGGCAGATCCACGACAGCCCGCTGCTTGGCTCGCAGTACGAGATCGGGCACACCTACCTGCTAGATGTGGTCGTGTTCCTGCGCAATTTCCTCGGTGCTCGACCTACACGCAAGCAGAACTACCTTTGGAACAAAAAGGGTGAAGCGCTGGAGCCTGTCGTGCAGGTGTGGAATCTATCCCTTCGCCCGTTGCTCGAGCAGTATCTCGCCGGACTGGACGCGACTGCGCGCAACACTGAGCTCGACCGGCTCTCCAAGGTTCTTCTCAAGCCGTCGGTGGCCGAGTGAAGCTAGTCGCGCGTGACTGCTCGCCGCTTGTCCCGCAACCGACAGCGGCAGAGGCGAACTGGCTCCGTAAGCTCGCAACAAATGTCCGAGCATCGGATCTTGTCGTTCCCATCTCTGGCGAGAGGGATGAGGACGAACCCATCGTCTACTGTGAATGGGACGGCACCTGGTGGGCTGGCAGGTACGTTGGCTCGATTTCCTTCGAGGGGCACAGCCTGACCATTGAGCCACGTTTTGGTCTGGCCACGCTTCGGAATTGGCTGTTTGAAGCAACCTCGGTCGTGCTGACCGACGCGCCCGGAAAACTCCGGGAGGACGAATCGTTCATTGCCCAACTTCTGGCGTCCGTTTGGGCCCATGGCTTCATCGAGGCGGCACGGCATGGGCTGCCTGCGCTTCGCCGTGAAGTGGCCACGAAAGGCGCGACTGTCAGGGGACGGCTTGATGTCCCGGCATCTCTGCGCTTGATCGCCACGGGTGGTGGACAGGTCGTGTCAATCCGTTCGGAGCGTTCGTTGGATCACGCGGCATCCGATGCCATCGTCGCCGCCTACGAGGTTCTGCGACGGTGGCTTGGGGTATCGGACGAAAAATGGCTGCCTACACGTGCCAAGGAGCTCCTTCCCAATCTGATGGCTGTCACCGGTGCGCGACCACGCGTGCCTACGAAGGCCGAACTGGACCGGATTCGCTACACACCGATCACGGCGGGCTTCGCCCCCATCGCGGAGCTTTCGCGGCAGATTGCAAACCGAAGGGGGCTCGCTGCCGATATTGATGCCAGCGGCGATACGAAAGGTGTGCTGCTCGACGTAGCCGAGCTGTGGGAGATGTACGTCCTCAGCATTCTGCGGAAGGCCGCCGCACCGCTGACGGTGACTCACGGCACCCGAGATAAGTCTGTCACCAAGAAACTGCTCCACAGCGATGTCTCAGGTCAAGGTTTGGGCACTTTGATACCCGACGCCATACTGTTCTCAGGCTCCACCATCAGAGGGGTCGTTGATGCCAAGTACAAGTCCCTCCATCCATCTGCCAGCTCACCAAATGGGCCGCAGCGCGACGACCTGTATCAGATGGCCGCCTATCTGGGACGCTTTCAGTCTCCTGCCGGAATGGTGACCTGGGGCCTTTTGGCGTATCCCTTCGACCCATCAAAACCTGGTACGCCCAATGCCGAGCAGAGCAGCCCATGGAGCCTTGATGACCGAAAGAAGATCGGCTTTGCCACGTTGCCCCACAATCCCGCCGACGCAGTGGCCAAGTTGCGTTCATTGCTCATGCAAGTAGCCACTACTGCTGCTTGGTCTGCAAGAGCTTGAAGTTCCGGCAACCACGGCTTGCACGATACCCGAACACATTTGGCCAAATCATCGAATCCACGCCCTCAAGGCCAATGCGTTACTATCTGGCTCGGCAAACGGACGCGGGTTCAGTTCCGCATTCCGCCTCCAAAGCCGCGAGCCCAAACTTGTTTCGGGCGTCTGCAGTGTGCGGCAGTATTGGGTAGGTCTCGCGGATTGTCCTTGCGAGCGCCACCTCCCACTTCCGTGCTCTTGGCCTGAAAGGCTCGCGCTGCTCAAGTGTTGCGCGTGCCGCCGACCTTCATTGAGAGTCTTTCCATTTGCATACAGCGCGGGATAGAATGAAATTTATGTAATCACATAATTTCTTATGCCTGATGCCCACACTTTTTGCCTGGCTTGGTAACTCAGACCTTCGCGCCTCGGAAGATGCGTCGGGCGCAGACTTTGGCCCCATTCTGATGGCGCTGGAGACGGGGGTTTATGACCGCCTGGTGCTCCTATCAGATCACGGGCAACAGAAAACGCAGAACTTCCTGGCGTGGCTGGGCGAGAAATTTGCAGGCGCTATAGATGTGCGTTACGCAACACTGCGAAGCCCCACCGATTTCGAAGACATCTACAAAGCAGCGAACGGGGCGGTGTCTGAGACGATCTCGTCTTCGCCGGGTCTGAAAGTTACCTTCCATGTGAGCCCGGGCACCCCAGCCATGGCTGCTGTGTGGGTCCTGCTGGCCAAAGCCAAGTACGGAGCCGACCTCATAGAGTCATCTCGTGAGCACGGCGTGCGTCCTGTCGTCGTTCCATTCGACCTGGCTGCTGAGTTTCTTCCTGCTGCAAGCAAGGAGGCCGATGAGGCGCTTGCGCACCTTGTGCAGGGATTGCCTCCGGCCGCGCCGGAGTTCGGCAGCATCATCTATCGCTGCGGCGCAATGAAGCGCGCAGTCGCGATGGCGCAGAGACTGGCTCAACGCGATCTGCCGGTGCTGATTCAAGGGGAGTCCGGGACAGGCAAAGAACTCTTTGCACGCGCGATCCACGCTTCCAGTCAGCGAAAAGACGCACCCTTTGTCGCGGTCAACTGTGGGGCCATCCCGCTCGAACTGATCGACTCCGAGCTTTTCGGTCATGAAAAGGGTGCGTTCACCGGTGCCCATGCAACCCGTGCTGGCTACTTTGAGGCAGCTGATGGCGGGACGCTTTTTTTGGACGAAATCGGTGAACTGCCGCTGCAGTCACAGGTTCGACTGCTGCGCGTACTCCAGGAGCATGAGGTGACGCGCCTAGGGGCCAGTAAGTCCCGAAAAATCGATGTGCGCATCGTTGCGGCTACCAACCGGGTTCTGCCGGAAGAAGTCCGGGCGGGGAGATTCAGAGAGGATGTGTTTCATCGAATCGCGGTTGGCATCTTGGCATTGCCTCCCCTGCGCGCTCGCGAGGGGGACCTCAATCTATTGATCGACGCTTTGCTGGCGCAGATCAACCGTGAAGCAACTTCACAGCCGGGCTTTAAGCATAAGCTTTTGTCTGTTGGCGCAAGAAATCTTCTTCTTCGTCACGCCTGGCCGGGCAATGTGAGGGAACTGCACAACGCGCTTTTGAGGGCATCCATCTGGGCACCAGGAGATGAAATAGCAGCCGAGGATATCGATGAGGTTCTCTCGCTCACATCCACCGGAACAGACGATGCCATTCTTGGGGCCTCGCTTGGCGAGGGGTTCTCGCTGCCTGATCTGATGGCAGATGTGGCTCGACACTACCTGGATAGAGCGATGGAGCAGAGTCGTGGCAACAAGACTGAGGCAGCGAAGCTGTTGGGTCTTGGCAGTTACCAAACCTTGACGAATTGGTTGCTCAAGTACCAGTCCAAAAAAGCTGGCACGGATGGTGCATAAGCATAAGAACATTTATGAACTGGAGACTGGGTCATGGGGTTTGCCAAATACCAAGAAGACATTGTGAGCCGATACGTCGGCGATCTCGCGATGCGTTCCATCAAGGCGCCGGTTTCATCACCCAAGGCTCCAAGCCCGAATACGAAAAATCAACCTGATCAAAGGACAAAGAAGATGAGCAGTCTCAAAAAATTCGCTGTCGCCACGCCCCGGCCTCTCCCCGTGATCGTCTTGGCCGACACAAGTGGCAGCATGGGGGAGAACGGCAAGATCGAAGCGCTAAATGCTGCGATGAAGGACATGGTCTCGACTTTTGCCAAGGAAAGTCGTTTGCGCGCCGAGATCCAGGTGGGCCTGATCACCTTTGGTGGCAAGGCGCAGATGCACTTGCCATTGGTTGCGGCGCATGGCGTCGCAGGGTTCTCGGAATTCAAGGCAGACGGTGTCACGCCGATGGGGGCAGCATTTGACCTCGCTCGTCAGTTGCTGGAGGACAAGGATCGCATCCCCTCCCGAGCCTATCGCCCCGTTTTGATTCTGTTGTCTGATGGACAACCGACCGACGACTGGGAGGCGCCTTTCAAGGCTCTTCGCGACTCCGAACGGGCACAAAAAGCGACCCGTCTAGCAATGGCGATTGGGCCGGATGCTGATGAAGCAATGCTGAAGGATTTTGCGAACGACGCAGAGGCTCCTATTTTCAAGGCCCACAACGCCCGGGACATCCACCGTTTCTTCCGTGCAGTGACCATGAGTGTGACAACTCGCACGGCAAGCCAAAATCCAGACATCTCAACCGCATTTGTTGTCCCGCCCCCGGATGATGACGCGCTGGACCTCGACTTCCAATGAGGTTTATTGCCTGCGGCGCGAGTGTCATCGGCCCCCGACACCTGGATCTGGGCGAGCCAAATCAGGACGCGATGGTTCTGACGGGTTGCCGTGGGGGCTGGATTGCGGCTGTAGCAGACGGTTTGGGATCGCGAGCACGTAGTGATCTAGGGGCACGTAGTGCCTGCCAAGTTACCCGGCGGATCTTGCGCGCCACATCGAACAGTTTCGATCTGCCGGCAACGCTGCCCTTGATTCATCAGCAATGGTTGGAAGCGGTTGAGCCGACAACTCCTCGAGACGCCGCGACCACGCTGCTGTTCGGCCACGTGACAGATCAAGGCGAGGTCCATGCAGCCCAATTGGGTGATGGTCTTCTGCTGGTGAAATGCGCTGGCGAGTTCCGTCGTGTCACGCCAGAGCGCACAGCCTATGGCAATCAGACTTGGGCACTTGAGTCCACGCACCTGCAGGACAAATGGAGCTGTACGAAAGGCCGATTCACCGAGCCGGGTGATGGTGTTGTCCTGATGACAGATGGCGTGGCCGATGACCTCGAACCTGCCCATCTTGCCGACTTCTTTGATGCGCTTTACCAAGACTTAAGCGCTCGGAATCGGCGCAGAGGCAGACGCTGGGTGCAGTCTGAACTGAATGACTGGGCCACACCTTTACACAGCGACGACAAAACACTCGTGGCCATTTTTAGGACTTCTGAATGAGCACAGCAACACCAGAGGCACCAAAGAAAAACAGGACGGTGCTAGACCAACACGGTCAGTCCTATGAACTGACAGGGCGGATCGGCGAAGGCGGTCAGGGGATCGTTTGCACGACCAACTACCCCAACGTACTCGTCAAAGTCGCACGCGCAACCACAGAAGAAAAGCGAAACAGTTGGACGAACAAGATCCGCGCACTTATGCGTCAGCCACTTGAGGGCCTTCCTATCGCTCATCCGCAAGCCCTCATTACGCAGCCGCAGCCCGGCTACGTCATGGAACTGATGGATGGACTGGTCCCAATGACTGAACTGATGCAGGTCGCGACGGACGCCTTGATGTCAGATGAAGGCCTCTCCGGCTACGTGAAGACAGGCGGTCTGTTGCGCCGGTTGAAGATGCTCGCGCGACTGGCGCGTGTGCTGGCGGAACTGCATGGCCGAGGACTTGCCTATGGCGATCTTTCTCCTGCAAATGTCTTCGTATCGCAATCACTAGAGTACGCCGAAGTCTGGTTGATCGATGCTGACAACGTTGCGAGCCAGTCGCGTGACGGTCAGCAAGGTGTGTTCACCCCCGATTACGGGGCTCCCGAGATTCTGAGGGGAGAGTCCGGCATCAACACCCTGACCGACAGTTGGAGTTTTGCGGTCATGGCGTATCGCATCCTCACGCTGGTTCACCCCCTCAAGGGAGACGTTGTGCTTGAAGGTGAACCCGAGCGTGAAGAGGCGGCCCTCCGAGGCGAACTCCCTTGGGTAGATCACCCAGTTGATCACAGCAACGCCTTGTCGATAGGACTTCCCCGCGAAATCACGCTCAATGCGCCACTGCGTGCGCTGTTTGAACGATGCTTCAATGCCGGGCTGAACAATCCGGGTGAGCGGCCAAGTCTGAATGAGTGGGCAGATGCATTCGAGGCTGCCACAGGCCATTGCGATCAATGCGAGTCTTGCGGCAGCACGTTTTTCTACACCTCGAAGCACATCTGTCCATTTTGCGATCACGCCCAGGACACGAATCGCACGATCCTCTTGCAGGAATATCGCTATATGCCTCCGGATCTGCTCCGGGAGGGCTTGCCGGAAGATGTTCCAGAGTCGTTGATTCGAAAAGAGTGCTGGACTCGCACAGGCAAGGCGATGGTTTTGAGTATGAGCCCTGCCGAGTTAAAGACTTTGCCCTTGGGAACGTCTCTGTACGCGGATGCCCGTCCGCTATGCACTGTCGAACTTGCTAAGGATGGCTTGTGGATAGAGCCATCAGCCGGGACGCAAGTTTCCTTGCAAAGAGCATCTGACGACAAAGTCGTCGCGGTTGTGCGTCGGCAGCGGCTCAAGTCAGACAGTCGTTCAGGAGTGTCTTTCTGGCTCCACCTAGGGGCAGTAGAAGAAGAGCATGTCGTTTGGCGTTTCAACTGGTGAGGGAACGATGAAACTCTGCGACTTTCCTCTTCTGTCGGGTGAACTTGCCCAGTTAACATGTGACGACCTGGGAGCCGATTGGCAAATCGGTGAGGCCGTGTCAGTACAGGCACACGGTAATGACTATCTTCTCCGACAGGGCAACTCCGTTTGCGTCGGCAAAGTAGAAGGACGCCAAGATCGAACTGCGCTTCAGGTCCAACGAGGCCTGACGTTGTGGGTGTTAAGACAACGGCATGGCGAGGTTCTCCACCTTCAATCACTGGATTTGGTCGAGCAGATCCAGCTGGATATGGCGATTTCTGTTGATGAGGCCATTGCGGAGCAATTGGCCAGCAGGGGTGAGATTTCTGCTCCAGACGTACCCACTGCAGTTGGTTGGTTGAATGAGCAATTCATCTCAGCTGAAAAAGCACAGACCGCAGAAATGGATCGTGTTTTTCTTGGCCGCTTCGACAACGCTTCCGATGAGAGTTTCGTTCTGTTTGGTGCAGGCTGGCGCGGCAACGTCAAACGAGATGCTGGCGTGCTGAAACTGATGAGCGTCACTCGTCTCAAGGGGGCTACAGCACGTGTAGCGATGGCCGTTGGCAAGATCTCTTTCCAAGATGCCAGTGTCGCCGTGCGTCTCCAGAGTACAGAGCAACGCGCACTTTTGGATGCCGCGCTGCGCGACAACGGCAGCTACCTACGTTTATGGCAAGAGTATGGTGCGCTCGAATGGGAGCAGGCTCGAGATTGTGCGAGGGAACTGGGTTCTCTTCGCTTCAAAAGTGCGGAGCTCGTCGAAGGTGAACTGTGGGCCTGGTTTCTAAAAGTTGATGCGGATCACCTAAGGGATTTCCGGAAACGATGGAAAGCTTTGGGGCTGGCGAACACGACGCAAGTGGAGCTTGGGGATCGGGAGCTTGATCTTGATTCCGAGGTTGATGACGTGCCGGGCAGAGCTGACCGAGCACGCCGTCGCCCGGTTCGTGGTGTATTGCGGTTCGAGCGGGATGGCGTGGTCTTGGTTCCGAGCCAGGACCGGCGCTCAGAACGCCCCCCAACCAAAGGGTTCATCTACTACTCACTATCGGGTGATGAAGCCGTACAGACCCGTCGTGCACGCGCAAGGCAATCTATCAATGAAGGACGGCGACTGCCGCAACTGAGCTACTTGCTGGAAGGGGTGGCTCCGCCAAGCGCCCGGCGACGTCAGCTCGACGGCTTATCCGCCTACGCCAAATCTTGCTTCAAGGGTGTTCCAACCAAGCGCCAGATTGAGGCACTGGAGAAGGCGATAAATACACCTGATATCGCACTCATCGTTGGCCCACCAGGAACGGGCAAGACCCAGGTCATTGCAGCTTTGCAGCGGCGCCTTGCCGAAACGCTGGGTGAAAACTCGCTGCAGCACCAAGTGCTGATTAGCAGTTACCAGCACGATGCAGTCGATAACGCCCTGAATCGTGCTGAAGTCTTTGGCTTGCCTGCCGTTCGAATTGGCGGCCGAGGGCGCCGTGACGAGGGTGGTGTCGACCCCGTTGGTATTTGGTGTGAACGCAAACGGAAAGAAATCTCTGCTCGACTCGACGCGATTCGGCTGAATGAGCCGCTGACTCAACCATTGGAAGAGCTAGATCGACGTATCACAGCATTGAGACTCGCGAGCATGTCGGCACAGGAACGCCAAACACAGTTCGAGCAAATTGATGTCCTTTTGCGTCAGCTGTTCGATCTAGATGTTCGTCTCCCGGCCCAAATTAAGGACCGATGGGATGAGTTTCTTGCCCAGCAGCAGAGAGTCGAAACCCAGCGTCAGGCAAATGAGCCTGCTGGGCTTGTGCGCTTGCTGAGGGCTCTGCGCACCAGTTCTATCGGGTTCGCCGATGACGGGCCGGACAGAGCTCACCAGCTTGAGCGCACGCTGCGGCGCAGCAACGTCAAACTTCAAGATTCGGAATGGGGCTTGCTCCAGCGACTTTCCACGGTTGCCGATGCAACAGAAGCAGATCTTGCTGAATTGGCTGCGTTTAAGCGGTCCATGCTGGATCGACTTAGCCCCGATTACAGGCCCCCGCAGCTTAAGCAGGCGTTGAGCGGCGAAGCACTTGGTCTCTTGGCCGACATCGAGCACGCAATCGACGCGCCTTTGCGTCAATCTCGCCGTGGCATCTCTGCGGTAGTGGCCTCGTACCACGCAGCACTTTCCCAAGCCCCCAATGAGGCAGCGAGAGCGGTCCGCGAGTACGCCAGCATTGTCGGTGCGACCTGCCAGCAGTCAGCTGGTAAGGCGATGAGCAGCTTGAAGGAGTTGAGCGACCTAGATGCATCAGAAGGAATTGAATTCGACACGGTTGTCATTGACGAAGCCGCAAGAGCAAATCCTCTCGATCTTTTCGTTCCTATGGCGATGGCGCGGCGTCGCATCATCCTGGTCGGCGACCATCGACAACTACCTCACCTTGTTCAGCGAGAGTTGGAAGACGAACTCATTTCCAGGCAAAGCCTGACCGAGGCCCAAGCGAAGGCGTATGAGCAGAGTCTTTTTGAGCGGCTGGTGAAGCAGCTTAGGGAGCAAGAGAAAGTCGACAACATCAAGCGCGTCGTGATGCTCGATACGCAGTACAGAATGCATCCGACACTGGGTGACTTCATCAGCAAACAGTTCTATGAATCTGAGGGGTTGGACGTCTTGCACTCGGGGCGACCTACGGAGGATTTCGCTCACACGATTCCTGGCTACCAAGGCAAATGTGCGGCTTGGTTGGATGTGCCTCTGCAGGACGGGAAAGAAAGATACCTAAAACCCGGTTATGAAAGACGGGCGGAGGCAATTTCTATTGCAAAAGAGGTTAAGCGGATTGCAGATTCTTGTGGGCCGTCGCTGAGCATTGGGGTCATCAGTTTCTACCGCGCCCAGTGTGACCTGATACTTGATGCACTGGCTGACGAGGGCTTGGCAGAGGAAGAGGATGGGGAAATCCGGATCGCACGCTCCTACCGGCAGACTGAATCAGGTGATGAGCGACTGCGCGTCGGCACGGTTGACGCGTTTCAAGGCAAAGAGTTTGACCTCGTCTTCCTGTCCGTAGTGCGAGCTAACGACGTGGTGATTCCCGATCAGAAGGAAGGGGAAGAGCGCGAACGATTGCTAAACAGCAAGTATGGACACTTGCGGTTGGCAAATCGCATGAACGTGGCGATGAGTCGCCAGAGGAAGCTCCTCGTCGCCGTCGGTGCCAAACACATGGCCGAAGGGCCCGAGTCCGAGGAAGGGGTCCCGGCTCTGGCTGCATTCCTCAAGCTTTGCAGAGAGGAGATGGCGCATGGCCGCTGACCGTTATCTTCGCTTCGATGTCCGTCGTCCCCCGGGTGGGCGGCCGCTTCTGTGGCCTGTCCGCGTTTGGAAGGTCCTTTATCCAACAAATCGTGTCCTCAAGTTGAACCTGTTCCAGCAGGCGATCCTTGGACTGGCAAGGGCCAGATGCCAGGGCAGTTCGGAAATGGCTGAGTTGCTGGGGTTGGACCGAGAACTGGTGGCATTCATCATTGCAACTCAACTGATCCCGAACGGCTGGATGACCACCTCGGGATCAGTCACCTCTCAAGGTGAGCGTGTCCTCGAAGAGGCTCAGGATGCCAGCGAGGAAGTCCGCATGGGGTACGCATATCAGGACGCGATTTCGGGGAACTGGCTGCCGCGATTCACTGAAGAACTTCCAGAGATCGAAGCGAAGCGAGTCGATGAACGTGGTTACCCAGTGTTCCTGCGAGACCTCGATTCCGGAAAGGAGGATCGCCCCTTCCGCCTCAATCACTTCCGAGAGGGCGCACTGGATACAGCGGCCCTCTTTGATGCGTTTCAGCGCTATCGGACGGATCACGACCACGCCAAACAGCGTGATGACGAGCTTTCGGCACGTGTCCGCATTGAGAGCCTGAGCTTCGTCGAAGATTCGACGCAGCCGATGTGGTTGTGGACATGGATCTTTCCAGACGAGGCTGGGCCACAACCCTGGTTGGTTGCCGATCCGTTCGGGTTGCAGCAGGCTGCGTCGTGGTTACGCAAACCCCTGCAGGAAGTCTTGCCGCGAAACGATGGACTTGCAAGATACATCGCTGACGCGGTGGGTGAGACAAGATCGAACGATTTATCGGCAGAGGAGTGGCTCCGATCCCTGGAGAACCAGATCGACTTGACACTACTGGCCGACTACAACTGGTCGCGGAAGGTGCCAATTGTTGAGGGATATCTCGCCAGCGTTCTGAGACGACGAGCCGTACTTGCCAGTCAGGAGAGATCCTGGCAGGAAGATGTGACCAGCCTTCTCATTGAGACTCACAACCTGGCCGAAAGCGTGCTGCAGTGGCTGTTGAAAGCATACCCATCGGACATTCGTAGATTGCCGCACTGGAAAGACCAGCGGGATTGGAAAGATGGTGAGGCCCAATACTACCTCCAGTTCTTTAACCTTCCTTGCCTCACTGATGACGTAATCAAGCGTTTATCTGAGCAGCGCCTGGATCAGGTGCGCACAGCTGTGAAGCGCGGTAGCAGTTCGCTCAAGGCATTGTTGTTTGCGGGGCTGTTAGGGACAGTGGACCAAGCATCACACCCCTTCCTCAAGTTATCCGCCGATGAGCTCCAACTGACTCGTCTGCTTGATATGGCCGATGCTCGCAACAAAAAAGCCGGGCACTCAGGTAGCGAAAGAATCGATAGAGAAGAAGCTATGGAACACGCTGACTTTGTCATCGAATGGGTTCAAATTTTTAAGGGCTGGTATTGAAATGGCAAAACACAATAAGGGGAACAAAGCCCCAGTCGCGCAAAACACGAATGCTGCACAAAGTGCGGTCGCATCGGCATGGCAGAAAGCAACTGCTGGAATTGGCTCCCTTGCATCGCTGGTGCAAGGCGATGCTTCCGCTGTGGCACTCCCCGACTTGGAGAAAGATCAGGTCAGCGAATTGGATAAGGTTGAGCCCGAGAAAAAAATCGAGCTCGAGAGGTTGCTCGCGGATATCTCTGATGTCGCAAAGAGAGTTCGTGATCTACATGAAGACGCGCAGAAGCGGACAGAGGATCTGGTTCGCAAGGAGGAGGCATTCTCCCGCCGAAGTGATGAGAACAAGAAGCGGACCGAAGAGATCCACAAACTCGACGAAGAGTTGAAGCAAAGACAAGTTGAGATAAAAAAGTCCGAATCAAGTTTGGCCGATAAGGAGCGTGAACTTGAGAAGCGAGAGTTGGATGCGCGTTCCGGTTTTGCCTCCCAAAACGTGGCCGCACTAAGTGATCTCAAAAAGGAAATCGTGGAGCTCGAGTCTAAGAAGACTGAGATTCAACTCGGCATCCTTCAAGCGGAGCAGAAAGCACGTGACGATGAGTCCGCGCGCGCATCCGAACTGATGGAGCGTGAAGCGGAGATTGCAAACAAGGAGAGAGCTCTACAGCAGCAACAGCGGCGACTAGATGCTGAGTGGAAAGAGCTTGAGCGTGAACGTGTACAGATCCGCGAAGATGCACTTCGCGAGGCCAGTCAGGAAATTGCCAGATTGACCGATGCTCGACTACGCGCAGAGGCACGCCTTGAAAAGGTTTACCGCGATTGGACATTGACTGAACAGAAACTAGAGCAATACCGGGAGTTCTCAGAGGCACTGGCGGGAAGGTCTGCCCGCGAGATACTTGACGAGTTGGCTGCCCAAAAACGTCGAGTCACTCAATTGGAAAACCAAATTGCAAACAGCCAGGATGATCAGTTGCAATTTGAGAACGAGGCGCTGCGAAAACTCCGTGATGAGCAAAAGGCTCAACTCGACGAGGTTCATTTGGATTTGGCTGATGCAAAAGCTCAGCTTCATCGCCTCCGCCTCGGCGTGAGTGACAAAGAGAACCTGGAAAGAGAAAAGCGCGCCCTGGAAAAGAACAATCAGATCTTGAGTGCAAGACTCAATGACTTGGGCAAAACGGTAGATGACCTAACTCAGTCACAGCAATCTGAGAAGCCGTTCCCTCAGATGGCCTGGATGGATTCTGCGTCCCCTGCCGATTGGATTAAGGATCGCAAGGCCAAGGAGTTGAGCCTGCCGGAGCAAGACGTTCCTGATCTGAAAAAATTCTCTGTTGAATTGCAGCACCGGATCGCTCAAGCGGAAGAAGGTGCAACACTGCATTTCCGCCTCGAAGATATTCAGTTGCTTATTGCTGGGTTGGCCATGAGCCAGCTTCACATCTTTCAGGGAATCAGCGGCACAGGCAAAACAAGCTTGGCGAAGGCATTTGCAAAGGCTGTCGGGGGGCATTGCACTGACATCGCCGTCCAGGCTGGCTGGCGAGACCGTGATGATCTACTGGGGCACTACAACGCTTTCGAAAAGCGCTTCTATGAGCGCGACTGCCTGCAAGGTCTCTACCGTGCGCAAACTGCCGCTTACAAGGACCGGTGCAACATCATCTTGCTGGACGAGATGAACCTGTCGCGCCCGGAGCAGTATTTTGCTGAATTCCTCTCGGCGCTCGAAAAGAATGACCCAAGAGATCGACTCATCAGTTTGTCGGAGAGCCAGTTGCCGAACGCACCAGCGCTGCTGGTCGAGGGGCGTAGGATTCGGGTTCCCCACAACGTCTGGTTTGTAGGCACTGCTAACCACGATGAAACAACGAACGAGTTCGCTGATAAAACCTACGACCGTGCTCATGTCATGACGCTTCCCCGCCACGAAGCGGGATTCAAGGTGGAGCCAAAGCCGAAGGCCAGCTTTAGCTATGGATCTTTGATGGAGCGTTTCGATGCTGCTGTGACACAAAACGCTGATGAGGTTTCAGAGTTGTTGGCGGAGTTGACCACGGGCCCGCTCACGAGCATCTTGCAGGATCGCTTTGACTTGGGTTGGGGCAATCGACTCGAACGTCAGGCCATGCGATTTGTCCCTGTTTACATGGCCGCCGGCGGTCGCAAAGAAGATGCTCTGGACCATTTGCTTGCCAGCAGAGTATTCAGGCGCGGAAAGGTCACTGGTAGATACGATGCGACCATCGATGATCTAGCCGCCATCGAACAAGCGCTGACCACAGTATGGAAGGGGTGGAAATCGGAGCCTCGCCGTTCCATTGCCTTGTTGGCTGAAGACCGTCGCCGCAAGGAACGTGGGGCATGATGTTTCTGGACCGCCTTACGGGTGGCAAACTCAGCCGCCTACCCGACGCACTTCTGCCGGGGCGGTATTGGTTGCTTGAGCCACTCGTGGTCAATGGACACAGCCGCTTGCAGCCCGGCGATCTGCTCTCGGATGACGGATCGGGCGTCCTCCGGATTCAAGACACTGAATCCCAGGTGCTCGCTATCGATCAGTCTGACGACGATCAGGCGGACTCCGATCTGTCTGCAGAGGCGATTATTTCCATTGCCGGAAAAATCGCTCACGCACATGATGCAAATGTCTCGCCCATGCTGCCCGCTGAGATGGCCGCCCAATGCGCGCTCGAAGAACTCGAGCGCGACTTGGCGGCGGTACTCAGAGATGGTCATCTGCATTCAATATCTGACCGCCCCCGCAGAGACCTTCGATATGACGACTTGGTTGCGCCAGTGGCGCGAGCTCGACGCCTCGCGACTTCGGCATTAAGTCACCTGGCATCACACTCTGATTGCTGGCAGCAGCGTACGCTCAGTGGTGTTCAACCGCGCAAGGTTCTTGCACGTTTCAGCGAGGACGACTATGCCATCTATGAGAACAGACTCTACAAGCGGCTACTAGATCGCCTTGATCGACACCTTGCTAGGAGATTGGCTCGCATACGGGGAGTCAATTCACGACTGGAGCGAGCTTTGGAGTTCCAGGACTCTGAGCAGACGCATTTTCGACTTCGCCAGGATATCTGTCGCCTTTGGGGGGAGTCATATCTTGATGACAAGACCGGGATGCAGTTGGAGGCAGGAAAGCGTGCACTCAGCGACTTGGAGTCCCAGTTGCGTGCAATCAGAGGGTTGAAGCAAAGGGGGCTTTATTCGCTGGTGCCTCCTGCATCTGTGGTTCCTGCCCAAGTTCACCGGACAAACATTCTCAACCACGACCCGCACTATCGTCATCTGCCCCCGCTTTGGGAGAAGTTGAAAGATGATCGAGAAGACCGGCTCTTACCCCCGGAAGAGCGCTTGGCGCGGCAACTGCAATTGCAACTGGCTTACGTCAGTTACGTTGGTCTTGTGATCAGGCGGGCGCTTGAACGGTATGGTCTGCGCAGGGTTGATGGAAATTTCGTCTTCAGTTGGGCGGGACGGCGTTTCGTACTACGGCGTGATGTACATGATTGGGTCGTAACTCAGTCTGAGGGATCTACCCTGAGGATCGTGCCGATTGCCTGGTTCGGCGCGTCAATAAATATCAGTGAGAGTCTGGAGCCTGATCGCATCGTGTGTTGGCCAGGCGTGCCAACCAGTGTCGCATCGCCGCAGAGTCTGCCTGTGTCTCCGCTGGATCTCTATGTCGTGGAGAAGGTCGGCAAATTGATTGATGAGTGGATGTTGCGGCAATTGCTCCAGTTTCATGGCCGAAAACTGGGGCCGTTGCCCACACCGGCCAAAAAGCTAACCGAGACTTGGCCCGAACAGTTTGAATCTATTTCGCCTACCCACGTCAGGCTCCTCGCGCCACTCGATGGTCAGAAAGCAGCCGAACTGAAGGCATCACTCAAAGGTGCGGCCAATTCGCAAGTTGAGGACGCCGTCGAGGTGGCCATCGAACAGGTCGCAGCACTTGCCCAACTTTGTGGACATCCGGCGAGATTCGAACGTGGGCAGCAGCAAGACTTCTACTGTCAATGCGGAACTTGCCAGACAACTTGGTCGCTCAAGACAACAGGGAAAAGGCAACACTTTTCTATGCGGCCGAAGGGCGCTTCTGCCATACCAGGGGAGGACGGCTTTCTTTGGGCTGGGAGGGATTGGCTTGAGTTAGACCTGGGTTCAGCGCCGTGAAGATGGCCAGATCACAGAATCCATGCCCAGCTTGCTATCGAAAAGTAGGAAATACTCGGAGCTAGCCAAAGCAGGCAACTGCTGATGACAAGGCCCCTGATCAACGCAGCGCGTTCAGTACTTTTTCGGCTTCCGGCCAGGGCAGCCGTCGCTTGCCAGACTTCATTCGGTCAAGTGCCTTGAAGGCGTCGTCGACTGTAAGCAGTTGGTTCTCGATCATGGCGCACAGCAGCCCGATGGTGCCCATGACGTTGACCTGCTCCTTGTTGGCAACAATCCGCAAATTGGCGTCGCCGGTCAGCAAGGTACAGGTCTCCTGCTTCGCAAGCGCCAGTGCCAAGTAGTCGTTGTGACTGGGCTTGGGACCGTTTTTCGCCGGAAGCAGATGGTTGTGCTGGCCTGGCAACTGCTCGGCATACGCCACGAAATCGCCGTTGACCTCCATGACCTGCAAGCCCAGGTCTTCAAGGCCCGGACTGCCCGGTTCAATTTCTTCGTAGTACAGCAGATCAGGGATGCCGAACTGCATCGGAAGCTGGAAGAGCGTCTCCATCAACGCTCCCGCTTCCATATCGATCAAGATGTTCGCATCACTGATGAGCAACCGCATCCGATGACTCCAGCTGGCGTTCTTTGTGGAAGCGCATCATCGGGATGCCCAGCAGTTCCGCCGCCTTGCCTTCGGAAATGTATTGCTCGGCCAAGGCGCGGTACACCAACTGATCAAACAGTCGGGGATGCTCTTTCGGCAGTGGTTCGCCAGGCTCGGTCTTGCGCCAGCCCTTGGCCGAAAACCGCTTGAACATGGAGAGGTAAGCGGCCTCGGTGATCACGCCACACTGTTTCGCGCGCTGCAGCCATCCAGTCATCGACAGACCGAACTCGTGCTTGAGCACGTACAGCTCTTGCCATTCCAGCGCATGGCGTTGTGCCCCAAGCAACTGCAACACCGCGACACGCGGAGCCAGGAAGGCACCGGCGAACCGGTCGCAGGCTTTTTCTTCGTTGATGCCGTCAGCCAGTCGTCCTTCGAGCAGCAGGTGCCCCAGCTCATGCGCCAGCGTGAACCGCTGTCGATCACCGGGCCAGCGTTTGGAAACAGCCACGACCGGATACTCCCGGCCATCTTCGGTCCGTGCCTTGGCCGTCAAGCCAGAGAAGCCTGGGTTCTCTTCATCGACCACGATGACCAGCAAGCCAAGGCCTTCGAGGGTGTCGGTGAGGTCAGCAATCGGATTCAGCCCCAACTGCCAAGCGTTGCGGACCGAATCCGAGAACGCATCGATCTCATCCAGCGAGGTGATGTGCTCGGGCAGATTCGCGGGCGGCGCAAAAGCCGGGAACGGCAGTTCGGGAAATGCGCCGAGCAACTCCACGCGCTTTTCCACCAACTCGACGACCTTGATCTTCAGCGCATCCTGTGCCGTCTTGCCAAAGCTTGAGAGCTTGCGGAACTCGGGCTGCAGCAGTTCAACCGTGTGCGTACGGAAGAAGTATTCGGTCCGAATGCCGCAGGCGCGGGCCAGCTTGAGCAGTTGAGTCGACGACGGCGTCAGCAGCCCCTTCTCGTACTTCTGGATGGCGGTGTGAGAAACACCCACCTGTTCGCCCAACGCACCCAGGGTCAGTCCTGCCGCCAATCGTGCTTGACGAATGCGATCTGCAATCATGACGCCTCCTTGGGTTGGGTTTAAAACAACTGAAATCCTACCAAATTCTTAAACCAAAGAGAAGCCCGCCCATCTCGGCGGCCATGGCGTCACTCGTGGGCGACTGCCTCCATGTAGGGGCGCATCACGGTGGCGACGCGGCAATCCTGAGCGTAGCGCCACAGGTCGTCTGCGGACGCCTTGCGCATCCTCCAGGCGTCTTTCAAGGCCTCCAGCGCCACATCCAGACCGATCTTGTTGCGATGTTTGAAGCAATCGGCCACGGTCTTGGCCGGGCTGTAGATCCGCACCTTCACCCCGTTGCACAAGTGCTCCTCGACGCCTGACAGATGGGCCCTACCGGCCATCTGAACCATCCGGATCGGCGGATAGTCGATCCGGGGTGAGTGGCTGCCGCGTGGCATGGCGATCCAGACTTGACGCGGTAGTTGGGTGGTCAGCCCGTGAAACTGGAGTGCGGTGAGCAGGCAGAACACGGCTTGTGGCACCCTGGTGGCGACAAGGGCAAGACTCTCAAATTCCGTCACCTGTGCGCCTGGCAGACGGTAAAGACCACGCCCGACCCGTTCCAGCAGTCCTGCTGCAGTCATGCGCGTCAGGATGACCCGGGGCGAGCCGATGGCGTCCAAGTCGCTGGCACGCAGCAGCCCTCTCTGGCTGGCCAGATCAAGGATGCGCTGGGTGTGGGTCTCGGAGAGCATTGATGGAGTGTGTTCCATTTGTTCTCCAGTTTCAATTAATCAACGAAATATCGGAACGTAGGGCAACACACTTCGCCACGGCCCGCCCCAACTACGGGGCATCAGCATTCCCTTTCATCGGGTACCGGCATGGGCGCAGGTGATGCATCTCCCAGAGGAAGAGTTCCTCGATGCTGAAGCGGATGACGTCACCGTTTGCGATCCGGTAGAACGGAATGCCGAGCCGCAGGCGTTCCTGATTCTGGTGAATCCAGTAACCGGGCAAGCCAGTGATGTCGACCACATCCTTGGCGGAGTAGAAAACCCGATCACGGCGCTCAGGCCGTTTCTGCATCATCTGCTCGATGGCATCTTCACGTGCCGTGGGAGACGATTCGGACAAAGGGCGTCCGGTTGGGGATTTCCAAGTGACCCGAGCCTTGCGCTCGAAGGCCTCGACCTCCATCAGAAGATAACGGATAGATCTGTTGAGGTGCCAGGCAGGCGGGCCGATTCCTTCCGAGCGCCACTTTTGCAGCGTCTTGGGTGAGAGATTCCACCTCGAGGACAACTGGTTTTCATCGAGGACCGGATACGTGATGACTGGCTCATCCGGGCTGGACACAACACCCTGTCTATCGGCATCAACCTTGGGTTTCATCGCGCGCCTCCGTCAGCGCGGCCTCGGCCGCTTCAAGACTGCCGTACTGCGCGATGAGCGCGAAGGCCTCGCTCAAGTAGTACCGCTTTGGTTCGGGGGCGACGGGCGTTGGAGATTCGACAACGGGCTGCGCGTCGCATAAAGATGGCAACGGCGCTTCGTTGGACATGCCCAGGCGGATCGCCTGCTCATAGGTGACGATCTCATCCACTGGGTAGCGGACGGCCTTTGAGAGCTTGATGTACGGCGGGCCGCGTTCTTCACTGCGCCAGCGTTGCAGGGTCTTGATGCTGACGTTCCACCGACGTGCAAGCTCCGTTTCGGTGAAGGCGGGTTCGGTTTGCATGGCATTTCCTTTCGTCGTTCGTGCCGGGCATTACGGCGACAAACGAGAGGAAAGCCAAGTTGCGGCCCCGAGATTCCCCGGCAGTCGTGGCAACTGCGAGTGCCAATCGGCCTCTCTGAACTTACAATCATGGGCATGTGCGGTTGCGCGAAATCCTTCCCCGGAATCGCGCGAGGGTCTCAAGGCTTCCGACCGGGGCTGAGAGACTGCTGATATGTGGGTTTGGTTTTCTGTTAAACTACACCACCATATTCAAGACGAAAAAGCCCACCTGCGAAGGTGGGCTTTTTCGTTTCTGTACCCTTATTTTCCGAATGCTGGCCTGTGGGAAGGAGGAGGGGCCGCTCTTCCAGCCCTGTTTCTCCGACGCCTGGCCTTCCCGCATGGCATTCATCGAGCGTCTGGAGGCGGCGGGCCCTGAGGCCCGGCCGCTCCATCGAACAGGAAGCCTCCCGGTACGGGTACCGGGAGAATCGATTCACAGGTTGTAGTGGCGACCTATCATTGGAACGGTCGCCGCAGCCCCGTATACCGAGTTCCAGGACTGCCAGCCAAAATTGATGCCGATCAGTCCGCCATGGATCTGGTTGGGGATTTGTGGCTCCAGCCTGCCGCTGGCCGAAGAACCCATGACATTCCCCTGGTTCCAGGCGACCAGGCCGCCCAGCAGACCCGAGCCTCCGACCTTGCCGGAAGCGGAAGCGCCGCTGATGGTGGCGGTGCTGAAGCCCACCAGCCCGCCAATATAGCTATCGTAGCCCGCCGTCACATCGCCGCCGGCCGAGGCCCCCAGGATGAGAGCCTGCCAGCCCTCCAGGGAGCCGACCAGTCCGCCGGCCCTGATCCCGGCGCCTCCGCTCACCGCACCGCTGGCCTTGGCGGAGCGGATCGAGGTGTTTTCACCGCGGCCGACCAACCCTCCCAGGTTGTGGCCGGTCTTGTCGTTCACGATTCCATGACTGCTGGCGAGCATCAGCGACCCTCGCAGGTCACTGCCGATCAACCCGCCGATGGCCCTGGAACCACTGGCGCTGACGTTGCCCGAAGCCGAGACGTTCGTCAGCGAGGCGGCATCGTTATAGCCGACGAGTCCGCCGACGCGACTGCCCTTGCCCCCGGTGACATTGCCGGATGCCGCCAGGGTGCTGTGGTTGCCGCCCCGGTTGTGGCCGATCAGCCCTCCCACGTCACTGTTCGCCCCTGCGTTTACCCACCCGGAGGCCTTCAGGTTGGAATGATTGCCGCCGAGGTTGGACCCTATCAGGCCACCCAGGGTTTTGCCGCTGCCGTCGGTGACTTCGCCACTGGCGGAGCCGTTGATGACGGAGCCGTACAGGTTTTCTCCGAGCAGACCGCCAACCGCTTCTGCTCCGCGGGTAGCGACATTGCCCTTGGCGGAGGCATTGACCAGCGAGGCATTGGCGTTGAGACCGATCAGGCCGCCGGCCTGGAGCAGCGACCCACCACTCAGGTTGCCGCTGGCACTGACGTTGGCCAGATTGCCTGCCTGGTTGTGGCCGATCAGGCCTCCCAGGTAGCGACCGTCTTGCAGGCTGACATCGCCATGGGCGCTGGCGTTGTTGATGGCCGCGTTCAGGTTCCGGCCGATCAGCCCGCCCAGTGCTTCCGCGTCTGTGCCCCGGACCTTGCCGCTGGCCGTGGCGTGGGCGATACCACTGTTTACGTTGAGGCCGATGAGCCCTCCGTACAGGCCGTGCTGTCCGTTGCCTGAGACGTCGACGGAGGCGGATACGTCCGCCAGTCCGCCGGCGGAGCTGTATCCGACCAGTCCTCCCAGGTTCATTCCGTGACCGCTCAGCGACAGCGTTCCCTGACTGCCGCTGCTGCGGATGAGGCCGCCGCGGTTCCTGCCTACCAGGCCCCCCGCGCCGTAGTGGCTGGCATGGTCCTTCAACTGGCCGGAGATGGCAAAATCGGCCCGGCTGTTGGAGATGCTGGCCACGCCCCTGGCTGTGCTGATGTTTTCGGCTGCGAGTCCGCCCAGAGCATAGGTGTGGCGGTTGCCGACCAGCGTGCCGCTGGCGCTGGCGTTGTCGATACTGCCCAGGTTCAGTGCGACCAGCCCGCCGAGGCTGTTCAGCTTCGAGGCCGCGGCGATACGGATGTCGCTGGCGTTCACATTGTCGATGCGACCGAGGTTGACGGCGGCCAGGCTACCGACCTGGACGTTGTAGTGGGTGGCCTGTGCTCCATCGGCGGAAATGCGTTCCAGGTTCAGGTTGCGGAGGGTGCCCCGGTTGACGCTGAACAGGCCGGAGTAGGCGCCGGTGCCGTAGACGGCGAGATTATCGATGGTGTTGCCCAGGCCGTCGAAGGTACCGCCGAAGGCGCTCGCGTTGCCTATCGACAGGAAGCTGGAGTTGCCGCCTGCGATTCGATTGCCGAGGACATAGCTGCCGCCCAGGTCCCTATCGATGCCGCGCAACTGCTGCAGGTCCTGGATCACGCTGTAGTCCCGCCCATTGGCGCGGAATCCTGCGTTCTTGCCGGACAGGGTGATCCGGGTGCCTTCGGCCAGGGCATAACCCTTGTCCGAATTGAATTCGACCCGGGCTCCCTGGCCAGTGAGAGAGAGGCTGTCGTCGATACGGAGAGGGCGCTGCCCGGCATTGAGAGTAAGGCTGGCGTTTTCCCCCTGGGCCGTCAGCGCGCCATTGATCCTGAGGTCCCCGCGCTCGGCGGTTAGCGTCAGGCCGTTGCCGCTGTCCCAGGACAGCGGCGCGCCGACATGCGCGTTGCCCCGGGTGGCGACCACTTCGACGTTGCTTGTGGAAAGGTTGCGGGCCAGGGTATCGGCATGCAACGTCGGGCCTTTTCCCGCGCTGCTTGGATTCGCCAGGCCGGAACCGACATTCTCGTTGCTCCGGGCCTGAACGGTACGTGACCTGACGTTGGTGGCGGAGTTGCCGAAGACCTTGTTACCGCCGGTCTGGACCTGCACGACATGCACATTGCCGGCGTCGGCGGCGATATCGGGTAGCGTCTGGACCTGGACGATGCTGGAGCCATTGGCGCCTGGGCTCAGGTTGGGGAGAGTCTGGGTCTGGACGACATCGATTCCGCTGACGCCGGGGCCGATGTTGGCACCGCTCTGGCTCTGCACGATTGTGACGCCATTGACGCCCGAGCCGATGCTGGGGCCGCTCTGGCTCTGCACGACGCTGATGCCACTCGCGCCTGAACCGATATTTGCGCCATTCTGGCTTTGCACAACGGTGATGCCACTTGCGCCAGAACCGATATTGGCACCGTTCTGGCTCTGCACGACAGTCACGCCATTGACGCCCGAGCCGATATTGGGGCTGTTCTGGCTCTGCACGACGCTGATGCCACTCGCGCCGGCGCCGATATTGGCGCCATTCTGGCTTTGCACGACGCTGATGCCATTGGCGCCCGAGCCGATGTTGGCGCCGCTCTGGCTCTGCACTGCGGAGGTACCGTTGGCGCCGGCGGCGAGGTCGACGGCCGGCTGCTGCTGAACGATGGTCACGCCGTTGCTATCGGACGCATTGGCCCCGGCTGGGCCCTGCGCTACATGGACCTGGCCGGAACCATCACCGGCAGCGTTTGCCTGGCCGACAGCGGCTACGCTGACCTCGTGCGAGAGAATCCTCCAGGTGCCGGTTGCGCCCTGGTCGGCATGGGTGTCCACCTGCGCGGTTCGCTGTATCTCGACGTTCGCGCCCTGGTTCAGCACCAGGCCGCCATTGCCTCCGCCGATGGCGCTGGCGTCCTGCTTGCCGGCCACCCGCACGGTCCCCTGTTCGCCGCCGTCGAGGACGATGCGTCCTTCCGCGCTGCGTAGCGTCCTGGCCTCGAGAGTGCCCTGGTTGTTGACGACGGTCTTGAGCAGGCTGTCGGCGCTGCGGGCGCTCATCAGCACCTGGCCGCCATCGGCGCGGATGAGGCCGCCGTTGTGTGCGAGAGCGTCGACCGAGCCCTTGTCCACCTGCAGGTTGAGCAGGCCGTCGCCGTCGAAATTGAGGTTGATGCCCTGGCCTGCGCCCAGGGCCACGTCGCCGAGTTGCGCCTGGATCACGCCGTCGTTGCTGACCCGGGCGCCCAGCAGGGCGATGCTGCCGCCTTCGCTGGCTTGCAGGCTGCCGGCATTGCTTACGGTTGCGCCGGAGTCGCCGGAGAACTGGTAGTTGCCGGCGAGGAAGTCCCTGTCGGCCAGGTCCAGGGTGGAAGCCACCAGGCCGCCTACATTGACCTGGGCGGACTTGCCGAAGACCACGCCGTTGGGATTGACCAGGAAGACCTTGCCGTTGGCATCTATCCGCCCCTGGATATCGCTGCCGTTGCGGCCGATCACCCGGTTCAGGGCGACGGCGTCCTGGCCCGGCTGGTGGAAGCTGACCCGCTCATCGGCACGGACGCTGAACTCGTTCCAATTGGTGATCAGCTTGTGGCTCTGCTGGTCGATGACCATATGCCGGCCATCGGTGGATGTCTGGAATCCGGCATCGCCTGAAACGACCGTGGCGCCGCTGGGCAGGGCGAAGGCGGGGGCCTGGCAGAACAGGCCGAGCAGTGACGCTCCGGCGACTACGAGCGCCTTGCCGCGTCCGCTCTTGCTGCGCCGACGGGTACCTTCGCTTGCGACGTTCCAACAGCCTGTGGCCTGGTTCCAGACCAGCGTATAGCTCTTGTTCATGGCTTTTCCTTTCAGTGGGGCCCGCCGGCATGGCGGGCGGGAGCTTGCTCAGAAGTAGCGGGTCGCTTGCAACCACAGCCGGGGAGTGCGCTCGGGCTCGATGTTGTTTTCCTGGCTCAGGGGCCAGGCGGCGGTCAGGCTGACCTGGTGATCCGTTCCGTACCAGGTTGCGCCGCTGCCGACGGCGGCCATGCGGTTGCGATTGCCTTCCGTGGTGTTGGGGTGCTTGAGGAATTTCACCGCGCCCTGGTCGACGAACGAACTCAGCTGCCAGCCCGGAGCCAGGCTGTAGCGCAGCTCCGCACTGGCTTGCCAGCCTTCGTCGCCGTAGCCCTTGTAGCTGCCCAGGGGGAACGCCCGAACGCCGTAGGGGCCGCCCATGTCGAACTGTTCCGCGCTGTCGAGGTTGCCGCCGCTCCACTGGGCGTTGAGTTGGGCGAACAACTGCAGGCGGTCGCCCAGGTGCTGCAGGCGTACGGCGTTGAGCATGATCTTGTCGAAGCTGCCGGCGGTACCGATGGTGTAGCGGTCCAGCAGCCGCTCTTCGCCGGAGTCGATGGCGAGCTGGCCGTGGGCATAGGCCAGCGAGAAGCCGCTCTGTCCACCGCCGAACAAGCGGTCCTGGGCGTTTCCGCTGATGCTGGCGGTCCACAGGCGGATCTCCTTGCGGCTATGCCTCCCGGTACGCTCCTGGTCATCGCGAAGTCGCTTGTTTTCATATTGCAACTGGGTGGACAGGCTTAAGCTGCGGCTACGCAGCAGGGGCTGGCTGACGAACAGACTGTCGGTAATGGCCCGGCCATGGGCGTCCAGGCGCGAGAAATCGCGTACCAGTCGATAGGTCGTCTCGGCGTGGGCCAGTCCGATGCGCGTGCCTCGGGAACCAAGGGGCAGTTGATAGGCTGCACGGTAGTAGCGTTGGTGCCGGTCGCTGCCCAGCAGGCTCAGTCTCGCCTGGTCGCCCAGTCGCAGCGGGCTGTTGAAGTCGAGGGTGGTTCCCAGGCGATATTCCCCCATGTAGCGGCCGCCATAGTTGTCTGCCTCCAGCCTGCCGCCGACCAGCGGGCCGGGGCGGGCCTCGACGCGCAAGTCCGTGGTTCCCTGCGCCTGGCCCGGCAGCAGGGTGCCTTTGGCCTGGAGGCCGGGAATGTCGCTCAGGAGCAGAAGCGCACGCTCCAGCTCCGAGCCCTGGACCGCGGTATCTCGTTCGAGTGCGCTCAAGGGGCGGAGTAGAACGCGGTCCAGCGTTCGGGACGTGTTGTGCAGTTCGATCCTGCCGTAGCGTCCCTCGAGCACTTCGATGCGTACCGTTCCATCCTGGATTTCCTGTGCCGGGAGGAAGGCGCGCGCCAGCACATATCCCTTTTCCTGATAGAAATCGCCGATGCGGGCGGCGGCGGCGTGCAATTGGCTCAGATTGAGTTCCTGGCCCGGCAGGTCGTGCAGGAGCGCCAGCAGGCATCGATCGTCGAACTGCCTGTTGCCGCTGAGTTGGAAGCGCTTGACCAGCACCGTCGGGCCGCCCTCTTCGGCAGCCCGTGATACGCCGTCCTCGGGGCTGGGGCGCTCGGCGTCCAGTTCCACCGGCGCGGGCAGGTTCAGGCGTCGGCTTTCCACGTCACGCAGCGCCTGCCCCGCATCCGGGGCGGCATTGGCAAGGCAGGACGACAACATGGCCATTCCCATGAGGCCCGTACGGAGCAGCGGTCCGGCCCTGAGGGATGGAACAATCGAAGTGGAACTGCCGGAAGGTTTTGGAGAGGGAGGTGGGAAAGAAAGGCTAGCCTGGTTACGCGGAAAAGCTGGATGCATGGTCAATCGGCCCGGAGCGCGGTTCTTGCAGAGAAAAGAAGCCGATATCCGCAGGCATGTGCAGAACGATCGGTTTCAAGGCGGAGAGTCGAGTGGGCGATAGCCTGAGGCGAGGCTGAAACGGCGACAATCGTAGTTTTCTGGCTTTGGCCGGTAGAACTTCTTGGTTTTCGTAGGGGACTGGGAGGACTGCTGTAGGAAAAACTCCGGTGATAATGGGCTCGGCAGCGGAAGCGGCGGAAACAGTGGGGCGGAAGTAGCGGCTGAGCGCGATTCCGTATCGCGACCGTGGCGGTCATGATCAAAGGGCCTGTCCGACTATCGCCCGCCGTTCGGTCTGGCGGCTGGAGCATGGGCAGGACGCAGCGCTAGAATGCCGTTCTCGGTTTAAGGGCCCTCTCAGGCTGAGCATCAACGGAGTGTGTCTTTCGGTTCTTTTTCGTGGCGTTCACCCATGACCGGCACCAAGCCCACAACGCCCGTAGCCCGCTATTTCCACCAAGAGGCGCAACGGCGCGGCTATGTGCTGGACGCAGCCCAGGGCAATGCCATTCTTCATCTCGATCGATTGGCGGAGCGCTTGCGTCGAGGTCCGTCGCTATTCCGGCAAGCGCCGCGCAGCCTCTACCTGTGGGGGCCGGTCGGGCGCGGCAAGAGCTGGCTGATGGATGGCTTCTTTCGCAGCGCCGATTTGCAGGGCCTGCGCCGGACGCATTTCCATGCGTTCTTTCGCCGGCTTCATGACGGTATGTTCCGCCGCCAGGGGCGGCCCGATGCCCTGGGCGGTGCGCTCGACGAACTGCTAGGAGACTGCCGGCTGCTTTGCTTCGACGAATTCCATGTCCACGACATTGGCGACGCGATGCTGATAACACGCCTGTTCAGGGAGCTGTTCCGCAGGAAGATCACCCTGGTCTGCACCTCCAACTACGCTCCGCGGCAACTGCTGCCCAATCCGCTCTACCACGAACGCTTCCTGCCGGCGATCCGGTTGATCGAGACGCGCATGGAAGTGCTGGAAGTAGCCGGCGCCCGGGACTACCGGACGATTTCGCCGCGGCAGGAGATCGCTTCCGGTTATGCCAGCGGCGGGTATTGCTGGCCAGCCTCATGCGCTTGCCTGGACGAGCTGGGCTTGTCCGCGCCCGAGCCCTCGCAACGCGTGACCCTGCAAAGCGGCGCGAGGACGTTGCAGGCGCGCGCGGTGTGCGGCGACCTGGTGTGGTTCGCCTTCGCCGACCTTTGCGAGGCGCCAACCGCGGTGATGGACTACCTTGCCCTCGGCGAACGCTTCTCTACCTGGGTGCTGGAGGGCGTACCGCCGATGGCGCGCTGTTCGGTCGCCGCCCAGCAGCGCTTCATCAATCTCGTCGACGTCCTTTACGACAATGACCGGCGTTTTTTCCTGAGTGCCGAAAAGGCGCTGCCGGACCTGGTCGAGGGCAGCGACCTGCCTGCGGACATGCAGCGTACCGCCAGTCGGCTGGCGCAGTTGCGCCAGCTTCGCTGTTGAAGGAACGCCCCGCGCCGACGGCAAACGGGGCGTAATGGCTCAGTGCAGCTTGAGGCGTGGCTCGGTGCTGCGCAGGCGGCCGCTAAGCATCAGCATCGCGGTGCGCAGCGGACCGTACAACGCCATCTGGTGCATGCGGTATAGCGATACGTAGAACATCCGCGCCAGCCAGCCTTCGAGCATGACGCTACCCATCAGATTGCCCATCAGGTTGCCGACCGCGCTGAAGCGCGACAGCGAGATCAGCGAACCGTAGTCGCGGTAGTGATATTCGCCCAGCGGCTTGCCTTCGAGACGGGCACGCAGCGATTTCACCAGCAGCGAGGCCTGCTGGTGCGCGGCCTGGGCGCGTGGCGGCACGTTGCGCGGTTGCTCTCCCGGTTGCGCCGGCTGGGGACAGGCGGCGCAGTCGCCGAAGGCGAAGATGTCGTCGTCGCGGGTGGTCTGCAGGGTCGGGCGGACCACCAGTTGGTTGATACGGTTGCTTTCCAGGCCGTCGAGTTCCTTGAGGAAGGCCGGAGCCCGGATGCCCGCCGCCCACACCTTGAGCGTCGCCGGGACGAATTCGCCGTCGCCGGTCCAGAGGCCGTCCGCATCTACCTTGCTCACCGCGGAGCCTGTCATCACCCGTACGCCGAGCTTGCTCAGGGTCTGGTGTACCGGCTGGCTGATACGCTCGGGCAGCGCCGGCAGCACCCGCGGGCCGGCTTCGACCAGGCTGATGTGCAGGTCTTCCGGGCGGATCCGGTCGAGCCCGTAGGCGGCCAGCATCTGCGCGGCGTGGTGCAGTTCCGCAGCCAGTTCGACGCCGGTGGCGCCGGCGCCGATGATGGCGATACTCACTGCGTTGTTGTTCGCGTCGTGCCCGGTATGCGCACGCAGGTACTGGCCGAGTAGTTGTCGGTGGAAGCGTTCGGCCTGGGCGCGGGTATCGAGGAAAATGCAATGTTCCGCAGCGCCCTCGGTGCCGAAGTCGTTGGTGGTGCTGCCGACAGCGATCACCAGGGTGTCGTAGGCGATGTCGCGCTCGGGAACCAGTTCAACGCCATTCTCGTCCACCAGTGCGGCCAGGCGGACCCGCTTGCCGGCGCGATCCAGGCCCTGCATGCGGCCGAGCTGGAATTCGAAGTGGTTCCACTTCGCCTGGGCGACGTAGTTCAGCTCGTCCTCGGAGGAGTTGAGCGAGCCGGCAGCGACTTCGTGCAGCAGGGGTTTCCAGATGTGGGTGAGGTTGGCGTCGACCAGGGTGACCTGGGCCTTGCCGCGTTTACCCAGGGTGCGGCCGAGACGGGTGGCGAGCTCCAGCCCGCCGGCGCCGCCGCCGACGATCACGATGCGATGGGACATGTGGATATCTCATAGTGGGAATTCCGTGAGGCGGTCGTCGGGAGCGTGGCTCGACCGGACGACTCAGGCCAGGTAGCTGAGGAGGCGGCTGAGCAGGCCCAGGCCGATGACCACGGCGAGCAGGACGAACATCAGGAACCACGGGCGGAACGGCGCACGCTCGACCTGGTGCAGCGGCGAGGCGAGGTACTGCTCGACCTTCTGCTGGTCTTCGGGGCTCAGTCGGCTGGACATGGCAGGCCTCCGTTTTCGATGTCGGTCATTCTAGACAGACAGGGGGCTCGATCACCAGCGGATCGTCGAGGCGGATCACTCCGCTGCCGATCACCCGCGCGGTGATGCCGCCCTGTTCGCGCACGCTCTTCAGTGTGCGGTGGTCGATGTGCTTTTCCAGGCGTCCGCAGGGTTGGTACCAGCCAGTGGTTTCCAGCAGCGCGCCGCCGAGGCGGAAGCGACGGTCCTTCAGGCTGAGCAGGTTGATGCCGGCGACGGCGATGTTGCGGCGCATCTCGTTGGGCAACAGCGGCCTGCCCAGCAGGGTACCGAGGGCCTCGATGTGTTCCCACTGCACCAGGGTGACCTGGCGCGGCGGGTGCGGGTGGTCGCCTGTCAGTCCCAGGCCGCGCCGTGCCTCCACCGCCTCCAGTTCCTGGATCGGCGCGCGGCTGCCGGAGCGCACGCCGATCCACTTCACCCGCCCTTCGCTCACAGGCCTACCCCGGCGTCGAACAGGATGCTGCGGCCGAGGTTGGCGCGCAGGAATTCGGGGGCGCCGGAGTGAGCGAAGAGCACCCGGGCAAAGGTCGGACCGACCATCGACAGAGAGCGCCAGCCTTGGCGCAGGTATTCGGTGGGCGGCGGGAAGGGCGTATTGAAATCGGGCACCGCGCGCTTCAGGTTGACGAAGGCCAGCAGGTCCAGTTCGCCGTGGTCGATGCCGCGCTCGCTATAGTTGTGCGCCTTCTTGCGCAGGGTTGGCGCCAGTCGTGCCTGCAGCTCGGCGGCGGCGATCCGTTGTGGCCGCTCTTCGCGTCGGATCAGTTGGCGCAGGCTGACGGCCTGGCGGCGACGGGTCAGTTCCTCGCGCCACTCCTCGTTCAGCCGGCGACCTTCATCGAGGACGAAGAACACCTCGAAGCCGGCACCCTTGAACAGGACGTCCGGCGGCTGTTCCCCGGGGGCGGCGAAATCCTCCTGGCGATAGGGCACGTTGAGGGCTTCGAGGAAGCGCTGGCAGACCCAGCGCTCGCGGTCCCATTTACGTGCGTTGGAGAGGAAGTCGTTGGCTTGTTCGGCCTGACGGGTGAGCAGGCGCAGATAATCCGCTTCGTTCATGGGCTCAGCTTAGTCTGCCGGCGGGCCCGCTTTCCAGCCCGCAGGCGCTCCGGCTGCGACAATCCGTCCCGGAGCGCGCCAGCGGCGAGGCTCGGTGTACACTGCCGTTCCCCTTGGGCCGGAGCCGTTCCGATGCAACTTCGCAGCGTCATCGCCGCCGATCACCCGGCACTCTTCGCGCTGTGGTCGCGAACGCCAGGTATCCGCCTCCGTGCGGAGGACGCCTATCCCTTCTTCCTCGCCTACCTTCAACGCAACCCCGGGCTGAGCCTGCTGGTCGAAACCGAAGGGGAGGTGATCGCCTGCCTGATGGCCGGGCATGACGGTCGCCGTGGTTACCTCCAGCACCTGGTGGTCGATCCCGGTTATCGAGGGCTGGGGCTCGCGCGGCGGATGCTCGACGAGGTGTTGGCGCGTCTGGCGAGGGAGGGGATCGGCAAATCCCATGTCTTCGTCCTGGATGCCGCCGAGGAGGCCCAGGCATTCTGGCGAGCCCAGTCGGACTGGGAGCGGCGCAAGGACATCCAGGTATTTTCCACTCGGGAGGGACACGCGTGAAACGATTGCATTGGGTTCTGCTGGCCATGCTGCTGCCCGGCCTGGCGCTGGCCGTGGAGAAGGGCTCCACCCTGGAGCCCTGGACGTTGCAGGACCAGTTCGAAAAGGCGCACTCGCTGGACGACTCCACCCGGGTCCTGCTGGTGGCGCGGGACATGGACGGCTCGAAGCTGGTCAAGGCGGCGCTGGCGGAACGCCCAAAGGGCTACCTGGAGGCGCGCCACGCGCTGTTCCTGGCGGACATCAGCCGCATGCCGGCGCTGATTTCCCGGCTTTTCGCGGTGCCGGCCATGCGTGACTACAGTTATCCGGTGCTGCTCGATCGCGACGCGGCCATCGCTTCTCGCTATGCCTCGGACGAGGGCAAGGTCCTCTGGGTCAGGCTGGAGCAGCGCCGCGTGTTGGAAACCCGCCAGTTGGATTCGCCGGTGGCCCTGCGCATCGCCCTGGAACAACTGCAGCCGTGATCGCTGCCGAATTGCTGTCGGCGGAAAGCCTGGAACTGGGCTGGGCCATCTATGCGCCGGTGCTGCTGCTCGCCGCCTGGCGCGCGCCCTGGGTCGAGCTGGTCAGCGATACCCGCCGCCAGCACCTGGTGTTCGGTACCATGCTCGGGCTGTTCCTGCTCTGGCTGGTGCGCCGGGACTTCGAATCGGGGCTGTCCTTCCATTTCATCGGCATGACCGCCGTCACCTTGCTGCTCGACTGGCCGCTGGCGATCGTGGTGGGGCTGGTGGCGCAACTGGGCTTGTGCCTGCTCGGCCGCCAGGATTGGCTGGCGATCGGCGTCAACGGCGTGCTGCTGGTGGCGATCCCCGCGCTGATCGCGGAGCTGGCGGCGTTGTTCGTGGAAAAGCGCCAGCCGCGCAACCTGTTCGTCTACATCTTCTGCTGCGGTTTCTTCCCGGCGGCCCTCACCGCGGTGGTGGTCCTGCTGCTCGGCCTTGGCGTGGTCTGGATCGACGGCCTTTTCCCGATGCCGCCCTGGCTGGAGGACTTCGCCGGTTACCTGTGGCTGATCATGTTCCCCGAGGCCTTCATCAACGGCACGGTGATCACCGGCCTGGTGGTCTACTACCCGGAGTGGCTGGAAACCTTCAATCGCACGCGCTACCTGCAGGCGCCCTGGAAGGACGAAGAGCGCAAGCCCTGATGACCAGTCATTCGCCAGGTTCATGGCGGGCGGCGGCTGACTTGCGTCAGTGTTTCGGACGAAGCCGGCCGCGATCCTGCCGTTTTCCCAGGTGAGGAGCGGAACATGGGTGTCCATGAATGGGCCCGAGAGGGCCTGCGAGAGTTGCTGTCGAAGAGCGACGAGGCGGACCGGGCAATGCGCCTGCGCGCGTTGCTCAGCGCAATCGTCGAACTGAACCGGGCGGAGCGCGATGCTGGCGACCTGGCCAGCGAACTGCAGTTTCTTGCGGAGAATCTCGACGACCAGCGCGACTACGCTTTCATGCGCCCCTGAAGGAACGGGCCAGCCGGATTGGCTGGCCCGTTGCGTTCAATGCTCGCGAGGCGGCAGGTCGGCGGAGAAGATGTCGTCTTCCAGGGTGTCGCCGGGGATCGCATGTTCCTCGGCGGCCCAGGCGCCGAGATCGATCAGCTTGCAGCGGTCGGAGCAGAAGGGGCGGTACTTGTTGTCGCTTTTCCATTCGACGGGCGCGCCGCAGGTCGGGCACTCCACGGTCAGGGGCTGGCTCATGCTCGGCCTCCTCGCAAGGTCAGGTAGAAGGCGTGCAGTCGCTCGACTTCACGCTGCAGGTGGGACAGGTCGCCGTCGTTGACCAGCACGTCGTCGGCGTGCTTCAAGCGCTCGTCGCGCCGGGCCTGGGCCTGGAGGATCGAGCGCACCTGCTCCTCGGAGACCTTGTCGCGAAGCATGGTGCGCTGTAGTTGCAGATGTTCCGGGGTATCCACCACCAGCACGCGGTGGGTCATCTGGCGCTGGCCGGACTCCACCAGCAGCGGCGAGACCAGGATGGCATAGGGCGATTCGGCCCTGGCCAGGTACTGGACGATCTCCGCGCCGATCAGCGGGTGCAGCAATTGCTCCAGCCAGCGCCGTTCCTCCGGCGCCTGGAAGATCCGCTCGCGCAAGGCGGCGCGGTCGAGCTGGCCATCGGGCAGGAGGATGCCGTCGCCGAAGCGTTCGACGATCTTCGCCAGGGCCGGACGCCCCGGCTCCACCACCCAGCGGGCGGCATGGTCGGCGTCCACCAGGTGGACGCCGAGGGAAATGAAATGCTCGGCGGCTGCGCTCTTGCCGCTGCCGATACCGCCCGTGAGGCCTAGTATCCAGGGTTGGGTCATTTGAATCCGGCGAATTGCAGATAGGTCCGGGTTATTTGATCACCCCAGAGCAAAGCAATCCACCCGGCAATCGCCAGATAGGGACCGAAGGGGATCGGCGTGCCGCTTTCGGCGTTGCGCAGGCGCAGCATGATCACCCCGAGGATCGCCCCGACCAGCGACGACAGCAGGATGGTCAGCGGCAGGATCTGCCAGCCGCCCCAGGCACCGAGCATGGCCAGCAGCTTGAAGTCGCCGTAGCCCATGCCCTCCTTGCCGGTCACCAGCTTGAACAGCCAGAACACCGACCACAGGCTCAGGTAGCCGAACACCGTGCCGAACAGCGCATCGTCGAGGCTGGCGAAGAGGCCGAAATGGTTGGCGATCAGGCCCAGCCAGAGCAGCGGCAGCACCAGCACGTCCGGCAGCAGTTGGTGATCGGCATCGATCAGGCTCATCGCCAGCAGACCCCAGGTCAGCAGGAGCATCGCGCCCGCCTGCCAGGTGAAGCCGAAATGCCAGGCGACGTAGCCGGAAAGCAGCGCGGTGGCCAGTTCCACCAGGGGGTAGCGTTTGCCGATGGCGGCCTTGCAGGACGAGCACTTGCCGCCCAGCGCCAGGTAGCTGACCAGCGGGATGTTTTCCCAGGGGCGGATCTCGTGGCCGCAGCGCGGGCACGCCGAATTCGGCAGCACCAGGTTGTAGGTCGCCTGCTTGGGTTCCGGCTCCAGCCCGAGCGCTTCGCGGGCTTCGGCCTTCCAGTTGCGCTCCATCATCTTCGGCAGGCGATGCACGACGACGTTGAGGAAGCTGCCGACCAGCAGGCCAAGGAGGATGGCGCACAAGACAAAGGCCAGCGGATGGCTGGCCAGGTAGTCGAGGAGGGGCATCAGTTATCCGACGACGTTGCCGAGTTGGAAGATCGGAAGGTACATGGCCACGATCAGACCGCCAACCAGTACGCCGAGAACGGCCATGATCATCGGTTCCATGAGCGTGGTGAGGTTGTCCACGGCGTTGTCGACTTCCTCTTCGTAGTAGCTGGCGACTTTGCTCAGCATCTCATCGAGCGAACCGGACTCCTCGCCGATGGCGGTCATCTGGATCGCCATGTTGGGAAAGACGCTGGTGGTGCGCATGGAGAAGTTGAGCTGCATGCCGGTGGAAACGTCTTGCTTGATCTTGCTGACCGCGTTCTTGAACACGATATTGCCGGTCGCTCCGGAGACGGAGTCGAGCGCATCGACCAGGGGAACACCCGCGGCGAAGGTCGTGGACAAGGTCCGTGCATAACGGGCGACCGCAGATTTGTAGACGATGCCTCCGAAAATGGGAAGTTTGAGGATCGTTCTGTCGAGTGTGTCACGGAATTTTTGTGAGCGTTTATGCAATTCTTTGAATGCAAAGCCAAATATCGCTATCGCCAGTATGATGAAGAACCACCACTCCTGCATGAACTCCGATAGATTGACAATCATCTGGGTAAAGGCGGGAAGTTCCGCGCCGAAACCTTCAAAGACCGACTGAAATTGTGGAACCACTTTAATCAGGAGGATCGCAGATACAATCAGTGCGACAATGATGACGGCAATGGGATAGGTCATCGCCTTTTTGATCTTGGCTTTCAGTGATTCCGTCTTTTCTTTATAGGTTGCCACCCGATCGAGAAGGTTTTCCAAGGCGCCAGACTGTTCCCCTGCATCTACCAGGTTGCAATAAAGCTCGTCAAAATACTGGGGCTTTTTTCTCAAGGAGTTGGCTAGGCTGTTACCTGAGGAAACTTCCTGTTTGATTTCATCCACAAGCTTGCGCATGTTGGGGTTGTCGAAGCCCTCGCCGATGATGTCGAACGATTGCAGGAGGGGAACGCCAGCGCCCATCATGGTCGCCATCTGCCGGGTGAACAGGGCGATGTCCATGGGTTTCACTTTCTTGCCTGCGCCCAGCAGGGAGATACCTTTCTTGCGTACCTTGAGCGGATTGATGCCTTGCTTGCGCAGATGGGCTTTCACCAGCATGGGATTCTGCCCGGTCAGTTCGCCCTTGACCTTGGCGCCTTTCTTGTCGGTGCCCTCCCAGATGAAAACGCTGGTTTTTAACGCTTTGTCCGCCATGGATTAATCCTTGGTCACGCGGTTGACTTCCTCCAGGCTGGTGATCCCCTGCATGGCTTTCAGCAGGCCTGAGGTGCGCAGATCGTTGAAGCCTTCTTTGCGGGCTTGCTCGGCGATCTCGATGGAGTTGCCTTCCTCCATGATAATCCGCTGCAGGGCCGGGGTGTTTTTAACTACTTCATAAATACCGACACGGCCCTTGTAACCGTTCTTGCAATGGTCGCAGCCCACTGGTGAATACAGCTTGAAGGTGCCGATCAACTCTTCTGGGAAACCTTCGTGAAGCAGGGTTTCCTTCGGTACGTCGTGCTCTTTCTTGCAGTGCGAACAGAGTTTTCGCGCAAGGCGCTGGGCGATGATCAGGTTCACCGAGGTCGCCAGGTTGAACGCCGGTACGCCCATGTTCAGCAGGCGGGTCAGGGTCTCGGCGGCGCTGTTGGTGTGCAGGGTGGACATCACCATATGCCCGGTCTGCGCCGCCTTGATGGCGATCTCGGCGGTCTCCAGGTCGCGGATCTCGCCGACCATGATCACATCCGGGTCCTGGCGCAGGAAGGCGCGCAGCGCCTGGGAGAAGTCCATGCCCTGGCGCGGATTGACGTTGACCTGGTTGATGCCTTCCAGGTTGATCTCCACCGGGTCTTCGGCGGTGGAAATGTTGATGTCGGTGGTATTGAGGATGTTCAGACCGGTGTACAGCGATACCGTCTTGCCCGAGCCGGTGGGGCCGGTGACCAGGATCATGCCCTGCGGCTGCTTGAGTGCGGCCAGGTAGAGTTCCTTCTGGTCCTCCTCGTAGCCCAGGGCGTCGATGCCCATCTGCGCGCTGGAGGAGTCGAGGATCCGCATCACGATCTTCTCGCCCCACAGGGTCGGCAGGGTGTTGACGCGGAAGTCGATGGACTTGGTCTTCGACACGCGCATCTTGATCCGTCCGTCCTGCGGCTTGCGTCGTTCGGAGATATCCAGGCCGGCCATTACCTTGAGACGAGCAGAGATACGACTGGCCAACTGGATCGGCGGCTTGGCCACTTCGTGAAGCATGCCGTCGGTACGGAAGCGCACCCGGTAGATCTTCTCGTAGGGCTCGAAGTGCAAGTCGGAAGACCCGCCTTTGATAGCGTCCAGCAGCATCTTGTTGACGAAGCGGACGACGGGAGCGTCGTCTGCCTCCGCGCCAGTATCTTCTTGTCCGGACGTTTCCTTGACGCCTACATCCAGTCCTTCCAGGTCCACGTCATCGAGACCTGCCAAGCCGTCGGTTGCATTCTCGAATAGCTTGTCGATGGCAAGGCCGAGCTTGTCGTCCTCGACCAGAATGGCCTCGGTCGTCAGGCCAGTGCTGAACTGGACGTCGTTGATGGCCTGGTGGTTGGCGGCGTCGGAGATGCCTACGAACAACTTGTTGCCCCGTCGCCACAGGGGAATGACCCGGTGCTGGCGGACCAGCTTTTCGCTGATGGCGTCCCGCGGAAAGCTTTCCCTGTCCAGGCTGTTCAGGTCGCAATAGGCGATGCCGAACTGCTCGGCGGACAATTCGGCCAGGGCCAGGCCGCTTACCAGCTTGTTCTGCACCAGGTGCGTCACCAGCGACAGCTTGTTGCGCTGCGCCTGCGTCTGGGCCTGCAGGGCGGTCTTTTCGTCGAGTAGATTGGCTTGGACGAGCTGTCGGGACAGACCGCTCAGTTGGATGCTGTCGTTCATGGAGAAGGAAATCGCAGAGGGCTATTGAAGTGCCTTATAACGCAGATAACAGGGTCTGCCAAATCGGGGGAGTCCGGCTGTCAAAAAGTGTCACATCCTGTCCGTTTTAAGTTTGAGTCTCCTCGGGAAGGGCATAAGACGGCCTTGCTCGCTATGTGAACGGTATTTGGCATGGTAAGTGCTTGGTAGGGTTAGGCGTTAGGCCTATACATATCAATGGAGATATTCATGAAAGCTCAAAAAGGCTTTACCTTGATCGAACTGATGATCGTGGTTGCGATCATCGGTATCTTGGCTGCAATTGCCATTCCTCAGTATCAGAATTATGTAGCTCGTTCGGAAGGCGCATCTGCTCTTGCTTCGGTCAATCCGTTGAAGACTACCGTTGAAGAGGCGCTTTCTCGTGGTTGGAGCGTGAAGAGCGGTACAGGTACAGAGGACGCTACTAAGAAAGAGGTTCCTCTGGGGGTGGCGGCAGATGCTAACAAACTGGGTACTATCGCACTCAAACCCGATCCTGCTGATGGTACTGCAGATATTACTTTGACTTTCACTATGGGCGGTGCAGGACCGAAGAATAAAGGGAAAATTATTACCCTGACTCGTACTGCAGCTGATGGTCTCTGGAAGTGCACCAGTGATCAGGATGAGCAGTTTATTCCGAAAGGTTGCTCTAAGTAATTTTGTAAGCGCTGGATGGTGTTGAACTATCGATGATTTGATGATAGTTTCCACGCCGCCGCCGGATTAGCTCAGTCGGTAGAGCAGCTCATTCGTAATGAGAAGGTCGGGGGTTCGATTCCTCTATCCGGCACCAGTCGCATAAAAAGCCCCGCTTCGGCGGGGCTTTTTTTCGCCTGCGATTCGTTCAGAGGGTGAGGCGCATGGACAGGTCGACAGCCCTGACGTCCTTGGTCAGGGTGCCGATGGAGATGTAGTCGACGCCGGTCTCGGCGATGTTGCGCAGGGTGCCCTCGTTGATTCCGCCGGAAGCTTCCAGCTTGGCACGGCCGGCGGTGAGGGCGACGGCGGTGCGCATGTCGTCCAGGCTGAGTTCGTCGAGCATGACGATATCGGCGCCGGCCTCCAGCGCCTGGCGCAGTTCATCGAGGTTCTCCACTTCCACTTCCACCGGCTTGCCGGGTGCTATGCGCCGGGCTTCGGCGATTGCCCGATCGATACCGCCGCAGGCGGCGATGTGGTTTTCCTTGATCAGGAAGGCATCGTAGAGGCCGATGCGATGGTTGTGGCAACCGCCGCAGGTGACCGCGTACTTCTGCGCCAGGCGCAGGCCGGGCAGGGTCTTGCGCGTGTCGAGGAGCTTCACCGCGGTGCCGGCGACCAGGTCGGCGTAGTGCTGGCTGCGGGTGGCGGTACCGGAAAGCAGCTGGAGGAAGTTCAGCGCGCTGCGCTCGCCGGTGAGCAGGGCGCGGGCCGGACCTTTTAGCTGGAACAGCATCTGGTTCGGCTCGACTCGCTGGCCGTCCTCCACCTGCCAGGTCACCAGCACTCGGGGATCGACCTGGCGGAAGACCTCGTCGACCCAGGCGCGGCCCGCGATCGTCGCGTGCTCGCGGGTAATCACCCGGGCCTCGGCCTCGCGCTGTGGATCGATCAACTGAGCGGTAAGGTCGCCGCCGCCGACGTCTTCCGCCAGGGCGGTGCGGACGTTGGCCTGGATTTCGCCTTGGAGGTCGGCAAGGGTGAGGTTAGGCATGGCGGGCTCCTATACGAGATCGGGCGATTATACGGAGCGCAGCGGACGGCGTCTGTGCCTGCCTGGGCGCCGGTCGGGACGGCCGCCATTCATCGGCCTTCGCTTGTGTGAAGAGAGTCATGTCTATAGGAAAACCCTCTATCTAGATTTGAAAGTATCTCTATAATGAATGTAGATACTTGTTTTTGACGCCTGGAAATTGACGTTACGGACGACGCCAATCGATCCTCTGTGCCCGATTTTTGCCATTCCATGCGCGGCCGCGAGGGTGGCAGGAGAGTCCCGATGCAGAACGATGCCAATGTGGTGCACCTGACCAGGGTCGCTTCCGAGCCGTCGCCGAACGCCGGAGCGGGGCGCCTGCCGGTCATCCTCGTGCAGGTGCGCGACAAGGCGGCGTTGCAGCTGAAACAGGCGTTGCAGGCGTTGTTCGACAACGCCGACGACACCCTCTTCGAAATGGCCGACCGAGCCACCAGCAACCTCGAACAGAACGCTTTCTTCGAAGCCATGCGCGACCTGCGCCTCAAGCGCAAGAGTATCGAGCGGGTCTACCTGCAGAAGGTCTTCGAGGAGTTCTCGGCGCTCAACCAGGTACAGTCCGGCAAATCCGTGCCGACCCTGGATACCGTGTCCTTCGATAGCCTCAGCCTGGTACAGAACGAGGAACTGGAGGAGTCCGTCGCGGTGGACGCGATGGTGGCGCGGGTGATGAGCCGCGATGCCACCGCGCTGGCCCACCTGAGCACCCGCCTGAACACCCTGGTCGGGCGGAAGGTCGACGAGAAGAGCAATCCCCTCGCTCCGCGTCCGCTGACCGCGGCTTTCCTCGATGCCTGCCAGGGGCTCGGCGTCGAGATCAAGGTCAAGCTGATCATTCTCAAGCTGTTCGAGAAGTACGTCCTGGCCCATTGCGACCAGTTGTACGCCGAGGCCAACCAGATCCTGGTCGCTGCGGGCGTGCTGCCGGAACTCAAATCCGCACTGCCGCGGCGTCAGCCCGCTGTCCGTCCCGAAGCGGTACGCGATGCCGGGACCCTGCAGGCACAGGCTGCGCTACTCGACGGCGGCCAGCAGGAAGTCTTCGGCGCGCTACAGGAACTGCTGGCGCAGGTCCGCGACAATCCTTCCTTCTACCGTCGCGAAACGCCTGAGAATGCCGCGCCGATTTCCAGCAACGACCTGATGCGCCTGCTTTCCCACCTGCAACAGCACTTGCCGGGCCCTGGCGCCGCGGAGTTCGACGTCCGCGACGGGGTCGACCAACTGCTCCAGCGGGTCAGCCACAAGAGCGGCCGTTCTCGGGTGGTCGGCCAGGTGGACGATGACGTCATCAACCTGGTGTCGATGCTGTTCGAATTCATTCTCGATGACCGCACCCTGCCTGACTCGCTGAAGGCCCTGATCGGTCGGATGCAGATCCCGATGCTCAAGGTGGCCCTGCTCGACAAGACCTTCTTCAGCCGCGGTAGCCATCCGGCGCGTCGCCTGCTCAACGAGATCGCATCCGCGTCGCTGGGCTGGGCCGAACACAATGATGCCCGGCGCGACAGCCTGTACCAGAAGATCGAACAGGTCGTGATGCGGCTGTTGAACGACTTTGTCGACGACCCGGCGATCTTCGCCGAGTTGCTGGAGGACTTCATTGCCTTCACCGGCGACGAGCGCCGCCGCAGCGAGCTCCTCGAGCAGCGCACCCGCGACGCCGAGGAAGGCCGCGCCAAGGCCGAACTGGCTCGTCAGGACGTGGAGCAGGTGCTGAACCAGCGACTGCTCGGCAAGGTCCTGCCGGAGGTGGTGGTGCGCCTGCTGCGGGATGCCTGGAGCAAGGTGATGCTGCTGATCTGCCTCAAGCATGGCAAGGCTTCGGCCGAGTGGCGGGAGGCCCTGGATACCATGGACGAGCTGATCTGGAGCGTCGGCCCGCATGACGATCCGCTGTCCCGCCAACAGTTGCTGGAGCGTGTGCCAGGCCTGCTCAAGGCGCTGCGCGAGGGATTGGCCAGCGCAGCCTTCGATCCGTTTTCCACCGGAGAATTCTTCAGCCAGCTGGAAACCCTGCATGTCCAGGGTCTGCAGCGCGACAAGCGCGGCGAGGCGGCGGTCGCGGACAGCCCCCTGCTCGACGAAGCGAGCCCGGGCACGGCCGCGGAAAAGCCCCGGGCGCCGGTCATGCTGCGGGTGGTCGAGGAAATCGTCCTGACCTCGCCGGACGCCGCCCCGGCGCCTGTCGAGAGCGAAGTGCGCCTGCCGGACAACGACGAGGCACTGCTGCGGGTCGATGCGCTGCGTGTCGGCAGTTGGGTGGAGATCCAGGAGGACGCCGAGCACAAGCTGCGCTGCAAGCTGGCGGCAGTGATCCGGCCCACCGGTCGCTACATCTTCGTCAATCGCACCGGGATGAAGGTCCTGGAAAAGACCCGCATGGGCCTGGCGGTGGAGTTTCGCCGGCAGGCGGTACGCCTGCTGGACGATGCCTTGCTGTTCGACCGGGCCCTGGAGTCGGTGATCGGCAACCTGCGGCGCCTCAAGGGCGCCTAGCCGCTTCTCGAGGACCCGGCGGATGCCGGGTCTTTTCGTTCTTGCGGGTAATACCTTTCCTCGAAGCATGTCGAAGCGGCCGATCCAGAGCCCGCCTGATCGTCATTCCGGCGCCGCTGGATTAGAGTGGGGGCTCGTTCAGGAGCCCGTATGCATTTCGATTCCGTTACCGGCTGGGTCCGTGGCGTCCGCCACTGCCCTTCACCGAATTTCAACCTGCGTCCGCAAGGGGACGCGGTGTCGCTGCTGGTCATCCACAATATCAGCCTGCCGCCGGGACAGTTCGGCACCGGCAAGGTCCAGGCGTTCTTCCAGAATCGCCTGGACCCGAACGAACATCCCTATTTCGAGGAGATCCGCCACCTGACGGTTTCCGCGCATTTCCTCATCGAACGCGACGGCGCCATCACCCAGTTCGTCTCCTGTCACGACCGCGCCTGGCATGCCGGGGTTTCCTGCTTCGACGGTCGCGAGGCGTGCAACGACTTCTCCCTTGGCATCGAACTGGAGGGGACCGACACGGAACCGTACACGGACGCGCAGTACACTGCCCTGGTCGGGCTGACGCGGCTGTTGCGTGCGGCCTTCCCGGCGATCACCCCGGAACGCATCCAGGGCCACTGCGATATCGCCCCGGAGCGCAAGACCGATCCCGGCGAGGCTTTCGACTGGTCGCGCTACCGCGCCGGATTGACCGATTCCAAGGAGGAAACATGACGTTCCTGGTGTTGCTGCTGGCCCTTGCGCTGGAGAAGTTCTCCGGCTGGCGCCGGCGTATCCAGCGCGATGGCGCCTGGCTCGCCTGGTTGGGCCTGGTCGAGGACCTGCCCTCGGTGTCCCGCCGCTCCTGGCTGGGGCTGCTGCTCGCGGTGGTCCTGCCGTTGCTGCCGCTGGCCCTGTTGCTGACATTGCTGCAGCCGTTGGCCTATGGCTGGCTGAGCCTTCCGCTGCATCTTCTGGTGGTGGTCTACAGTCTCGGCCGCGGCGACGTCATGGCCGACCTCGGGCCGTTCCGCGACGCCTGGCGGCGCGAGGAGGCCCAGGCTGCCTTCCATGTCGCCGAACGCGATCTGGGGATCCTGGGCGGCAGCGAGAGCGAACTGATCGGCCGGGTGCACGGCCATCTGCTCTGGCAGGGCTACCAGAGCTTCTTCGCAGTGATCTTCTGGTATGCCTTGCTCGGCCCGGTGGCGGCCCTGGCCTATCGCCTGCTGGCACTGGCGCTGGAGCACGCCCGCCAGCCGGCGTTGCGCGAACAGGCGGCGCGCGTCCGGCATATCCTCGACTGGTTGCCGGTGCGTGCGCTGGTGCTGAGCTTCGCCCTGGTCGGCAACTTCCTCGCGGTTATCCGCGTGCTGCTGCACTGGCTGCTGGCCTGGGACATCTCGGCGGCCGCGCTGCTGGGCAAGGCCGGACGGGTCGCCAGCGATGTCGAAGCGGTCGAACTGGGTGCCGCCGGCGTCGCCAGCCTGGATGCGCTCTGGCAATTGCTGGTGCGCGCGGCCGTGCTCTGGTACGCCGTGTTCGCCTTCTGCGCGCTGTTCCTCTGAGCGCAGCGACGGGGAATCCGCCTGCGATTCCCCGTTAACCTTAAGTTACAGAACACCAGGCCGATATCGGGTACACAGGTGAACGTGTCCGCATGATTTCGAAAGGCCATTACCGAGCGGACTCCGTGCGTCAATGTCGCCACGCGGCGGCATCTCTCAGAACGATAAGAACAATCAGGAGACGTCTGGGTGAAGACCGTACTCTATCCCGCCATCGCGCTGATGAACCGGCTCAGCTTCGGCATGAAGTTCGGCCTGATCAGCGTGCTGTTCTTCCTGCCGCTGCTGATCACCAGCTTCTATCTGGTGCGCGATGCCTATCGCCAGTTCAGCGACACCCGGATCGAACTGCAGAGCTTGACGCTGCTGGGTAGCGGACTTCAGATCCGGCGTAGCCTGGAGTCCCTCAACGATCTGTTGCAGATCAATGCGGTCATCGGCCAGTCCGGCAAGGCCGGCGATCTGGAAGCGCGCATCGCGGACGTCCAGAAGGGGCTGCGCGGGCGGCTCGAGGCGCTGGCGCCGCTCAGCGAGGATGGTGCGGCGGTAGCCGAATTCGAGGCCCAGCGCGACCGGTTGCTCAACGGCTTGCAGGCCGTGGAGGCCGAAGGGTCCCTGCAGGGCAAGGGCGCACGGGCGGAGAAGCTGCTCGGTAGCGCACAGGTATTCATCAAGTTGCTCATCGCCCAGGCCGGGCTCAGCCAGGACAGCCAGCGCCAGGTGCGCCAGCTCAGCGAGCTGGTCGGCTCGATAACGCCGGAGGTGACGGCGGCCATCAGCAAGGGGCGCGCCATCGGCGCCTACTCCCTGGGCCAGGGTTTCCTCAATTCGTCCTCCAGCGCGCGGCTCGACGAACTGCTGCTGGAGTTCGAGAAACTGCATGGCGAGTATGGCCTGAAGCTGCAGGAGTCCCTGGCCGGCAGCCCACAGCTGCTCGAGGAGGCCGCCCAGGCCAGTCGCGAGACCCTGAAGAGCCTGGGGCAGTTGTTCGAGGACCGGGTGATCGTGGCCGAGACGCTGGATACCCCGTGGACGCAGTTCTACGATCAGGTCAGCGCGGCGATGGACAAGACCTACCAGCTCGACGACGCCGTTCTCGGCTATCTCGATACCCAGTTGCAAAAGCGCCTGCAACAGGTGCGCACGCAGATGCTGTTGCTAGTCGCCGCGCTGGCCGTGGTTTTTGCCGCAATCCTATACCTCTACGGCGGTTTCTACGTTTCCACCCGTGCCACCCTGAAGGATCTCGGGCGAATGATGGAGCGCGTCGCCGGCGGCGACATGACGGTCAGCTTCCAGGCCCGCAGCCGTGACGAGCTGGGCGAGCTGGGACAATCGTTCAACGAATCGGTGGCGAAGATCCACGACCTGATCGAGCGGGTCAGCCAGACCGTCGGCGAGGTCGAGCGGCAGACCCTCCGCGTCGAGTCGGTGTCGGCCGAAAGCAACCAGGCGGTAGCCGGGCAACGCAGCCAGATCGAGCAGGTGGCCACGGCGATGAACCAGATGGCCGCTACCGCCCAGGAAGTGGCGCGCAGCGCGGCGATGGCGGTGAGCAGCGCGAACAGCGTGAACCAGGAAACCCTCAGCGGGCGCAGCCTGGTCGAGTCGCAGGTGGGTAGCATCCAGCGCCTGGCCGGCGAGATTGACCAGTCGGTGGCGGCGATCAATCGCCTGGCCAGTGACAGCGCCTCGATCAGCCAGGTGCTGGATGTGATCAAGGGCATCGCCGAACAGACCAACCTGCTGGCGCTCAATGCGGCGATCGAGGCCGCTCGTGCCGGGGAGCAGGGGCGCGGTTTCGCGGTGGTGGCCGACGAGGTGCGCACGCTGGCCAAGCGCACCCAGCAATCCACTGCCGAGATCGAACAGATGATCCTGCGCCTGCAGGGCGGCGTCGATGCGGCGGTGAAGGCGATGGGCAGCAGCCACCATACCGCCGATGGCACGGTCAACGAGTCGGCGCAGGTGCAGCAGGCACTGGAGAATATCCTCGGCGCGGTGGGCATGATCGTCGACCAGAACCAGCAGATCGCCGCCGCCGCCGAGCAACAGACCGCCGTGGCCCACGATATCGACCAGAACATCGTCGAGATCAACCAGGCCGGCGAGCGCACCGCGGAAGGCGCCAGCCAGACCGAACGGGCCAGCCGCGAACTGGGCGCCCAGGTGACCCAGCTGAAACGCCTGATCGGCGCGTTCCGGGTGTAGGCGCAAGGCCTGCGCGGGACGTTTTTCGTCCATCCGATTGAACGCTGGGCGGACGGGGACATTCCACTGTCATGCACATGGGGTAAAGGCTGAGCAGGTCAATCCGGCGGTGCGACAGGCGGAGGCGAAATCGCGGCATTTTTTTATTGATCTCGCGTCCCCTTGGTCCTAAAGTTCGCGCCCGAACGTCCATGCTGGAAACGATCCATCCGGCTCAAGTACTGACGACGAGAGATCGCCTTGTGGCAAGGCGACGTCCGCTGCTCAAGCGGCCAGGTCGTCGCGCGGGACACGCGCGCGACCTACCAGGATGAACAGGCGGTGGCTGCCGGCAGGCAGGTGATACTCGGCGACATGCCTTGGGAAGTAGGCGAACCAAAGTGGGGAAACGGATTAGACGTTCAGCTTCACCCCTACGAATCCATGTGTTTTGCCATTGGGAGTCCCAACCATGTCCATCAAGGTCGAGGATTATTTCGCCCCTGAAACCTTCCAGCGCATGAAGGCCTTCGCCGACAAGCAGGAAACCCCCTTTGTAGTCATCGACAAGCAGACCATCGCCGATGCCTACGACCAACTGACCGACTGCTTCCCCTTCGCCAGGATCTACTACGCGGTGAAGGCCAATCCCGCTACCGAAATCACCGAGCTGCTGCGCGACAAGGGTTCGAACTTCGATATCGCCTCGATCTACGAACTGGACAAGGTGATGAAGACCGGCGTCGGTCCGGAGCGCATCAGCTACGGCAACACCATCAAGAAATCCAAGGACATCCGCTACTTCTACGAGAAGGGCGTGCGCCTGTTCGCCACCGACTCCGAAGCCGACCTGCGCAACATCGCCAAGGCCGCTCCCGGCGCCAAGGTCTACGTGCGTATCCTCACCGAGGGCTCGACTACCGCAGACTGGCCGTTGTCGCGCAAGTTCGGCTGCCAGACCGACATGGCCATGGACCTGCTGATCCTGGCCCGCCAGCTGGGCCTGGAGCCCTACGGCATTTCCTTCCACGTCGGTTCGCAGCAGCGCGACATCTCGGTGTGGGACGCGGCGATCGCCAAGGTCAAGGTGATCTTCGAGCGCCTGAAGGAAGAAGACGGCATCGTCCTGAAGATGATCAACATGGGCGGCGGCTTCCCGGCCAACTACATCACCAAGACCAACGACCTGGAAACCTATGCGGAGGAGATCATCCGCTTCCTCAAGGAGGACTTCGGCGACGACCTGCCGGAAATCATCCTCGAGCCGGGCCGTTCGCTGATCGCCAATGCCGGCATCCTGGTCAGCGAAGTGGTGCTGGTCGCCCGCAAGTCGCGGACCGCCGTGGAGCGCTGGGTCTATGCCGACGTCGGCAAGTTCTCCGGACTGATCGAAACCATGGACGAGTCGATCAAGTTCCCGATCTGGACCGAGAAGCAGGGCGAGATGGAAGAGGTGGTGATCGCCGGCCCGACCTGCGACAGCGCCGACATCATGTACGAGCACTACAAGTATGGCCTGCCGCTGAACCTGGCGAGCGGCGACCGCCTTTACTGGCTGTCTACCGGCGCCTACACCACCAGCTACAGTGCGGTGGAGTTCAACGGCTTCCCGCCGCTGAAGGCGTTCTACCTCTAGCGCAGTCGCCTCTGCTACGAAGAGCCCCGCCTCGGCGGGGCTTTTTCATGTCGCTCTGGAAGCCTCGCGGCGCTCGTGTCAGCCTTGTTCGACAACCCATGACAAGGACGCCGACATGACAGGCAATGGTGTTTCCCTGGTGACCCTCGGGGTCGCCGATCTGGCCCGCTCCTCTCTCTACTACCAGGCGCTGGGCTGGCAGCCCTCTTCGGACGGCAACGAGCAGGTGGTATTTCTCAAGGGCCGCAACCTGGTCCTCGGCCTCTACGGACGCAGCGCCCTCGCCGAGGATGCGCAGGTGGAAGATCGCCCGACCGGCTTCGCGGCTATCACCCTGGCCTGCAACTGCGCCTCGCGGGACGAGGTGGACCGTCTGTTCTCCGCAGCTACGGCGGCCGGCGGGCAGGCGACCAAGATGCCGCAGGAAGTGTTCTGGGGTGGCTACTCCGGATATGTCGCCGACCCGGATGGACACCTTTGGGAAATTGCCTACAACCCGTTCTGGCCGTTCGACGAGCAGGGCAACCTGGTCTTGCCCTGAGGGCGCTACGGATGGAAAAACGCCCCGCTCGGCGGGGCGCATTCCTTGGCGGCGGTCAGCCTTCGTTCGGCTGGCGGGACGGTGCGCGCGGCGTCGTTGGCGCGGGTCGTCCGGCCTGGGCTACCTGCTGCCCGGCGTCGGCCTTGTCCAGCGGCAGCTTGTCGAAGTCGCGCAAGCCATTGTGGGCATAGGGGTTGCCGATCCAGCGGACTTCATGCTGGAAGTCGTTGCTCACCAGGCTCTTGGTCGGATCGAAGAGGTCATAGTTGAGGCCGGCGAGGTCGGACCAGGTATGGATCAGGTCTTCGCTGCTGTAGCGTCGGTCGACCAGGGCCTGCAGGTCGCGCGGATGGGTCTGCTGCCAGCTGGGCGAAGTCCAGACCAGGAAGGGCACGGTGTACATGCCGCGGGTCGGGTCGCCTTCGTTGCGGCCGAGACGGTCGTGCGGGGCTTCGTCGAAGACTTCCTCGCCATGGTCCGAGAGGTAGACCAGGAAACCGTTCGGATCGCTGTTGGCGAAGCCCTTGATCAGGCTGGAGACCACGTAGTCGTTGTACAGCACGGCGTTGTCGTAGCTGTTGTAGACCTCCACCTGGTCATCGCTGAGGGCCGCCGGGGCGCCCTGGCGGTCGACGAAGCGAGCGTAGTCGGCGGGATAGCGGTACTTGTAGTTCATGTGGGTGCCGAGCAGATGGACCACGATGAATTTCTTCGGCGCCGGGTCGTCCAGCACCTTGGCGAAGGGCGCCAGCACCGCGCCGTCCAGCTGGCTGGCGTTCTGGCTGCGCTGGTTGTTCAGGTAGAACTGCGCATCGGTCTGCTGGGCGAAGGTCGTCAGCATGGTGTTGCGCTTGGTCATGGTCTGCTGGTTGGTGATCCAGAAGGTCTTGTAGCCGGCCTGCTTCATCAGGTTCATCAGCGACGGATCGGTGAGGAAGCGGTCGGGATGCTCCTGGTCAGCGAACGTCAACACCTGCTGCAGCACCTCGATGGTGTATGGCCGCGACGCCACCACGTTGTTGAATACCGTGAGGTTCCGGTTCGCGGCCTTCAGTGCGTCCAACTGCGGGGTCGTTTCGCGTGGATAGCCGTAGAGGCTCATGTGCTTGCGCGACGTGGATTCGCCGATCACCAGGACCAGCGTGCGTGGCGTATCGCCATTGGCATCGACGAGGTTCTTCAGCGGCGGTAGGGCCGCGTTCTTTTGCAACAGCGCCTGCATGCTGCCCAGTTGCTGGCGGTATTGCTGGTAGCCGATCAGCAATTGCCAGGGCACCGCCGGTTCCATGCGCGCCTGGACCTTGTCCAGGGCTTCGTCGAAGGGTCGGCCCTGGCTGACCAGTTGCTTGTAGAACGGATAACCGATGGTCGCGACGATCAGCAGCACCGCCACCGGCAGGGCGCTGAAGCGCGGCAGGTAGACCGGGCGCAGGCGGCGCCAGAGGAGGATGGCGACCAGGCTGTAGAGCACCAGGCCGAGGGTCATCCAGGGGTTGAAGTACTGGCTGAAATATTCGCTGGCCTCGGCGGTGTTCGACTCGAACATCACGAAGATCACGCTTTGCGAGAATTCCTGGTGATAGATGCCGAAATAGCTCAGGCCGACCAGCGAGGCGGCCCACAGCACCAGCCCGATGACGGCGGCCAGCGGCTTGGTCCAGCGCGGGAACAGCAACACCGGCGCAAGCCAGATGGTGCTCAGCACCATGGCGTTGCGGAAACCGGAGAAACCGCTGTTGCCGGAGGTCAGCAGGAGCAGTTGGGTGATGCCGGAGAAGAACCAGAAGAACAGGAACAGCCAGCCCAGGCCGGCCCAGTCGATGCGATTGCGCGTAACGCTTGGTGGAGTGGGGGACACGATAGCCTCGTACGATGGACCGGAGGCGCGATCGTCGCTCGCCTCGATGAAGCGGCGAGGGTAGGGAAAGGCTTGTCAAAAAAGTGTTATGTGGGTGTGAACAAAGGGTTGGGCGTTGTTCGTCAGACGGGCAGTCGTGCGTACCCGTGACGTTCGAGCGCCTGTTCCAGAGCCTCTCGATCGGTGTCGTCGCCCAACTGCGCCGCGCGTCGGTAGTAGGCCAGCGCCAGGCTGCGGAATGGCGGGTGGGCCGACTGCTCCAGGCCATGGCGGGCACTGCGCAGGAAGTTCAGGTTGCCGCCTTCGAGGGCACGCCGGAGCCAGGTTTCGGCTTCGGCATGGCGGCCCGAGGCGCTGAGCATCGCGGCGTGGCTGAACTGGCCGCGAAAATCGCCGCCCTCGGCGGAACGTCGATACCAGTGCGCAGCTTGCGCCAGGTCGCGAGCGACCACCAGGCCTTCTTCGTGGTAGCGCCCCACCAGGTTCATCGATTTGGCGTGGCCCTGCTCGGCCGCTTGCCGATACAGCGCATAGGCGCGCGGCTGGTCCTGGGGCACGCCGCGGCCGGTGGCGTGGAGATTGGCCAGGTTGTAGCGGGCCCAGTCAAGGCCGGCCTGGGCGGCGATCCGATAGTGGACGGCTGCCGCGGCTGGATCCGCCGGGCCGCCCCAGCCATGTTCAAGACAGCGAGCGAGCATATTGCGCGCCATTGCGTGGCCGCGTTCGGCGGCGATCGTGAACCAGGTCCGCGCCAGGCTCGGGTCGCGCTGGATGCCTTGGCCGTCCAGAAGGATCTGTCCGAGCAGGGCCTGGGCTTCCGTCAGGCCCTCGCGCGCAGCGCCGAGGATGGCCTGGGCAACCTCGCCCGGGGTACCGGCCAGTTGTGCGGCGAAACCTTCGGCGTCCAGCGCTTCGTGACGAAGCAGCAGGTGGCGCATGTTCAGAGTTCCGACCAGCGCCGCAGGAGATTGTGGTAGGTACCGGTGAGGCGGATCAGCGAGGGGTGGTCGGGGACGTCGCGGGTGAGTCGCTGGATCGACTGGTCCATTTCGAATAGCAGGGTGCGCTGGCTGTCTTCGCGGACCAGGCTCTGGGTCCAGAAGAACGAGGCGTAGCGCGCGCCGCGGGTGACCGGATTGACCTTGTGCAGGCTGGTGCCGGGGTAGAGCACCAGATCGCCGGCGGGCAGCTTCACCTGTTGCAGGCCGTAGGTGTCCTGGATCACCAGTTCGCCGCCGTCATAGTCCTCCGGGTCGCTGAAGAAGAGGGTCGAGGACAGGTCGGTACGGACCCGCTCGCGGCCGCCATGGATGTCGCGCACGGCGTTGTCGATGTGGAAGTCGAACGAGCCCCCGCCGGTATAGCAGTTGAACAGCGGCGGGAAGACCTTGAGCGGCAGGGCGGCGGACATGAACAGGGGATGGTTCCACAGGCGCTGCAGCATGGCTTCGCCGATCTCCCGGGCCAGCGGGTGGTCCTGCGGCAGTTGCAGGTTGTGCTTGGCCTTGGCCGATTGGTAGCCGGCGGTCGCCTTGCCGTCGGCCCATTCCGCCTGCTCCAGGGCTGCGCGGATCCGGGAGACTTCCTCGGCGGTGAAGATGGCGGGAATATGCAGCAACATGGCGCTGTCCATGAAGGCGAAATGATTGCCAATGATATTGATTTGCATTGGCCATGTAAAACCGCCAAATGTTCCAGACGAGCGAGATGGGAAAAAATGTAATGAGAAAATTGTAAAGAATGTAAATTCCTGTCGAATGCGAATCCGTAATAATTGATAACAATTCTGATCTGCAATAAATTCCGCGACCTTCACAGCTCCCGGGGAGGGGTTTCGAATGTCGCGTCAGTCCACGGATACCGCCGTTTCTTCGCAACGTCTGCTGGCTTCGGCCATCGGTGTGGCCATCACCGCCATCGCCGCACCGCAGGCAGCCCACGCCGACGAGGCCGGGCAGAAAAAGACCGACAAGGACCGCGTACTGTCGCTGGATGCGGCCACCATCGTCGGCGAGCAGCAGGACGAAACCACCTACAACGTCGACCGCTCGGCGTCGAAGAAGTACACCGCGCCGCTCTTGGATACGCCGCGCTCCGTCACGGTAGTACCAAAGCAGGTGATCAAGGATACCGCCGCCGTGTCTCTCCAGGATGCACTGCGTACCGTTCCAGGTATTACCTTTGGCGCGGGCGAGGGCGGCAATCCCACCGGTGACCGGCCATTCATTCGCGGCTTCGATGCGCAAAGCGATACTTACGTCGATGGTGTACGCGATACTGGTGCACAGACCCGCGAGATCTTCAACCTTGAGCAGATCGAGGTCAGCAAGGGCCCTAACTCGGCATTCGGAGGACGGGGCTCGGCCGGCGGCAGCCTCAATCTCGTCAGCAAGCAGGCCAAGGCTGGGAACTTCATCGATGGAGGCTTCACCTATGGTTCTGACCAGACTCGCCGCTACACCCTGGACCTCAACCAGGAATTCCTCGATGGCAATGCGGCATTCCGGCTGAATCTTCTCAAGCACGATGCCAATGTCGCGGGCCGCGATGAAGTCGATGTCAGTCGCTGGGGCGTAGCGCCGTCGCTCACCTTCGGTCTTGGCTCGCCGACCCGAGTGACCGTCAGCCATTATCACCTGGAAAGTGACGATACCCCGGATTCGGGCATTCCCTATGCCAAGAGTAGCGATCGCAGCAAGCACAATCCGGACAAACCGGTGAATGTCGATCGAGGCAATTTCTATGGGCTGACGGGGCGCGATTTCCAGAAGAGCCGCATCGATACCAGTACCATCACCGTTGAGCATGATCTGACTGACAGCCTCACTATTCGCAATACCTCGCGTTACGGCAACAGTCATCAGGACTATCTGTGGACACAACCGGATGACAGCCAGGGCAACATCAACAATGGCTCGGTCTGGCGCCGCCAGAACAATCGGGTAAGTACCACCACCACAGCAGTCAACCAGACTGACCTGTTTGGAGAGTTCTACCTGGGTGGCTTCAAGAACAGCTTCAGCACCGGCCTGGAGTTCAGCCGAGAAGACAGCAAGCGCGATGGGTATACCGTCGATACCAATACCGGCCTGGGCAGCAACAAGTGCAATCCATCGCTGATCGGGGCGCCTAGCGGCTATAACTGCACTAGTCTGGAAAATCCCAATCCGCACGATCCATGGAATGGCAGTATTACCCGGAAATATGCGCCGCTGAATACGGTCGGCACCACCAAGGCAATATATGCGTTCGACACCATCGACCTGAACGAGCAGTGGCAGGTCAATATTGGCGCGCGCTTCGATAGTTTCGAAACTACGGCGAAGAACCACGGTGTAAGACCCGCTACCAAACTCAGCGACAAGTCGAGCTTCTGGAACTGGCAGGCAGGCTTGGTGTGGAAGCCTGTACCCAACGGCAGCATCTATGCGTCCTACGCCACTTCGGCTACGCCGCCGGGTAGCATGCTCGATAATGGGGATACCTCGAATGCTGTCGACGGGTTCGCCATCAGCAACAACCTTGAGCCGGAAGAAACCACGAACTACGAGCTTGGTACCAAGTGGGCTTTCTTCAACGAGCGGCTGGAGCTGAGTGCCGCGATCTTCCGCACCGACAAGGACAATACCCGCATCCTGGTCGCCAACCAGACCTACGACAACGCCGGACAATCCCGCGTCGACGGCGTGGAGTTGAGCGCCAGCGGCAAGCTGACCGAGAAGTGGAAGGTGTTCGCGGGCTACAGCTACCTGGACAGCGAGTTGGTCGATGCCGGTAAGGCTGGGCGTAACGGCAATGTGAACGCATCGGCGGCTTCCAACAACGGCAACGAGATGCCAAATACGCCGAAGAACAGCTTCAGTCTCTGGACCACCTATGACATCTTCCCGAAGACCACCATCGGCGGCGGGGCTTTCTATGTCGACAAGGTCTATGGCGACGTTGGCAATACCGTCTATGTCCCCGATTACTGGCGCTATGACGCAATGGCCAGCTACAAACTGAGCAAGAACGTCGATTTCCAGTTGAACGTGCAGAATGTGTTCGACAAGAAGTACTTCGACAAAGCCTATGCGGCGCACTATGCGTCCCAGGCCGCTGGAAGGACGATACTGTTCAGCACCAACTTCCACTTCTGACAGCCGCTCTCGCTCCCCACGAAAGCCCCATTCCCTCTACGGGATGGGGCTTTCCCGCATCCAGGTGGGTAAATAGAGCGTAAAGAACGTTAATTCGGCTTTATCGCAACTGATTATCAAATAGAATTGCCCGCCGACGTCCTCGTGTCGTCTGGCCGGCGCTTGGCGTCGGCGTAGTCCCGTTGTTGCCGCGCGGCGGCCGTGAAGGTGATCCTGTGAAGAAAGTCTGGTTCCAGTTGCATTGGTTCTTCGGTATCAGCGCCGGCCTGGTGCTGGCGCTGATGGGCGTCACCGGAGCGACCCTGTCGTTCCAGGACGAGCTGATGCGCGCGCTCAACCCTGACGTGCTGGTGGTGCAGAAGCGCTCCGAGGGTGTGCTGCCGCTGGACGAACTGGTGCGCCGTATCGAAGGTGCCGAGCCGGGGCGGAAAGTGGCCTTCGTCTGGGTCGAGATGGACAGCGACAAGGCCGGGCGGATCTTCTATACCCCGCCGCCGGGACAGCGCCGCGGCGAGTCGCGCTGGATCGATCCCTACACCGGGGCTTTCGTCGGCGAGCCGCGCGGCGAGGGTTTCTTCAACCTGATGATGCAACTGCACCGGTTCCTCGCCATGGGCGAGTACGGCAAGCAGGTCACCGCCGTCTGCACCCTGATCCTGATCTTCTTCTGCCTGTCCGGTCTCTACCTGCGCTGGCCGCGCAAGGTTTTCGACTGGCGCGCCTGGCTGACCCTCGACTGGTCGCGCAAGGGGCGCAGTTTCAACTGGGACCTGCATGCCGTGGCCGGCACCTGGTGCCTGGCGCTCTACCTGCTGGCTGCGCTGACCGGCCTGTACTGGTCCTACGAGTGGTACCGCAACGGCCTGTTCAAACTGCTCGACGACGCGCCCGCCGGCCAGCAGGCGCAGCGCGGCAAGCCGGGCGGACGTGGCGAGCGCCCGGCCGATGCGGCTCCGCTGGTGGTCGACTACGCGGCGGTATGGAACAGCATCCGCCAGGCCGGCGGCGACCGCTTGCAGGCCTACAACCTGCGCCTGCCGCCGGCGGGCGGCCAGCCGGCGACAGTGTTCTATCGTCTGACCGACGCGCCGCACGAGCGTGCCTTCAACACCCTGACCCTGGACCCGGCCAACGGCCAGGTGAAAAGCGACCAGCGCTATAGCGACCGTTCTTTCGGCAGCCAGTTGCTGGCCAGCGTCTATGCATTGCACGTAGGCAGCTATTTCGGCATGGCCGGACGCATCCTGATGATGCTCGCCAGCCTGGCGATGCCGCTGTTCTTCATCACCGGCTGGCTGCTCTACCTCGACCGCCGGCGCAAGAAACGCGCGGTACGGGCGAGCCGCGCCGACCTGGGCGGCAGCGCCGGCGCCAGCGGCGAGCCCTGGTTGATCGGCTACGCCAGCCAGAGCGGTTTTGCCGAGCAACTGGCCTGGCAGAGCGCCGGCCAGTTGCAGGCGGCCGGGTTGCCGGTGCGGGTCGAATCGCTGGCGCGCCTGGATGCCGGGCAACTCGCCGAGGCGCGCAAGGCGCTGTTCGTGGTCAGCACCTTCGGCGACGGTGAGGCGCCGGACAGCGCCCGCGGCTTCGAACGCAAGGTGCTTGGCCAGGCCGCCAGCCTCGATGGCCTGAGCTACGCCCTGCTGGCCTTGGGAGATCGCCAGTACGAGCAGTTCTGCGGCTTCGCCCGGCGCATGCAGGGCTGGTTGCAGGGGCAGGGCGCGCGGAGCCTGTTCGCCCCGGTGGAGGTCGATGATGGCGACGCCGCGGCCCTGCGCCAATGGCAGGAAAGCCTGGCCGAGGTGACCGGCGGTGCCGCCCCGGCGGCCTGGGAAGCGCCGGCCTTCGAGGTCTGGTCGCTGGCGCGGCGGGAGTGCCTGAATCCTGGCAGCCAGGGCGAGTCGACCTGGCTGCTGGACCTGCGTGCGCCGACCGACAGCGCCATCCAATGGCGCGCCGGCGATCTGCTGGAGATCGTCCCGCACCAGGCGCCCGCGCGCATCCGCGAATGGCTGCAGCGGCATAACCTGGACGGCCAGGCGCGGGTGGCGGTCGAGGGCGTCGAGCAGAGCCTGGAGCAGGCCCTGGCTGGGCGCTTGCTGCCGGACTCTTTCGAACACCTGGTCGGCTTGCACCCGCAGGCGCTGCTGGATGCGCTGATTCCGCTTTCCGTGCGCCAGTACTCCATCGCGTCGCTGCAGAGCGATGGCGACCTGCAACTGATCGTACGCCAGGAGCAGCATGCCGACGGCAGCCTGGGCATCTGCTCCGGCTGGCTCACCGAGTACCTGCCGCTCGGCGCCGCGCTGACCCTGCGCCTGCGCCGCAACGCGGGCTTCCACCTGCCGGAGGATGACGTGCCGCTGATCCTCATCGGCAACGGTACCGGGCTCGCCGGCCTGCGCAGCCTGTTGCGCGCCAGCATTGCCGCCGGGCGCAAGCGCAACTGGCTGCTGTTCGGCGAACGCAATTTCGCCCACGACTACTACTGTCGTGCGGAGCTGGAGCAAGCCCTGGCCAGGGGTGAGCTGCAACGCCTGGACCTGGCCTTCTCCCGCGACCAGGCGGAGAAGATCTATGTCCAGGACCGCCTGCATGAAGCGGCGGATGAACTGCGGCGCTGGATTGACGAGGGTGCGGCCTTGTACGTCTGCGGCAGCCTGCAGGGCATGGCCGGCGGTGTCGACCGGGTGCTGCGCGAAGTGCTCGGTGAGGAGGCCTTGCAACGCCTGGCCGACGAAGGACGTTACCGACGCGACGTGTACTGAACGGATGAATGAAAAAGGCTCCCAAGGGAGCCTTTTCGTTGCCAACTGCCGGGACTGCTGGGCTTTGCGGGGTGTAGGGCGAATAACCGCAGAGCGGTTATCCGCCATTTCGGCGGGGTGTCGGCGGATGACGCCGTTGGCGTCATGCGCCCTACGGAGCTATCGGGACTTCGCGTTGTCCGTGGCGTAGGGCGGATAACCGCAGAGCGGTTATCCGCCATTTCGGCGAGGTATCGGCGGATGACGCCGTTGGTGTCATACGCCCCACGGAGCTATCGGGGCGTTGCGTCGCCGGGCCTCAGATCCACAGGATGAAAGCCAGTACCAGGGCGAAGAAGCCCCATTTCTGCAGGTAGTAGAGCTTGCGGTTGCGCTTCTTCAAACGTTTGCCCTGCAGGCGGATCTTGTAGAGGCTGTCGAAGATCCGATTGAGTCCGCCGGTCCGGTCGCCTGCGTTGTTCGGGGCGGCCGCGGCAGCCATCACGTTGCGGCTGAACCAGCGGTTGAAGGCGGTGGCCCAGCCCTGGGTCAGCGGCCGCTCGATGTCGCAGAAGAGAATGATGCGGTTGTGTTCGGTGGCGTTTTCCGCGTAGTGGATGAAGGTTTCATCGAACACCACCGCCTCGCCGTCGCGCCAGTGGTAGCGCTCGCCGTCCACCTCGATGAAGCAGGCCGGGTCGTTGGGGGTGAACAGTCCCAGGTGGAAGCGCAGCGAGCCGGCGTAGGGATCGCGGTGTCGCACCAGCTTCGAGCCCGGCGGCAGTTCGGCGAACATCGCCGCCTTGACCGAGGGAATCTGCCGCAACAGGGCGGTGGTCTGCGGGCAGAGTTGTCCGGCGGAGGGATGGGCCTCGTCGTACCATTTCAGGTAGAAGCGCTTCCAGCCGCTCTTGAAGAACGAGTTGAAACCGATATCGTCGTACTGTTCGGAACGCTTGATGTTGCCGGCGCCGTGCAGGTGCAGCGCCTCGCTGCGGATGGCTTGCCAGTTGTCGACCAGAACCTGCAGTTCGGGGAAGGTCTGCGGTGCCAGGTAGGGGCGGTTCGGTACCTTCGAGAACAGGTACATCAGGCAGTTGATCGGAGCGAGGAAGCTGGAGTGGTCGCTCAATTGGCGCGACAGCTTGTGGCGTACCCGGCCGCGAAAATGGACATAGAGGATGCTCAGCGCATAGGCCGCCAGGATGAGAACTTTCATGAATGCAAGGTCGTCGGTGCAAAAGAGGAGAATTTACTCCTGTTCTCAGTGCCTGAGTATGCTACCTGACGCTAATTCGCCAGCACTGCGCTCATTTTTCCGTAATCCTGGCCTCGAAAGGAGCGCACAATGAACGACACCGGCCGGCGTATCCTGCTCAACTGCGACATGGGCGAAAGCTTTGGCGCCTGGCGCATGGGCGACGATGTCCACAGCATGCCGCTGGTTGACCAGGCCAACCTGGCTTGCGGCTTCCACGCTGGCGACCCGCTCACCATGCGGCGCGCGGTGGAGCTGGCGGTACGCCATGGCGTGAGCATCGGCGCGCACCCGGCCTATCCCGACCTGAGCGGCTTCGGCCGGCGCTCGCTGGCCTGCTCTGCCGAAGAGGTGCATGCCATGGTGCTGTACCAGATCGGCGCGCTGGACGCTTTCTGCCGTTCCCTCGGCGCCCAGGTGGCCTATGTCAAGCCGCATGGCGCGCTGTACAACGACCTGGTCGGCGACGATGAGCTGCTGCGCGCCGTGCTCGACGCCTGCGCCGCCTATCGCAAGGGCCTGCCGCTGATGGTGCTGGCCCTGGCCGACAACGGCCGCGAGCTGGAACTGGCCGACGAGGCCGACGTGCCGCTGCTGTTCGAGGCCTTCGCCGATCGCGCCTACCTGCCGGACGGCCGGCTGGCGCCGCGGCGGCTTGGCGGCGCGGTGCATCACGATCCGCAGCGGATCATCGAACAGGCCCTGGCCATCGCCCGCGGCGAAGCCTTCCCCGACTACGACGGCAACCCGCTGCGCCTGACCGCCGACAGTCTTTGCGTGCATGGCGACAACCCGCAGTCGCTGGCGGTCCTCCGGCGCCTGCGCGCGGCCCTGGACAGCCTGTGATCCGCATCGAACCCGCTGGTGCCGAAGCCCTGCTGCTGACGCTCGCCGAAGAGCCCGAAGTGGACCTGTCTGTGCGCCTGGCCGAGCTGGCCAGACGTCTGCGCGAGGGGCTCGGCGAAGGCGTCAGGGATCTGGTGCCGGGCTGGACCACCCTGATGCTGCATTACGACCCCTACCGCATCGCCCCGCAGATACTGGAAGAACGCCTGGGTCCGCTGCTGGCGGAGTGGCACGCCTGGCGTCCCGCCGAGGATGCCGGGCGCCTGCACGAAATTCCCGTCTGGTACGCCGGCGAGGACCTCGCGACGGTAGCGGTTGCCTGCGGATTGACTGGCGAAGGGGTGATCGAACTGCACAGCGCGGCCGAATACCGGGTCGGCGCGATCGGTTTCGCTCCGGGATTCGCCTACCTCGGCGGCCTCGATCCGCGCCTGGTCCTGCCGCGGCGGGCCACCCCGCGGGCGCGTGTACCGGCCGGCAGCCTGGCCATTGCCGAGGCGCAGACGGCGATCTATCCGCAGGCCTCGCCCGGCGGCTGGCACCTGCTGGGACGCAGTCCGTGGCGTCCGTTCGATCCGGCCGTCACTCCTCCGTGCCCACTGGCGCTGGGCGACCGGGTGCGCTTCGTCGCCATCGGGCGCGAGGCTTTCCTCGACCTGGGCGGGCGCGAATGAATGGTTTGCGGGTCGTCAAGGCGGGTCCGCAGAGCCTGCTGCAGGACGACGGCCGGCGCGGCTGGCAGCACCTCGGCGTATCCCCGGGCGGCCCTCTGGACCGCCAGGCGGCAGCCTGGGCCAATCGTCTGCTCGGTAATCCCTGGGGGACGCCGTTGCTGGAAATCGCTTTCGGCGGCTTGGTGCTGGAGTGCAGGGTGAAGGCGACCTGGCTGGCGTTGACCGGAGCGCGCCTGGCGCTGACGGTGGACGGTCGCGAATGCCTGCCCTGGAGTCGCTTCCGGGTCCGCCGCGGGCAACGCATCGAACTGGGCTTCGCCGAGGCCGGGCAGCGTGCCTACCTGGCCTGCGCCGGCGGTTTCCGGGCGAGGCCGGTACTGGGCAGCGTCGCCTGCCAGGTTCGCGACGGGCTCGGCGGTTTACAGGGCGATGGCCGGATCCTGGCGGAGGGCGATTGCCTGCCGTGTGCCGAAGCGGGAGCGGCGTGTCCGTGGGATGCCAGCGTGCCCTGGCGTTTCCAGCCGGACTACCGGCAGCAGCGGCCCTTGCGCGTGCTGTTCGGCGGCGATGCAGCGGCCTTCGACGCAGCCAGCCGGCAAGCCTTCTTCGCCAGCGCCTGGCGAATCAGCCCGCGGTCCGATCGCATGGGTGTCCGCCTGGCCGGCAAGCCACTGCGCGGGGCGCCGCGCGCCTGGTCGCAGGGCGTGGTGGAGGGCGCTATCCAGGTTCCGCCCGATGGCCAACCCATCGTGCTGATGGCCGACCGCCAGAGCATGGGCGGCTATCCGCTGCTGGGCTTCGTCCATCCACTGGACCTCTCGCGCCTGGCGCAAAGCCCCGCGCATAGCGAGGTAACCTTCGTCGAGAGCGACCTGGCGACGCAGCAGGCCGATCTGCTGCGCTTCTACCGCTTCTTCCGCGGCTGAGCGCTCAGCCGGCCAGGTGGCCGAGCGGCAGCGGCGAGGGCGCCTTGACCGTCTTGATCGCGAAGTTGCTGCGAATGTCGCTGACCCCGGGCAGGCGCAGCAGGGTCTCGCTGAGCAGGCGTTCGTAGGCGCGCAGGTCGGGGACCACCACTTGCAGGAGGAAGTCCGACTCGCCGGAGACGAGGTGCACCGAGATCACCTCCGGCAGGTCGACCACCGCACGGTGGAAGGCCTCGGCCTGCTCCTGGCGGTGGCGTTCCACCTTGATCCCGACGAACACCGTGAGGCCGAGGCCGACCTCGTCGCGGTCGATGCTGGCCTGGTAGCCGCGAATCACCCCGGCCTCTTCCAGCAGGCGCACGCGGCGCAGGCAGGGGGACGGGGAGAGACCGATCTCCTCGGCCAACTGGACGTTGCTCAGGCGGCCGTCGCGCTGGAGGGCGGCGAGGATGCGGTGGTCATAGGCGTCGAGTTTCATCTTGGCATATCCGGATGGATAGTCTCCAGAGAGTGGAATTTACTGCCAAATAGAATGGATAGGCTGGTGGAAAACGCAAGCACCTGCCCTGCCTTGCGGGCATAGAATCGTTATCCGGGTCACCTTCCTGGAGCCGATACGATGGACACGAGCGCTTTCCTGATTGCCCTGGCGGTGGTTTACCTGGTGCCCGGACCAGACATGCTCCTGCTGTTCCAGACCGGCGCCCGCCAGGGCCGTCGCGCGGCGCTGGTCACCGCCCTCGGCCTGGCGCTGGCTCGGGCCTGCCATGTGCTGATGGCCGCGACTGGACTGGCGCTGCTGTTCCGTACCGCTCCCTGGACCTTCGACCTGGTGCGCTTGCTCGGCGCCGCCTACCTCGCCTGGCTTGGCCTGCAGATGCTGCGCGGTGGCGGACTGGCCTTGCCGACCAGCGACGCGGGCTCCGCGCCGGTGGTCCCTTACGCCGACCGCCGGGCCTTGCTGCGCGGACTCCTGACCAACCTGCTGAACCCCAAGGCCCTGCTGTTCTGTTCGGTGCTGCTGCCGCAGTTCGTCAGCCCCGGGGCCGGTTCGCTGGCCGTCCAGTTCGCCGCGCTCGGTACGGTCTTGGTTCTGGTTGGCCTGGCCTTCGACTGCGCCTACGCCCTGGTCGGTGGCCGCCTGGGCCGTTGGCTGGCGTCCCGGCCGCGGGCACAGCGCCTGCAGCAGTGGGGCTTCGGTGGGTTGTTGATAGGGTTCGGGGTAAGGCTGGCGCTGCTGCGCCAGCTCTGAAGGGCTGCGGGGCGGCGAGCGCCCCGTGGCGCTCAGCCGAGGAACTGCTCGGCGTGGTGACAGGCCACCTGGCGCTGGTCGAGCAGGCGCAGCTCGGGCACCTCGCTGCGGCAGCGCTCGGTGGCGTAGGGGCAGCGCTTGTGGAAGGCGCAACCCTCCGGCGGGTGCAGCGGGTTCGGCAGTTCGCCCTGGATGCGGATCTTCGGCTTCGTCGGGTCCGGGTGGATCGCCGGGGTCGCGGAGAGCAGCGCGCGGGTGTAGGGATGCAGCGGGTTCTCGTAGAGCTTGTCCGCCGGCCCCATCTCCGCCGGTCGGCCGAGGTACATCACCAGGACATCGTCGGCGACGTGGCGGACCACCGCCAGGTTGTGCGAGATGAACACGTAGGCGGTGCGGAACTGCTGCTGCAGGTCCATGAACAGGTTCAGTACCTGGGCCTGGATCGACACGTCGAGGGCCGAGGTCGGCTCGTCCGCCACCAGCACCTTGGGTTGCAGCATCATCGCCCGGGCCAGGGCGATGCGCTGGCGCTGGCCGCCGGAGAACATGTGCGGGTAGCGCTGGTAGTGCTCCGGCCGCAGGCCGACCTGGCGCATCATCTGCTGGACCTTTTCGCGGCGTTCCTCGCGCGACAGCGCGGTGTTGATCAGCAGCGGCTCGGCCAACTGGTCGCCGATCTTCTGTCGCGGATTGAGCGAGGCGTAGGGGTTCTGGAAGACCATCTGCACGTCGCGGCGCAACTGCCGGCGCTGGTCCTTGCTGGCGCCCTTGACCTCCTGCCCGGCGATTTTCAGCGAGCCGGAGGTGGGTTCCTCGATCAGGGTCAGGGCGCGCGCCAGGGTCGACTTGCCGCAGCCGGACTCGCCGACCACGGCGAGGGTCTTGCCGGCTTCCAGTTCGAACGATACGCCGTTCAGCGCGCGCACCTGGGCATGGCCCTTGAACAGGCCGCGGGAGACTTCGTAGTGACGGGTCAGATCACGGGCGGTCAGAACGGTTTCCATCAGGCCACCTCGTTCAGCAGGTTCAACGGATAGAAGCAGCGCACCGCGCCGCGCTCGTGCGCTTCCAGGGCCGGCCGCTCCTGGCGGCAATGCTCCTGGGCATAGGGGCAGCGTGGCGACAGCAGGCAACCGCGCGGGCGGTCGTAGCGCCCCGGAACGATGCCGGGCAGGGTGGCCAGGCGGGCTTCGCCGGCACAGTGCTCGGGGATCGCCTTGATCAGCGCCTCGGTGTAGGGATGGGTCGGGCGGTCGAACAGCGCCGGCACGCCGCCGATCTCCACCGCTTCGCCGGCGTACATCACGCAGACGCGCTGGGCGGTCTCGGCGACCACGGCGAGATCGTGGGTGATCAGGATCAGCGCCATGTCCTGGTCGCGCTGCAGGTTCAGCAGCAGCTCCATGATCTGCGCCTGGATGGTCACGTCGAGGGCGGTGGTCGGCTCGTCGGCGATCAGCAGCTTGGGCTCGGCGGCGATAGCCATGGCGATCGCCACGCGCTGGCTCATGCCGCCGGAGAGCTGGTGCGGGTAGGCGTCGAGACGGCTGGCGGCGGCCGGGATCTCGACCCGTTCGAGCAGTTCCAGGGCGCGCTGGCGCAGGGCCTTGCCGCGCAGGCCGAGATGCAGGCGGAGGACTTCCTCGATCTGGTAGCCGACGGTGTAGCTGGGGTTGAGGGCGGTCATCGGGTCCTGGAAGACCATCGCCATGTCCTTGCCGACGATGCGCCGGCGCTGGCGGCCCTTGAGGGTGAGCATGTCGTGGCCGTCGAAGCGCAGGTGATCGGCGGATACCCAGCCGGGGGCGTCGATCAGGCCCATCAGGGCCATCATGGTCACCGACTTGCCGGAGCCGGACTCGCCGACGATGGCCAGCACCTCGCCCTTGTCGACGCTCAGGTCGAGGCCGTCGACCACGGGCACGGCGGTGGTGTCGCCGAAGCGTACGCTGAGGTTCTTGATATCGAGGAGGCTCATGCGGCGGTCTCCTGTGGCACGGATACGGATGCGCTGTTCATGGTTGTGCTCCTCATGCCGCGTTCTTCAGTTTCGGATCGAGGGCGTCGCGCAGGCCGTCGCCCATCAGGTTGATCGCCAGTACGCTGAGCAGGATGGTCAGGCCGGGCAGGCTGACCACCCACCAGGCGCGCTCGATGTAGTCGCGGGCGGAGGCGAGCATGGTGCCCCACTCGGGGGTCGGCGGTTGCACGCCGAGGCCGAGGAAGCCGAGGGCGGCGGCGTCGAGGATCGCCGAAGAGAAGCTCAGGGTGGCCTGGACGATCAGCGGCGCCATGCAGTTCGGCAGCACGCAGACGAACATCAGTCGCAGGGTGCCGGCGCCGGCCAGGCGCGAGGCGGTGACGTAGTCGCGGTTTAGCTCGGTCATCACCGCGGCGCGGGTCAGGCGTACGTAGGCCGGCAGCGAGACGATGGCGATGGCGATCACGGTGTTGATCAGGCCCGGGCCGAGGATCGCCACGATGGCCACCGCCAGCAGCAGCGACGGCAGCGCCAGCATGATGTCCATCAGGCGCATGATCAGCGGCCCGGCACGGTTCGGCGAGAAGCCGGCGAGCAGGCCGAGGAGGATGCCGGGGATCAGCGAGATCACCACCGAGGACAGGCCGATCAGCAGCGACAGGCGGGCGCCGTGGATCAGCCGCGAGAGCAGGTCGCGGCCCAGCTCGTCGGTGCCGAGCAGGAAGCGCGCCTGGCCGCCTTCCAGCCAGGATGGCGGGGTCAGCAGGAAGTCCCGGAACTGCTCGCTCGGATCGTAGGGGGCGACCCAGGGGGCGAACAGCGCGCAGAACACGATCAGCAGCATGAACAGCAGGCCGCCGAGGGCGCCCTTGTTGTGCGCGAAGGCCTGCCAGAATTCCTTCAGCGGGGACGGGTAGACCAGGCTCGGGTCGCTGGCGGGAGCGTTGTGCATGGCGTTCATCGGCTGGCTCCTCAGCGTTGGTGGCGAATGCGCGGGTTGGCCAGGCCGTAGAGGATGTCCACGACGAAATTGACCAGGATGACCAGGGTGGCGACCAGCAGGATGCCGTTCTGCACCACCGGGTAGTCGCGACGGCTGATGGCGTCGATCAGCCACTTGCCGATGCCCGGCCAGGAGAAGATGGTTTCGGTCAGCACCGCGCCGGCGAGCAGCGTGCCGACCTGCAGGCCGAATACCGTCAGCACCGGAATCAGCGCGTTGCGCAGGGCGTGCACGAAGACCACCCGGGCCGGCGACAGGCCCTTGGCGCGGGCGGTGCGCACATAGTCTTCGCGCAGCACCTCGAGCATCGCCGAGCGGGTCATGCGGGCAATCACCGCCAGCGGGATGGTGCCCAGCACGATGGCCGGCAGGATCAGGTGGCGCACGGCATCGAGGAACGAGCCCTGTTCGTCGGAAAGCAGGGTGTCGATCAGCATGAAGCCGGTCTTCGGCTCGATGTCGTAGAGCAGGTCGAGACGGCCGGACACCGGCGTCCAGCCCAGCGACACGGAGAACAGCATGATCAGGATCAGGCCCCACCAGAAGATCGGCATCGAATAGCCGGCGAGGGACACCGTCATCACCCCGTGGTCGAACAGCGAACCGCGTTTCAGGGCGGCGATCACCCCGGCCAGCAGACCGAAGGTGCCGGCGAAGAGCATGGCGGCCAGGGACAGTTCCAGGGTCGCCGGGAACAGGGTGAGGAATTCGTGCCAGACGCCTTCGCGGGTGGTCAGCGATTCGCCGAGATTGCCCTGTGCCAGGTTGCCCACGTAGTCCAGGTACTGCTGGTACAACGGCTTGTCCAGGCCCAGGCGGTGCAGGGCCTCGGCATGCATCTGCGGATCGACGCGACGTTCGCCCATCATCACTTCCACCGGGTCGCCGGGAATCAGGCGGATCAGCGCGAAGGTGAGCAGCGTCACGCCGAAGAAGGTGGGGATCAGCAACCCCAATCGTCGTGCAATGAAACTAAGCATGTTGGCGGGTAACTCCTCATCGCGGACCGTGCGCCCCGCTGGCGGCGGGGCTGTGGTCCTTGTTCTTCTACGGCTTCACCGAGGTGGTGGCGAAGTTGTTGTTGCTCAACGGATTGATCACGTAGCCCTGCACCGTGTTCCGCCGGACGTTGAACAGCTTCGGGTAGGCCAGCGGTATCCATGGGGCCTGTTCGTGGAATACCACCTGGGCCTGCTCGTACAGTTTCGCCCGCTCGGCCGGATCGCTCACCTCGCGGGCCTTGCGCATCAGCGCCTCGAAGTCCTTGTCGCACCAGCGCGCCTGGTTTTCACCCGACTCGGCGGCGGCGCAGCTCAGGTTCGGGCTGAGGAAGTTGTCCGGGTCGCCGTTGTCGCCGGCCCAGCCAAGCAGCGACAGGTCGTGCTCGCCGGCCTTCGAACGCTTGAGCAGCTCGCCCCATTCCAGGGAACGGATGGTCAGCTGGATGCCGGCCTTGGCCAGGTCTGCCTGCAGCATCTGTGCCGCCAGGGCGGGGTTGGGGATGGTAGGCGAGGTGCCGTTGCGAATGAACAGGGTGATCCTGAGATTTTCCGCGCCGGCTTCCTTGAGCAGCGCCCTGGCGCGTTCGGGATCGTGCGGCCAGTCCTGGATCGAATGGTTGTAGCCGAGCAGGGTCGGGGGATAGGGACCGACCGCCGGACTGGCCGCGCCGGGGCCGAACACCGCGTCGAGCATGGCCTTCTTGTCCAGCGCGAGGTTGATCGCCTGGCGCACGCGCGGGTCGTCGAGCGGCTTGTGCTGGGTGTTGATGGCAATGTAGGTGGTCAGCAGGGCATCGATCTCGTCCACCGCCAGGTTCGGGTCCTGCTTCAGGCGCGGCACGTCCTCCGGTTTCGGGTACAGCGAGACCTGGCACTCGCCGGCACGGACCTTCTGCATGCGCACGTTGGGATCGAGGGTAATGGCGAACACCAGGTTGTCGATCGGCGGCTTGCCGGCGTAGTAGTCCGGGTTCGCCGTATAGCGGACCTGGGCGTCCTTGGCGTAGCGCTTGAAGACGAACGGCCCGGTGCCGATCGGCTGGTTGTTCAGCTGGCCCTGCTTGCCGGCGGCGAGCAACTGGTCGCCGTACTCGGCGGAATAGATGGACGCGAAGGGCATCGCCATATCGCGCAGGAACGGCGCTTCGGGACGGTTGAGGACGAAGCGCACGGTGAGCTCGTCGACCTTTTCCACCGACTTGATCAGCTCGCCCATGCCCATCGCGTCGAAGTAGGCGTAGCCGCGCAGCGCCGAGGCATGCCAGGGATGCTTCGGATCGAGGGCGCGCTGGAAGGTCCACAGCACATCATCGGCATTCAGGCTCCGGGTCGGCTTGAAGTAGTCGGTGGTATGGAATTTCACGCCGGGGCGCAGGTGGAAGGTATAGCTCAGTCCGTCGGCGCTGACGTCCCAGCGCTCGGCCAGCCCCGGGATCACCTCGGTGGTGCCGGGGCGGAAGGCGAGCAGGCGGTTGAACACGGTTTCCGCGGAGGCGTCGGCGGTCACCGCGCCGGTGTACTGGACGATATCGAAGCCTTCCGGGCTGGCCTCGGTGCAGACCACCAGGTTCTTCGCCTGGGCCGCGCCGGCGGCGCATAGCGCCAGGGCCAGGGGCAGGTGTCGGAGCAACGGATGGAGCATGGGGTCCTCCTCGTGGGCCCCGTCGCCGGGGCCGCCGGTTGTCGCAGGTTTACAGCAGGTTGAAGGGGAAGGTGCTGACCAGGCGCAGTTCGTTGACGCTGCCGTCGACCTGGTTCTGGCTGGCCTTGTGCATCATGTAGGTGAGCTTGAAGGTGCTGTCCTTGATCGGCCCGTTCTGCACCTTGTAGGCCGCCATCAGGCCCAGCTCGTGGTGCTTCTCGCCGTCCTGGGCGCGCACCTCGGCGTAGTTGCCGTAGGCACCGTTGCGATCGCCGTCGTAGTGGGTGCCGTCGATGTCCCAGCCCTTCACGTACCACACGCCGGTGCTCAGGCCGGGGACCCCGTAGTAGCTCCAGTCGGTCTCGTAGCGGATCTGCGCGGACTTCTCGTTGGGGCTGTTGTAGTCGGCCAGCATCGAGTTGGCCAGGAAGATCGCCGAGGTCTCGTGCACGTAGTCGAAGTATTCGTTGCCGTCGACCTGCTGGTAGGCCAGGGTCAGGGCGTGGGCGCGATGGCCGAGGGTGAAGGCCAGGCTCCAGGTGTCGTTGTCGATGTAGCCGGCCTCGCGCGCGCCGGTGTCGCCGGTGTGGTAGCCGTTGAAGGCGGTGCGCAGGGCGATGCCGTTCTCGAGGTCGCCGATGTCGTGGGTCACGCCCAGGTAGTACTGGTTCCAGACGTCCTGGAAATGCGAGCCATAGAGGGAGATTTCCAGCCCGTCGAGCGGCTTGTAGTTGCCGCCCAGGTAGTTCAGGCGGTCGCCCTTGACCTGGCGGGTGCCGTACTCGGTGGTCATGTCCTCGTCGCCGGAACCGGTCCGCGGGCTGACCTTGCGGAAGCTGCCGGCCTGCAGGCTGAGGTTGTCCAGCTCCTCGCTGGTCACGGCGAAGCCGGTGAAGCTGGAGGGCAGGGCACGGTTGTCGATATAGCTGAACACTGGAGTGTTGACCAGGAAGCGACCGGCCTTGAATTCGGTATTCGAGGCGCGCAGGCGGATGTTGGCGACGCCCAGCTTGGACCACTCGCCGATCGCCTCGCCATCGCTGTTCGCCAGGGTCCGGTTGCCGCCGCCGCCGATGCGGCCCTTGCCGCGCTCCAGGGCGATCTCGTTGAAGGCTGCGACGTCGAAGCCGAAGCCGATGCTGCCCTGGGTGTAGCCCGAGCTGTACTTGAGCACCGTGCCCTGGACCCAGGCGTTGCGCTGGTGGATGCGCTGGGAGCCGCCGCCGGCCTTGGGAATGCGGAAGGTGAAGCTGTCCTTCATGTTTTCCCGCGAGTAGAAGTTGCGGGTGGTCAGGGTCAGGCTCTGCCCCTCGAACAGCCCGCTGGCGCCGGCCTGGCCCTTGATCGGTTTCTCCACGCTGGGGATGCTCTGCACCTGGGCGGCGTAGCTGGGATTGTCCGGGGTCGGCGGGGTTGCCTGCTCGTCCGCTGCCCAGCCTGGCGCGGCCGATGCCATCAAGGCCAATCCCAGCGTCGCGCCGGTCACTCGTTGGTATCTCATCACCTGATTGCTCCCTTTATTGTTGTCATGGCACCTGTTTTACCCACCAGGTTTGCGCCGGTTTCGCCCGCGCCTGGGCGCGGCGGTCGAATACGGCGAGGCGAGCGCTCCTGGCGGAACGCGCGCAGCGCCGTTCTGGAACACGGGCAGGAAAAGCAAAGAAATGAAGTACGGGTCGTGCCGTTCTTCTGCACCCCGGTCGTTTCACGACCGGGGTGGCGTCGGCATCAGGGCTGGTTGGCTACGCCATAGAAGGCGTTCCGCGAGAAGGGGCTGATCTTGAAGTCATGCACCGACTTGTTCATCGGCTGGTACACGGTGGAGTGGGCGATCG